>JBJMPK010000193.1:0-6627 GCA_045803245.1 Gemmatimonadales bacterium
GGTGGCACTCGCCACCTGGCACGAAGCCCTCTCCAATACGCTCGCGGTCGAGGTGCCGCACGATCTCATGGGGCTGTGGCTGTATCCGGCCCAGGGCGGCGTGGTTCTGCTGGGCCCGGAGGCACTCGCCGAAGACGATCTCGCAGTCCCGATTCCTACTCCCTACCTCAAGCCCGAACAGCTCTCGCTACTGGAGGAGATCGTCACCGATGCCGGCTATGGCTCGGCGTCGTGTCTTCCGATCCGATTCGGTAAGCGCGATGTGGCGCTCCTGCTGGTAGCCGATCTGCAGGCGGGACGGTACGGGCCGGTCGAGCGGGTGGTGCTGCAATGCGTCGCCCAGCGAGTGGGACCCATGCTGGGCCGGATCGCCCGGCAGTGGACCCCGGCGGAAGGAGCGACGTCGCGCCAGCAGGAGCGGATCGCCGGGCTGCTGGAGACCGTGGCCCAGGCGAATCGGGACGGCAGCACGCCGCAGCGCTTTCTGCTGGCGATCGGCCGCGGCCTCGCGCCCCTCCTGCCCCACGAGCACATCGAGCTGCTGGTTCCCAATGCGACGGCGACCCAATACTTCCGGCTGGGCGAGCATCCTGGCGGCCCGCTCTGGTCCGACCCGTCGCTGGTGCTCAACCCGGACTATCTCGACATCACCGGAATCTTCGGTGGCCGAAGCGAGCTGCTGGTGCCTGACGCGTATGAGGACGACCGCTGGCCCCGCGGCTTCCTCTCGGCCAGCGACCCCGCCGGCGCCGACATTCGCGCGATCGCCGGTGTCAGGCTGGGCCTGCGGGGACATCCGCCGGCCTATCTCCTGGTGGGGAGCATCGGTCCCGACCTCTACGAAGTGGAAGACGTGGAGCTGCTGGTGTTACTCGGCGGGCTGATGCTGCCCCAGATCGCCGAATTTCTGCGCCCGGCCGCCGCGGAGACTCCGGAGCGGAAGCCCCCGGTCGGAGATGTGACGGCGGAAGTGCTGCTCCGGATCGCCGGGTCGCTGGCCATGGCCGCCGATGCCGCCGCGGCCACCCGATTGATAGCGTTGGAGGGCGCCCGGATCCTGCCGTTCGTCAAGCTGGTCTTTGTCCTACCGGTGGGAAATGAGGAACGGGTGGCACTGCTTCACCCGGGAGAGCGGCGCGCCGTGCTCACCTCGGTGGCCCGAACGCCTATCGTGCAGGTCCTGACCGGCGAGATTCCCGGCACCGCGCTGGACGCCGCGGGAGGAAGCCAGCTGCTGGTTCCCTTGCGGGGCGCCGGCCGAGTGCACGGGGCCATGATCTTCAGCGCGCCCACGGCGGCCCTGGAAGCGGCTCACCTCGATCTGGCGCAGCAACTGGCCGATATCGTGGCTTCGCACCTCGAGCTGCTCCGCCGCACGGCGTTCCGGACCCCACCCTACGTAGGCGGTCAGGCTGTAAGGCGGTACGGCGGTAGGCGGTAAGGCAGTGTCACCCTGAGCAAAGCGAAGGGGCCGAAACCGTTCGACAAGCGAGCTTCTTTGCGGACACCAGACTTCGGCTCCTTCGCTTCGCTCAGGATGACATCGCCTGACCGCCTGACCGCCTGACCGCCTAATCACCCACTCCTGACATGGCCGGAGACTGCTGCCGTTGTCGGGCTCATGGCCGGCCCGACTTTCAGCACCCGCCGCAGCATATACGCCGCCAGGAGCAGCACTCCGAACATGCACACCACCACCGGGCCGGTGGGCAGGTCGTAGTGAAACGAGACCCAGAGGCCGGCGGCGGAGGCGAGCACGCCGGCGGTCCAGGACAGAGTGGCGAGCATGCCCTGACGCCGGGTGAACTGAAAGGCGATCGCCGCCGGCACGACGAGAAAGGAAAAGACCAGGAGCACGCCGGCGATCGGTACCGAGAAGGTGATGACCAGGCCGAAGGAGAGATAGAACAGGAAATCCCACCATTTAATTCTCCAGCCTCGGGCCACGGCGGTTTCCGGAGCGAACGAGATGGTCAGGAACCGGCGCCGTAGCAGCCAGTGAAACAGGCCAACCGCGGCATAGACGGCGGCGAGCCGGAGAATGGCCGGCCAGGTGACCCACAGCAGGCTGCCCACCAGGATGTCCTTGATCGCCTCCCCGCCGCGGGGCGTGCGGTCCGCCACCAGAATCGCCGCCGCCGACGCCATGACGTAAACGACTCCGATTATGGCTTCCTGGGGGACGGTTCCCTTTTCGTTGGTTCGGGTGAGCGCGAAGACCACCGCACCGAGAGTGGTGAAGCCGAGGGCGTAGATGAACGCACTGGACGAATCGGGCTGGCTCCCGGCGAGAATTGCCACCGAGGACCCGAGGGCGGCCATCTGGGCCAGCGAGAGGTCGACGAAGATCACCTCGCGCGCGATCACGTGAAGCCCTAAGTAGGAATGGATCGCCACGATCACGAGACAGGCGACCAGCGGGGGCAGGAACAGGCTCAGATCCATCAGGAGGCTCCGCTCTTGAGCGCCACGTCGTGGAAGGCCGCGGCGAGACTCCCCACCCAGGTGTTGACCAGATCGAAGTACGTGTTCACCCCCGGGGCACCGCCGGTATTCTCGGGAACGATCACGGCTTTGGCTCCGGTCCGCTGGGCCACTTGCTGGATCTGTTTACGGTCGAAGTAGTTCGAGGCGAACAATACGGGAACCTTCCGCTCCTTCATCAAGGCAATCACCTCCTGCACGTGGCCCGGGGTCGGCGGGATACCCGGCTTGGCCTCGATGAAGGTGACGCAGTCAATTTTGAACCGGTTGCTGAAGTAGGCCCATTCCTTGTGATAGCAGGCCATCTCCTTGCCCCGGAACACCTGCCCCTGCTGGAGCCAGCCGCCCAGCTGATCCATCAGCGGCTTGCCGTGATACTTCTGGCGCCCGATGAAGTCGTAGAGCTTGTCGGTCCGGAGCAGCTCGTAGGCGGTGGCCGGGGTGAGCACCTTGACCAGCGCCGGGCCCATGGTAGCCTCGAGCACCCGGTTCTCGAAGTCCTGTTCCCGGGAGGCGAAAAACGAGGAGTTTCCGGGCGAGACCCGCTGCAGCCCGGCGAGAATGTTGCGCGCTATGATGATGCCGTTGAGGGGATCGGTGTGGATGTGGGGATTCCCGTCCACGTGGATGTCGCCCTGCGACCGGCTCAGGGAGGTCGGCACCTCCAGCAGATCGATTCCCTTGTAGGCCGGGACAAAGCCCGGTCCGCCCTCGAGGATCTTCCGGTTCCCGGCCCGGTCGAGGAGCGCCGGCACCCAGAGCTCGAGATCCATTCCAGTGGTCACGAACAGATCCGCGTTACGCAGCACCGCCACAAAGCTCGGCTTGGGCTGCACGAAATGGGGATCCTCGTCGCCCTGCGCGATCGAAGTGACCGTGCCGCGATCGCCCACGATCTCGCGCGCGATGGCACCGTAAGTGGTGAGGCTGGTGACGACGCGGAGCGGCGGGGAGGCGGGGAGGCGGGGAAGGGGGGAAGCCCCCGGGGCGATCAGGCCCGCCAGAAGGAGCAGTGAAGTCAGACTCATCATTCTATTCCTTTAAAGAAATTATAACTTGACGGCTATCGTATTTTCGTCCGCTTCCCCGCTTCCCCGCTTCCCCGCTTCCCCGCTTCCCCGCCTTCAATACGTCTCATGCTTGTGTGGCCCCATCGCCCATACGGCCTGCAGCGAGAGCGTGTTCCTGTTGCCCTCCAGATCGCTGTGGCGGTGCTCGCCTTCCAGCCTCAGATAGACGAACTCGCTCTCCCACCAGGTGATGTTGGGAGTGATGCGCCATTCGGTGTCGGAAGGGCCGTAGGGGGCGTTGACGTGATCGTATCGCGCGCCAAATACCCAGCGCTGGCTGGTGCGCGCTTGGAGATCGAGAAACCCGCCGTATCGGTTGCTGGTTGCACCGACACCGACGGCATGGAACCGGTACCCCTCAGCCCGGAAGGTGATGTCCCGGCGGGTACCGGCTTCCGGCGGGCGATAGGTCGCCCGGAAGTCGAGGCCGAGCACTCGGCTCTTGAGCCCGGCAGCGTCGTTGTCGCCGCCGAGCGCGGTGAATCCCAGTTGGGCGTAGGTGGTGCGGGTCAGCTGCCAGAAGTTCTGCAGCCGGCCGAGTAGCACCGGTTGGGTGCCGCCGGCGAGGAGGGAATCGTTGCTGGTGGATGTGGCCTGGAACCAGACTTCGTGGGTGGCACCCGCCAGCGAGAACGGGAGGTTGGTATATAAGGAAAGCCCAATGCCGCTTAAGCCCTCGGGTGAGAAGAAGCGCTGGTAGACCAGCGGATATTCGGTTTCGGGCAGGGCGTGGAGGTGCCAGCGATTGAGGTCACCCATCTGTTGCCGGAACTTGCCGACATCGAGCCGGAGGCGGCCGGGCAGGCCGGTCCAGTAGAGGTATCCCTCTTCCACTCCCACCTCCTCCTGCTCGAAGGTGAGGAAGATCTTGGTGTTGGAGTAGGGATCGAGGGCCGACTGGAAGGCGATCTCGAACTCGCGGGCCACCCCGTTGTCATGCTGGCGTCCGTCCCGGGCAACCAGGCGGATGTCACCCGTCGCGCTGATCTCCGGGTTCAGCAGGTTCGCGCCGCGGGGTCCACCACCCTGAGGCGCCGGCGTCGGGGCAGGCTTGGCTCCGCCGGTATCGCTCGGTGACGGAGCCGGCTGCCCCGCTGCTGCCGCCGCGGCTGCGCGAATGGAAGCCAGATCGTCGGTCGTATCCGCGGCCTGGGCCCGTGCACCCGTGCCACAGTGAGACGCTCGAAGCTTCTCTACCCGCTGGTTCAGGCGTTCGAGCGTCGCGGCGAGGCTGTCCACCCGGGGATTGCCGGAGCGCTTGGGGGCCACCGGAGGCGCGGCCGCGGGGCACTGTCCCGCCTCCAGGGAATCGATCCGCGCCGTGAGTGCGGATAACCGCCGGGACAGCGAATCGATGGCGGCCGGCTGTTGTGCAGAGATGGTAGAAACGGCACCCAAGCAGCAAATAGCCACCAGGGTGGCCATGCGGGCATGCGAGTGCATCAGGGTTCTCCGATGTGAGAGATTCGCGCCGCAATGCAGCGCAGCGAATCAGACGTTTCGGAGAGTGGGCGGGCCTCGGGATCGGGGCGGGCTGGACGACGCGGAATGGATCAGACGGCAGTCACTCGACACCTGCTCGTAGCGCTCGGCGCGCGACAACTCCGGCAGGCGGTCGGTGGGACGGGCAGCGTACGGGGTGAAGGCGACGGCCTGACAGAAGGCGCAAGTGGCCTCGTTGTGGACCGGCGCTGGGATCGACTGGCGGGGGGCGCTGACGAATACCGCGGGGCCGATCGGGGCCGGTATCGCCGGATCCGGTGGAGCAGGTGCCCGGAGCAACCCAGCCAGGGCAACCGGGAGCACCAAGAGGATCTGCCGAGCCAGCCGCAGAAGCTGCATGCCTATAAGGGTACTCTGATGTCCCGGTTCTTCAAGCGCTTGACCAAAAAACCTGGCCGCAGATGACGCAGATGAACGCAGATACAGGGGCTTTGATCGGGAGCTTGTTGTTCAAGGGCCGGCAGTACTCAATTGGTGTGCTGTTGAGCAAAAGCTATGAAGCCCCGTTTCCGGAAGGGGAGGTTTCCGGTAGCGGAGCTATCCGTGCTTTTGATCCGTGTTCATCCGTGTTGAGCTGTTTCTTAATCTGCGTTTATCTGCGTTATCTGGCGGCTATAGTCTTTTCTCGCCCGCCCGCCCGCTAAGCTGTCCGCCGGAGCGGTCCCTCGGCGGGCAGCAGGAACCAGAAGGCGGCCCCGCGTCCGAAGATCGAATCGGCGCCGATGGTCCCGCCGTGCATCTCCACGAACTTCTTACACAGCGCGAGCCCCAGGCCGGTGCCCTGAGCTCGGCGGCTGGACGAGCTGTCCACCTGGCTGAACTCCTGGAACAGCTTCGGCATATCCTCCCGCTTGATCCCGATCCCCTCATCGGCCACCGACACCCAGACGACGTCCTGGGGCACCAGCCGAGCCTTGTCGCCGCTCCGGTCGGCCGGGCGGCGGATCGGGGCCCGGGTCCTGACCGCGCTGAGGTAGATCTTGCCGTCTTCGCGGGTGAACTTGGAGGCGTTGGACAGGAGGTTGAACAGGATCTGCCGGATCCGGATCCCATCGGCGATGATGGTAAGCTGGGCCGGATCCAGGTCCAGTATGCACTCCTGGCGCTTGGCGGTGCGAAGGCTCGCGGTGTCGGTCACCGCGCCCACGATCGACTCGCGGATGTCGGTGACCATCAGCGAGAGGCTCATGCGGCCGGCCTCGATCTTGGAGACGTCCAGCACGCTGTTGATGAGCGACAGCAGGTGGCGCCCGTTCCGGGCGACCGACTCGAGAAACTCCCGCTGCTGCGGCACGACCTCTCCCGCTCCCCCCTCGAGGATCAGATCGGAAAACCCGATGATGGCGTTGAGTGGGGTGCGCAGCTCGTGCGACATGTTCGCCAGGAATTCGCTCTTGAGCTGGGTGGCCCGCTGCAGCTCGGAGTTCTTGGTCCGGAGGGCCAGCTCGTTGCGGCTGCTCTCCGAGAGCACCGAAGCGCGATCGATGCCGACCACCACCTGGTCGCCCAGAATCTGGAGCAGCCGCAGATCGTTCTCGCTGAACGGCTGTCCATCGCGCCGGTTGTAGAC
>JBJMPK010000194.1:0-5096 GCA_045803245.1 Gemmatimonadales bacterium
ACGTCGTAGTTCTGGTCGCCGTCGGTGCCCTTGAGCTTGCCGAGCTCGATGAAGCCGGCGCGCTTGACGGTCGCATTGTCGGGGGCGTCAGCCGCAGCCACGAGGTAGACCCGCACGTCTGGTCCATTCGACGTGGCAAATTCGGTGAGCCGCAGAACGCGGCTACCATCGGCCAGCCGATACACAGTGGCGCTGCCCCTGGTCTCGTGCGCGACCGAATGGAACTTGCCGCTCACCAGCGCGCCTGTCGGCGCGGACGCCGATTCTGTGGGAGCGCCGGTCTGCGCTGCTGCCAGGGGCAGACTCTCGTTCACATGCTTCCGCACGAAGAGCAGATCGGGCCGGAATGCGTACCAGCCGATTCCTGCGAGTACTGCGAGCCCAACAACCCAGTTGCGGCGACTCATCCTCGTCTCCTTGATCGATTCAGAAAGTGATTCGGTGACGCGGGTGTAATGCCGGCAGCAGGCGAAAGGTTCCACGACAGCGGGGAAGCGGGACAGCGGGGAAGTGGGGAGGGAGCTACCCAGTGGACTCCACGGCCGCTCCCGTCCGCCGGTCCGCCTGTCCGGCTGTCCGCCTACTCTCGCAGAAAATGCACCGCTTCTCATTCTGATGATGAAGCTTGGCACAGAAGACGCGCTGCGGACCTTGACTCCGGAGATACAGCTCGGCTGCCGCCAGCATTCCCAGCAGTGGCGCCGTGAAGTAGACCCACAGCGCGGTCCAGTCATTGGCCCAGAAGGCCGAGCCAACGGTGCGCGCCGGATTCATGCTCATGCCGGAGAGCGGCGCTTCGAAGGTGATAAAGGTGGCAACCAGCAGGCCGGCACAGAGTCCGGTGAATCGCGCCAGGTTGGCCCGGTTGGACACAGTGAGTACCACGGTCATCAGTATGAAGGAGATCACCACCTCGGCCGCGAACGCCACGCCCGGGCCGCTCGGACCGGGGCGAGTGACGGCATAATGCACCTCCGTGTCGGCCAGCATCTGATGCACGATGAAGACCGCGGCCCAGACGCCGACCACCGCCCCCGCGAACTGGGCGACGACGTAGCCGACGGCATCCCGCGGCGCCACCTTGCCCAGCCGGGTAAATGCCAAGGTCACCGCGGGATTGTAGTGCGCGCCGGACTGCTTGCCCCAGGCCGAATAGTTGAGCGCGACCGCGGTCGATCCCATGGCAACCCCCATGATCACCCGGCGGACGAATGGGTTCGGTATCTCCGCGACAATGGGAGATCCCGGATAAAACAGCAGTGAGGCAAAGAGGCAGGCCGAGAGCATGAAGATGCCGAGCAAGGCGGCCTCCATCGCATACTCCGGCCAGTGCCTACGCCAGGCCGAAGTCGTCTCAGCGGCCGCCGGCATTGGCGTGCCTCCGCTGCCTTCTCACGGGAGCGGGCGTTGCCAGCACGCTCCGGTCGAGCCGGAGCGCCTCGCCCACCGACCAGGCCTGGAACGGGCACCCGCGGGGTGTATGCGGCGGATCGGCGTCCGCGATCTCGGAGATGTGTCCCACTCCACCCTGAGACAGGTGCTCCATGAGTGGGTCGAAGAAGCGGCGACGAGCCTCGTGCTTGGCATCTGCTCCGCCACCGTGTACTCGTACCCACGCTTCAACGAACGGACTGATGAGCCAGGGCCACACGGTGCCCTGGTGATATGATCCGTCCCGCGAGAGAACCCCTCCCTCGTAGCGAGGCACATATCGTTCGTCGTCACGAGGCAGAGTTCGGAGGCCGAGTGGAGTCCAGAGCTTGGCCTCTACAACATCCATCACCGAGCGCGACAGCTCGCTGTCGAGCACCGCGTAGGGAAGACCACCGATGGCGAGCACCTGGTTGGGCCGAAGGGACGCATCGGCGGTTCCGGGCACGTGGTCCACGTCCACCACGTCGTACAGATAGCCTGCTGAGGGATTCCAAAAGCGGCTATTGAACGACTCCAGGCCTCGCCGCAGGGTGTCGCGGTGATCCGCGGTGAACTCCTCGGCAATCCGCAGCGCGTTGAGCCAGAGCGCCTGGATCTCCACCGGCTTCCCGATGCGAGGCGTCACCACCCAGTCGCCCACCTTGGCGTCCATCCAGGTGAGCTGCACGCCGGGCTCGCCCGCGGCCAGAAGACCATCGCCGTCGAGGCGGATCCCGTAGCGAGTCCCCCGGCTGTAGCCGGCGATGATTCCCGCGATCGCCTCGCCGAAGGCCTTCCGATCGCTGCCGGGTACCTTCCGACCCTTGGCCTCGAGCGCACGCAGGTAGTCGTGCACCGCGATGACATACCAGAGCGAGGCGTCCACCGAGTTAAACTCGGGCGCATCGCCCTGGTCCACGAAGCGGTTCGGCAGCATTCCCTCGGAAACGAGTCCGGCCCAGCCGAGCAGGATCGATCGCGCCTCGGCCAGTCGACCGGTGGCGATGCACAGCCCGCGAAGGGCGATGAAAGTGTCACGGCCCCAATCGGTGAACCAGGGATAGCCCGCGAGCACGGTCTTGCCCGACCCGCGCCGGACGATGTAGGCGTCGCCCGCGCGCTCCAGTGGTGAGCCCAGCCGGCCCCGCCGGCCGCGCTCGCTACGGCTCAGCTGGTCATAGGTACCCGTAGCGCTTCCGACTGGAAGTACGCCGGGAACGCTCAGGATCAGCACCGCCTCTCCCTTGCCGAGATCCCAGCGGAAAACGCCGGGCGCGGCGAGATCCTCCTCGAAGTCGAGCCCTCGAGCCCGCTCCTCGGCATACAGGAACCCGCGATACCACTCCGGCTGGCTCTGGTAGTCGCCGTTGGAGAGGGCCGCAACTCCGGGGACACCAGGGTACGGCACCCAGCTCACTTCCTCGCCGCCAACTGCATGGGCAAAGCGAAACGCCGGGTTGGCGTGGTGCAGGGCGTGGAGGTCGCGACCCGAGAGAAAGGGTCGCACCGAGAGGATCCTTCCGGAGGCCGCATTAAGGGCGCGCCAGCGGATAGCCACGATCGGCGATCCGCGGGTCACGAAGATCTCCTGCTCGATCCGGGTACCGTCGCGTAGGCGGTAGATCCACGTAGGCCAGGGCTCCGCCTGGAATGACTCAATGCTGGCAGCATCGGCCGGTGCTACGACATCCGGTGAGTACCTCTGGCGGCTCAGATATTCCCTCTCACCGCTCACCGCTAACCGCTCACCGCCTTCCACCCAGGCATCGAGGCCGTTGACCAGAACCACCCGGCCGGTCGGCGGAGTCGTAGCCGTGAGCAGTAGCGCATGGTAACGCCGAGTGCGGAGGCCACCCGTGGTTCCCGAAGCAAACCCGCCCAGACCATCCGGCTCGAGCCACTCGGTGACCTCATCGATCGCAAGAGCGGTTGTCATGTGCGGCTCGAGACCATGCGCGCGGCGCCCTCGGCCTTACCCCGCGCTGAGGAGCGCTGAACCCGGGTTCGCGCCAGGTCCTCGATGCAGCGGACCACGAGCGCGGTCCACCCGGTCTGATGGCTCGCGCCAACGCCCCGGCCGGTGTCACCGTGGAAGTACTCGTGGAACAGAACCAGCTCCTTCCAGTGGGGATCGCTCGCGAAGCGCGGGTCGTTGCCATGACAGGGGCGGCGCCCCGCAGGGTCGGCCAGGAAGGTGCTCGACAGCCGGGCGCCGAGCTCGCGGGCCACCTCCTGGAGGTTGAGCATCCGTCCCGAGCCCACGGGACACTCGACCCGGAGATCGGGACCGTAGAAGTGATGGAAGCGCTCCAGCGCCTCGAGCAGCAGATAGTTGAGGGGAAACCATACCGGGCCACGCCAGTTGGAGTTCCCTCCAAACAGCCCGGTGCTCGATTCCCCGGGGTCGTAGTCTACCCGGTGAATCATCCCATTGACTTCGATCGTGTAAGGCTGATCCCGATGCACCCGCGACACCGAGCGGATGCCGTGGGGCGAGAAGAACTCGCTCTCGTCCAGCAGGTAACGCAGCACCTTCTCCAGCCGCTCGCGTGAGGGGATGGCCAGGAGTCGCTGCACGGTTCCTCCCGTTTCACGTGGGTGCATGCACGCGATCTGTCGGGCGACGTCTTGCCGGTTCGTGAGGAACCAGTTGAGCCGACGCTTGAAGCCTTCCAGATGCGCGAACTGGGCCTCGTCCAGGACCTCGACTGCGATGAGGGGCAGGGCACCGACCAGCGACCGGATCTTCAGTGGCGTATGCATCCCGTCGGCATGGAGCTGATCGTAGTAGAAGCCGTCTTCCTCGGACCAGAGCCCGGTACCGCCGAGGGTATTGATGGCGTCGGCGATGGCAATGAAATGCTCGAAGAACTTGGAGGCGACGTCTTCGTACGCCGGGTCTTCGCTCGCCAGTTCCAGTGCCATCGCCAACATGGTATTGCAGTAGAATGCCATCCACGCAGTGCCGTCGGCCTGCTCCAGGTGTCCCCCGGTGGGAAGCGGCTGTGATCGGTCGAATACCCCGATATTATCCAGCCCGAGGAAGCCGCCGGCAAAGAGATTCCGCCCGTCCGGGTCCTTCCGGTTCACCCACCAGGTGAAGTTCAGCAGCAGCTTGTGGAAGGCCCGCTCCAGGAACAGCCGATCACGTTGGCCTTTAGGGCCGGTCATCTTGTACACCCGCCAGCAGGCCCAGGCGTGCACCGGCGGGTTCACGTCGCCGAAGGCAAACTCGTAAGCCGGGATCTGCCCGTTCGGGTGCATGTACCACTCCCGTAGCAGGAGCAGCAGCTGCTCCTTGGCGAACTCGGGGTCGATCCGGGCAAATGGGATCATGTGGAATGCGAGGTCCCATGCCGCAAACCAGGGATACTCCCACTTGTCGGGCATGGAGATGACGTCGCGATTATACACGTGGGCCCACTCGCTGTTGCGGCCCTTGGTACGTGATGCTGGAGGCGATGGCTGCGCCGGATCGCCCTCGGCCCACTGCTCGACCACATAGTGGTAGAACTGCTTGCTCCACAGCAGACCGGCGTATCCCTGCCGCAGCACCCGCGCTTCGTCGTCGGTCACGCTGGCGGGCAGCCGCTCCCGATAGAACTCGTCCGCTTCGGCAATCCTTTGCTCGAACAGCCGGTCGAAGCCGGAGCCGAAGGGCTCCGACCGTGCGCCGGAGAGCC
>JBJMPK010000195.1:0-41147 GCA_045803245.1 Gemmatimonadales bacterium
AGTAAACAGTGTGGTCGCCGGTGACCGAACATTGAATGTTGAACGCTGAACGCCGGCGCCCCACGCCCGATCCCCTCCTACCCTCCTACCCGCTTACCCGCTTACCCACTTACCCGCTTACCCTCACCGCCTTCACCTCATCCCACAGGCCATCCAGGACCTCCAGGCCCGCGCTGGCGATGTCGATCCCGCGGTCGGCGGCCATTTGCTCGACTGCCTCGAAGCGGTCCCGGAACTTGCGATTGGCCCGGTCGAGCGCGAGGCCGGGTTGCACTCCTGTCTTCCGGGCCAGGTTCACGACCGCGAAGAGCAGATCACCGATTTCCGCCACCAACGCTTCGCTGGGAGGGGGTCCGGGAGTATTGGGATCCGGATCCTCCCCATGACGGTGCTCCGACAATTCAGCGGTCAGCTCGCTTTCGACCTCAGCGATCTCTTCGCGAACCTTATTGAGCGGTCCGATGAGATCGGGCCAATCGAACCCCACCGATGCGGCCCGTTGCTGGAGACGAAATGCCATCAGGAGCCCGGGCAGGGCAGGGACGAGGCCGGCGAGCACGTGTCCTTTCCGCTCCCGACGCTTGATCTGCTCCCATGGCTCGGGATGGCCCAGCTCGAACAGGTGAGGGTGGCGGCGTCTCATTTTGGCGTCCAGGTCGTCGGAGACCTGCACCGCCGTGAACTCCTTTCCCTCCTCCGCGATGACGAGCTGAAAGGCCAGATGCAGGAGCAGGTCCGCCAGCTCGGCTCGGATCTGTTCTATTGCACCTTCTCCCAGTGCCTGATCGAGCTCGAGCACTTCCTCTACCAGGTAGGGTCGCAGCGTCTCCCGGGTTTGGGCCCGGTCCCAGGGACAGCGGCGGCGAAGATCCCGCACCGTGGCCATCGCGCGCCCGAGCGCCGAATTGTCTTGCATGTCTCCCTCACGCCGAATATCATACCCGCCGGCCCACCATGACCTTCCCCTCCGACACAACCCGCGCCTGGCTGGACGTCGACTTGGCAGCGCTGGTGGCGAACGCGCGAACGGTGGCGGCGATCAGCGGCGGCCGGCTGTTGCCGATGGTCAAAGCTAATGGTTATGGAATAGGGGCGGTGGAGGTCGCGCGTGCACTGGAGCCGCTCGATCCCTGGGGTTTCGGCGTAGCCTCGGTGGATGAAGGTGCCGAGCTACGAGCCGCTGGCATCGGTCGTCCCATTCTGGTGGTCACTCCTCTGCTCCCGGAGTGGATCGAGCAGTTCCTCGAGCACGACCTGCGTCCATCGATCGGCGACCTCACCGCGCTGGAGGCATGGACTCGGCGGAGCCAACGGCCGTTTCACCTCGAGGTCGATACCGGCATGAGTCGCGCCGGTATCCGATGGGACGATCGCGCCGCGGTGGCCGCCCTGGGGCCGATCCTTGGCCGGGCACCAGGATGGGAAGGTATCTTCACCCACTTTCACTCGGCGGAATCGGATGTCGACAGCAGCGTTCGGCAGTGGGATCGATTTCAGGACGTGCTCCAGTCGCTGCCCCGGCCGTCACTAGTTCATGCCGCGAACAGCGCCGCCGCGCTCAAAGGCCGCGCCTTTACAGCCGATCTGGTTCGACCAGGCATCTTCCTTTATGGCGGTAGCGCCGGCCGGCCTGAGCCACGCCCGGTCGCCGCGTTACGGACGCGGGTGATTGCGATGAGGTCGATCGTCGCGGGCGATACGGTGGGTTACGGAGGCGGCTGGCAGGCACATCAGCCCGGTACCATCGCTACCCTCGGCGTCGGCTATGCCGATGGGTTGCCGCGCTCTGGAGGTATAAGTGCCGCGCCGGCCCGTGAGATCGAGATCAACGGTCGGTTGGCGCCCGTGGTGGGCCGGGTCACCATGGACATGTGCATGGCACTGGTCGACCAGAACGTCGCGATCGGCGATGTCGCCACCGTCTTCGGTGGTCTGGTCAGCTTGGACCGGCAGGCGGCGGCCGCGGGGACCATCTCCTACGAGCTGCTCACCAGGATGGGAAGCAGGATACGTCGACGCTACGCGAGGTCCACGTGAATCCCCATTTCGCATCGCTGGTCCTGGGGTTAGCGCAGCAAGCCGAGGCCGCATTGAGCGGACACGTGCCTCAGGGCGCCGAGGGTCTGGGGGACTCCCGCAAGGCGGCCCAGATGCTGATCGATACCCTGGGGATGCTCGCGGAGAAGACCAGCGGGCGACTCGATCCGGATGAACAGCAGCTGCTCGATCAGGCAGTCACCTCGTTGCGGTTTCGCTACGTGCAGACGACACCCAAGGCGTGATGCGACGGGCTGTCATTATCGTCCTGGACGGGGTCGGAATCGGATCCGCCCACGATGCGCATCTTTACGGCGACACCGGCAGCAACACCCTGGGAAATGTGGCTCGGGCGGTCGGTGGGCTGGCGATGCCTCACTTCGAAGCGGCGGGGCTGGGCCACTGCGGAGATCTGGCCGGTATCCGGCCGGTGCCGTCACCCACGGCTGCCCATGGAAGCTGCGAGCCGGCAAGTCCGGGCAAGGACAGTACGACGGGACATTGGGAGCTCTGCGGGCTGATCCTCGACGCACCATTCCCCACCTTCCCGCAAGGATTTCCCCCGGATGTCATCGCCGAATTCGCCAGCCGCACCGGGCGGGGCGTACTGGGCAACAAGGCCGCTTCCGGGACGGCGGTGTTGGACGAATTTGGGGTGGAGCATCGCCGCACCGGAAAGTGGATCGTCTACACCTCGGCGGATAGCGTGTTCCAAGTGGCGGCGCACGAAGCCACGGTTCCACTCGAGGAACTGTACCTCGCGTGCAGCGCGGCTCGCACCTTGTTGGCCGGGAAGCATGGCGTATCCCGGGTCATTGCCCGCCCCTTCACCGGGGTACCGGGGGCCTGGAAACGCACGGTCCACCGGCGCGACTTCAGTCTCGCTCCACCCGGTCCGACTCTGCTCGATCGGTTGGCCGAGCGCCAGATTCCTCGTGTGGGCGTGGGGAAGGTGGACGATCTCTTTGCCGGACGAGGGATCTCCAGCGTTCATACCGGTACCAATGCGGAAGCCTATGCCTTGATCGAGGGCGCCCTGCGGGCGATGCGGCGAGGCTTGCTGTTGGCCAATGTGATCGAGTTCGACCAGAGCTGGGGACATCGGAACGATGTACCGGGTTTCCGTGCCGGCCTGCAAGAGCTCGATCGCGCGTTGCCTCGCCTCCTCGACGGAGTTCGCGCCGATGATCTCGTTATCTTTACCGCCGATCATGGCAACGACCCCACGACACCTTCAACCGATCACTCGCGAGAGATCGTGCCTCTCCTCGTCATGGGTCCCAAGGTGCGTCCGGCTGCTCTCGGGCGCCGAGACACGTTTGCGGACGTCGGCCAAACGGTGGCCGAGTTCCTCGGAGTACCGGCCCTCCCGGCCGGCAGCTCGTTCCTTTCAGAGGTTTGGATTGACTGATTCCTTGATTGACGCGGCCCGGGCCGCCCAGGCTCGGGCCTACGCGCCGTACTCCAAGTTTCGGGTAGGTGCCGCCCTGCAGTCCCAGGATGGCGGCATTTTTGCCGGGTGCAACGTCGAGAATGCATCGTTTGGGCTCACGATCTGCGCCGAGCGGGCGGCAATCTGTGCCGCCGTCAGTGCGGGCGCCACCCGGTTCCGCCGCGCCGTCGTGGTCTCGGACGTCGATCCTCCGGCCGCTCCCTGCGGTGCCTGCCGCCAGGTCTTGGCCGAGTTCGGCTTAGACCTCCCCATCGAGGGTGTCGGCCCCCAACGCACGGTGACATGGCGGTTGTCCGAGCTTCTGCCGGTTGCGTTTGGACCGGAGCAACTGCGGTGAGGCTCGCCAACCTTGGGTTGCTGGCCACGCTTGTGCTCATCGGTTGCCAGGAGAAGCTCACCGCACCGGCCGACTGCCCGGCCCTTTGTCCCGGCGGGTCGCCTGAAGTTTTCGATGAGGTGTTGAGCCCTATCTCTGGAGCGGACAGCAGCTTCAGTGGGTACGTACAGCCATCTGCGTCAGCGGCCCTCTTGGTGTCCAACGGCTTGGAGGGTTTCGAAGAGCGCGCCATCATGCGGTTCCCCCGCCGCAATGATTCCGTCACCGTTCGGGACACGGCCCGGGCCTACACCGTCGACTCCGTGGCGCTTGCCTTCAACCTGATCGCCCGCGACACCCTGGTCGATGGCTTGAAGCTCGCCCTGTACCGGCTTCCCATATCGATCGACTCGTCCACCTCCTACGCCGATGTCGATCCCGCATTCGTCCCGGCGAACCTGATCCGGGTCATCGACGTCCCCGACACGCTGAACCAGGGCGCGATCCGAACGGTATTTTCGGGAGCCGATCTCAGCTTGGTTCAAATCGCTCCTGCCGACACCGGAGTGTTGGCCTTGGGCGTCCGCATCGAGGCGCCAGTTGCGACCGGCATTCGTCTCGGCGCAGCCGCCAGCGCCACCGGCGGCGCATTCGTGACCTACGCGACGCTGGATGTCCCGGACACGGGAACGGCCAAGCTCCGGACGTTCAGCCTCTCCGCCAGCTTCAACTCCTTCGTCAGACCGGCGGAGACGCCCCCGGACTCAACCCTCCTTGCCGTCGGAGGCGAGCCTTCCTCCCGGGCGCTGCTTCGATTCGAGCTGCCGTCGCGCATCCGCGATTCGGCGCAGATCGTGCGCGCCACGCTGGAGCTAACGCCGGTAGTGCCCATACCCGGGCTCCCGACCGACCCCGGGGTCCTGCTGGCCCGTGCGCTGGTGACGGATGTGGGCGGTAAGTCACCGCTGACGTCAGCGAGTTTACCTCCATTGCCAATCGATACCTTGGAAGTCGGAGCAACGGCAGTATCCCTCGAGGTGGTGCGACTGGTTGAGCTTTGGCTTGGCACTACGGCCCGACCCTCCGCGCTGGTAGTGTCATTGGTGCCGAACCAGGAGGCCGCCAGCTTCTCCCGTCCCGTCTTTTACTCGACCCGCGCCCCCGAAGCTCTACGGCCCCGGCTCCGGATCAGCTATCTCCGCTCCTTCCCCTTCGAGAACCCCTGAGTGCGGCACGCACCCCTGATTTTCCTGCTCGCTCTCGTGCCGGGCCTGGCCGAAGCGCAATCGTCGCAGTTCGGGATCCGCGGCCTGGGCTTTCCCGGGCGGGGTCTGGCTGTACGTGCCACGGGCAGTTCCGGCGCTTTCGGCATGTTCGATTCCGAATCCAGCCTGAACCCGGCGGCACTCGGCGCGGTAACGACCCTGACCAGCGTGTTTACCGGCACTCAGGCGTTTCGGCACGAGGAGAACCCGGCCGGGACCGCATCGATCAGGGACACGCGCTTCCCCCAACTCTCGGTCGTTGGGCCGATACGTCAATCGGGGGGAGCATTGGGTCTCAGCTATTCCAACTACACCAATCGCGACTTCACGGTCGTTACCGGTGGGAGCATCGATCTTCGCGGAGTCCCGGTGGGCGTTACCGATACCTTCTCGTCGCGTGGAGGTCTCAGCGACTTACGCCTGGCGGGTGCGTACCGGATCCACGATCGCTGGATGTTCGGCGGCGGGTTCCATGTGATCACCGGCTCCAATCGTCTCGTATCCAGCCGGGTATTCAGCGATCCAGGCTTTCTCTCAAGCCGGCAGCGATCCGAAGTCTCTTACGCCGGCATCGGTGTCTCGGTGGGGTTGGTGCGCCAGTTCGGAACCCGATTCGCAGTCGCGGCATTGGCCCGCTCCGATGGGCACGCCAACGTCGACCGCGACTCCACCCGGATCGGTACGGTCGATCTGCCATACACCTTCGGGTTGGGGCTTCATTGGAGTCCCGCGCAGGGACTCGACCTCGCCACCCAAACCGTGTATCGCACCTGGTCAGGTGCCAACAGCGACCTGCTTCAGCAGGGGGGAACCGGCGCGGAGAATACGATCGAAGTGGCGGTTGGCGGAGAGTACACGTCCGATGTGAAGCGTCCCTACCGGCGGCCCATCCGCTTCGGCGCCCGCTATGGCACCCTGCCGTTTCCGCTGGTGCCGGGACCGCAGGGACATGAGTTCGGGGTCTCGGCCGGCACCGGGATACGCTTCGCCCAGCAACGGGCGGGCGTGGACTTGGCGCTGGAGCATCTTTGGCGCTCTCAGGGCGCCTACTCCGAGCGCGCGTTTATCCTCTCGGTCGGGATCTCGGTGCGGCCCTGACAGGCGGACGGGCGGACAGGCGGTCGGTCGGTCGGTCGGTAAATAACGTGCGCATCTGGATCACGCAGTGGGCGTCAGAAAAATATTTTCAGCCGGATCTGTCCGCCCGACCGCCTGTCCGGCCGTCCGCCTGCCCCACTATAATTGGCCCATGCTCAAAACCGTCTACATCGAAACCTACGGCTGCCAGATGAACGTCGCGGACTCCGAGCTCATGTTCGGGGTCCTCCGCCGGGACGGTTTCGTGCGCGCCGACCAGCCGGACGGTGCCGATGTCATGCTGGTGAACACCTGCGCCGTGCGGGACAACGCGGAGCAACGCGTGATCGGGCGGGTGGGCGAGCTACAGCGGTACAAGCGCGCGGGTGGAGTGCTGGGTGTCGTGGGATGCATGGCCCAGCGGTTGGGACCCGCACTGCTGGCTCAGGTACCGCGGGTCGATCTGGTCGTCGGCCCGGACGGGTACCGGAACCTTCCCCAGCTCATCGGGCTGGCGCAGGGCGGCCAGCGTGTGTCCGATACCGGGTTCCGCTCCTGGGAGCACTACGAGGATGTGCCGGCGGTGCGGGAAAAGGGACCCACAGCGTTCGTCACGGTACAACGAGGCTGCGATTATCGCTGCACCTTCTGCATCGTCCCGCAGACCCGGGGTCCGGAGCGGAGCCGGAAGCTGCAGGACGTGGTCGGGGAGGTCGCCGGCCTGGTACAGCAGGGAACCAGCGAGGTTACCCTGCTCGGACAGACGGTCAACAGCTATCACGATGGCACGCACGATTTCGCCGATCTGCTGCGAGCCGTAGGAGCGGTCGATGGTCTCCGGCGGCTTCGCTTCACCAGCCCGTACCCCACCGACTTCAGCGGTCGCGTCATCGAAGCCGTGGCGACCACTCCGGCTGTCTGCGAGCATATCCATCTGCCGGTCCAGAGCGGCTCGAACGCGGTGCTCAGGCGGATGCTGCGCCGCTACACCCGCGAGGGTTACCTCGAGGTCATGGGTCAGCTTCGCCGGGCCGTTCCAGGCATCACTATCTCGACCGATATCATCGTCGGCTTCCCCGGCGAGACCGATGCGCAGTTCGAGGAGACTCTCAGTCTCGTGGCCGAGGCCGATTTCGACGACGCCTATACGTTCAAGTATTCGCTCCGCGAGGGTACGCCCGCGGTCCGGCTCAAGGATCACATCGCCGATGAAGTGGCATCGGAGCGTCTCGGCCGGCTCATCGATGCGGTTCGCACCAACGTCAGGCGCAAAAACATGGACCGGGTGGGTGAGGTACACGAAGCGTTGGTGGAGCATCCGGCCAAGCGGGGCGCGCTCATGCTGGCTCGCACCCGCAGCAATCACCTGGTACTGCTGGACCTTCCCGTCAGCAGTGTGGGCCAGTATCACCGGGTGCGCTTTACCGGGACCACCGGCTCGACGTTTACCGGGGCGGTGGTTACTCCCGCTCTGGCGGTGCTGTGATCAAGAACCTGGTCGAAGATCATGTGTTAGCGGCGTACGAGACGTTGCGGCCGCACTTCCCGGCATTCTGCGCCTGCGATCTCTGCCGGGACGACGTGCTGACGTTCGCGCTCAACCGGGTTCCTCCGCGCTACGTGTCGCGTCGAGAAGGGGCAGTCGTGACGGAGGTCAGCCTCGAAAGAGAGCAGAGCAGAGCTGCCATCGAGGTCATCGTGATGGAGGCGCTCCGCAAGATCTCGGTGGCCCCGCGCTGCCGCTCCCGGGAAGGAACCACCCCCAAGTAGCGGCCGGCCGGTGAGACTCCGGCCTCCCATTCTCTTTACATCGGCATTCGGGGCCGGTCTCGCGACCGGCCTTCTGCATTTTGGTGGGCCGGCCGGCGTGATTGCGATGGTGCTGGTCGCAGCCCTGGCGATCCGGCGATCCTCCGTCATCCTCTTCACTGCCGCGGCTCTCCTCGGGCGGCTGAGCGGTGAGCTGGCCTGGATACGGGAGACCCACAGCTGCGTGGCCATCCTGCCGGCAGGGCGGATCCATCTATCCGTCCGTTTGAACGAGCCGGCCGAGGCGGCAGGCGGCCGACTCGAGGTGCAGCCGGTTGGCGCCAGGTGCAACGGACCGGTCGTCGCGCGCTGGCCGGCCGCTCGGGCCTCGTCCGCCGATCTCACCGCCGATGTTGTGGGACGCTGGATCCCCAGAGTTGGGGTGGGAGGTCGGCCTTCGGGTACGCTCGTCGTCGCCGAAATCAGGGCTGTGTCGGGGCGGGCAGGGCCCTCTGGACGGCTCAAGACCGCCGTCACTCACGCCAGCCGGGAGCTTTATGGCGGCCGGGCCGCAATGGTTGACGCGCTGATTCTCGGGCGCCGGGGAGGGCTCGACCGGGACCTCCAGGACCGATTCGCCCAGTCGGGGCTGGTCCATCTGCTGTCGATCTCCGGCTTTCACGTCGGGGTGATCACCGCCTGGATTTTTCTACTCTGCCGATCGTTGCGGCTGGGGCGGACTCGCGCCCTGGCGCTGGCGGCCAGCTCGAGTGTCGCCTACGTCGCCTTCCTCGGCTGGCCCGCGCCGGCTACCCGTGCCGCCGCCCTGGCCGTACTCGCAGCGTGGAGTCGTTGGCGCCAGCGGCGGGTGGAAAGCAACGCGCTGCTCTCCGCCACCTGCCTCTGCGTACTGTTGATCGATCCCTGGGCCATCCTCGACTTGGGCGCGTGGCTGTCGGCGGCGGCGCTCTGGGGCGCCACGACCTTTAGCCGGTGGACCGACAGCGCGGTGGGGCAAACCGTTTGGTGGCGGACGCTGGGCTCGTCTGTGGGAGCCACGCTTGCCACCGCGCCGATCACGGCATTTGCCCTCGGGTCCGTCGCCATCGTCGGGATCGCGCTCAACTTTATAGCCATTCCGCTGGCGGCCGTGGCTATACCTGGTGTCCTGGCCAGTCTTCTGTTCTTTCCCATCTGGTCCGGCCTGGCTCGTGCATTCGCCGGCGGTGCGGGCCTCGGGCTTCACCTGCTAGAGCTCCTGGCCGCTGCCGGTGCTTCGGTCCCAGGCGGTCACGTTGTCGGCGCCGCTGAGCTCCGCTCCAGTCTGCCCTGGGCCGCCGCGCTGGCCGTGAGTCTGTGGGCAATCGGGAATCGGAATACCGCCGCCGAAGCGGTCCGGCGGTGGGGTTGGGCCAGCGTGGCGACACTCTGGGCCGGTATGTTTTGGGCCTGGGCGCCAGCGACTGACAGCGGTTCGGGGCTCACGTTACATTTTCTTGACGTCGGCCAGGGCGACGGGGCTGTCCTGCGGACCCCTGCTGGCCGGTGGATGCTGATCGATGCAGGGCCGCGCAATGAGCGCAGCGATGCCGGCCGCCGGGTGGTCATCCCCTACCTGGTGAGCCAGGGCGTACACCAGTTGGCGGTGGCAGTGGTGTCGCACGCTCACGCCGATCACCTTGGTGGAGTTCCCAGCGTACTCGACCGATTTCACGCCGGCCTGGTAATCGAGCCCGGCGACAAGGTGGCCGATCCCCTGTACTTTGAATTCCTCGATGAGTTGGCCACCGAATCGATGCCCTGGCATCCCGGCCGCCGGGGGGAGCGATTCAGCCTGGACAGCGTGCGCTTCACCATTCTGCACCCGTACCAATGGCCCAGCTGGGGTGAGGACCTGAACGAGGACTCGGTGGTGCTGCTGGTGGAGTATGGCGACTTTCAGGCGATCTTTGCGGGCGATGCCGGATTCCCGGCCGAAGCCGAAATGCGTAGCCGGACCCGGCGAGTCGACGTGCTCAAGGTAGGGCACCACGGCAGCCGCTGGAGCACCGGCGACGAATGGCTCGATTCCTTGCGGCCCAGTGCGGCCGTGATATCGGTGGGGACCAATACCTACGGCCATCCCTCGCCCGAAACCCTGGGGCGGTTGGCAAGACATCGAGTACAGGTGTGGCGCACCGACCAGGATGGTGCGGTCACGGTAAGAACCGACGGTCGCAGTATGACGATCGAGGCGCGGGGTCACTCGCAGACGTACGATGTTCGGGAGAACACCGTAAACGGCAAACGCTGAACGGTTTCACCATTAACTGTTCACCGTTCACGTTTTTCGACCAGGAGGTTTTTTGCGGACATCCGTCACCACGATCGAACGCTTCATCCTCGACCAGGAGGACCGCTACCCCGAGGCCACCGGTGAGCTTTCCAACCTGCTGTATGACATTGCCCTTGCCTCGAAGATCATCGCTGCCGCCATTCGGCGGGCCGGCCTGGTCAACATTCTCGGCGCTGCCGGCGGCATCAACGTCCAGGGGGAGGAGCAGCAGAAGCTGGACGTCTTTGCCAATGAAACTATCAAGAACTGCCTGAAGCACACCGGACGAGTCTGCGCAATGGGCTCGGAGGAAGACGACGAGATTATCCCGGTGCCTCCTGAGTATCCGGTTGGCAAGTATGCCGTCCTGTTCGATCCCCTGGATGGCTCCTCCAATATCGACGTCAACTCGGCGGTAGGTACCATCTTCAGCATCTACCGGCGGGTGAGCATGCAGGGCAGGGGCACTTCCGCTGACGTGCTGCAGCCCGGCTGCAAGCAGGTGGCCGCCGGATACATCATGTACGGGTCCAGTACCATGCTGGTCTACACCACCGGACAAGGCTCCCACGGCTTTACTCTGGATCCCACCATCGGTGAATTCCTGCTCTCCCATCCCCGGATCATTACGCCGCGAGTGGGCAAGTACTACAGCGTCAACGAGAGCAACTTCGGGCGGTGGGACAAGGGGATGCAAACAGCGGTGAAGGGCTTAAAGGGCGACCCTCCCGGTCAGGTGACGCCGAAGAACAGCCGCTATATGGGCTCCCTGGTTGGCGATTTCCATCGCAACCTCGTTGCCGGCGGCATTTTCCTCTACCCGGCGGACAACAGGAATACGGGAGGGAAGCTCCGGCTGCTGTACGAGGCCTCCCCAATGGCGTTCATCGCTGAACAGGCTGAAGGCTCTGCCACCGACGGCGTTCAGCGGATCCTCGACATCGTTCCCGATTCGCTACATCAGCGGACCCCGCTGGTGATTGGATCGCGGGAGGACGTGGGCTTTGTTGCCGACACCCTTCGCCGGGTAGCTGCCCGCGCCAGCGGTGCGGTTTCCCAGCCGGCGCTGTGAAGACGGTATATCAGCCGGACGATTGGAAAGGCGATCCGGTTCGCGACCTAGGCCAACCCGGTGAATTCCCGTTTACCCGCGGCCCGTATCCGAGCATGTACACCGGCCGGCTCTGGACCATGCGCCAATATGCCGGCTTCGGGACTGCCCAGGAAACCAATGGCCGGTTCCGCCAACTGCTGGCCGCGGGCCAGATGGGACTCTCCACCGCATTCGATTTGCCGACCCAGATGGGCTACGACTCGGACCACCCGATGGCGCAGGGGGAAGTCGGCCGGGTTGGCGTCGCCATAGACACCGTGGAAGATCTGGCGCAGCTGTTCCGCGAGATCCCGCTGGATCGCGTATCGACTTCCATGACCATCAACGCCACCGCCGCAATCCTGCTGGCCATGTACATCGTGGTCGGCGAGGAGCACGGCGTGTCTCGCGCGAAGCTCACCGGCACGGTGCAGAACGATGTGCTCAAGGAGTACATCGCACGGGGGACTTACATCTTCCCCGCCCAGCCGTCGCTACGGCTGGCGACCGACATCGTGCGGTTTGTCGTCGATGAGGAGATGAGCTTCAACCCGATCTCGATCAGTGGCTATCACATGCGCGAGGCGGGCGCCACGGCGGTGCAGGAGGTCGGGTTCACTCTGGCGAACGCCCTGGAGTATGTGGGGACGGCGGTCGCTGCCGGACTTCCGGTCGACAGCTTCGGAGCCCGCCTGTCGTTCTTCTTCGCCAGCCATAACGATCTCTTCGAGGAAGCAGCCAAGTTCCGAGCCGCCCGGCGGCTGTGGGCCCGGTTGGTGAAGGAGCGCTTTGCGGCCGGCGATGGACCGGCCCGGATGCGATTCCATACCCAGACTGGGGGCGTGACCCTGCAGGCGCAGCAGCCACTCAACAACGTCGTCCGGGTAACCATCCAGGCGCTTGCCGCCGTTCTCGGCGGCACCCAATCGCTCCACACCAACGGCTACGATGAGGCCCTGGCGCTCCCCACCCAGGCGTCGGCAACGCTGGCGCTTCGGACCCAGCAGATCCTGGGGCACGAGTCCGGAGTGGCCCAGGTGGTCGATCCCCTCGCGGGGAGTTACTACGTCGAGTCCCTCACCGACGACATCGAGTCAGGGGCGCGGGCGCTTATCGCCGAGGTGGACGCCCTGGGCGGGGCCGCCCGGGCCATCGAGCGCGGCTTCTTTCAGGAGGCAATCGCGCGGAGCGCGTACGAGCTTCAGAAGGCTCAGGAATCGGGCGACAGGGTCGTAGTCGGAGTTAACCGCTTTACCGATGACTCGTCCTCGCTCTCGATAGACACGCCGGACTTCTCGGTGTTGGAACGGCAGCAACGGGACCGTCTGGCCACGATCAAACGCGATCGCGACGCTCGGGCTGTGAAGGCGGGGCTCGCCGAAGTGCGGCAAGCTGCCGCAGGAGCGGCTCCTCTCATGCCCCCGATCATCGCCGCCGTCCGCGCCCGGGCGACACTGGGCGAGATCAGCGACACCCTGCGAGCGGTCTGGGGCGTGTACCGGCCTGCATGACGTCGATTCTTGTTGCGCGGATCCGGTTGGCCTGGGCATGTCGAACAGGTCAATCTATGCGTAATGATTCACCACGAAGGCACGAAGGACACAAAGAGCACGAAGTCCTCCGCTCTGGCACTGTCACATGAGGTCATCGGTGCTTCAATCGAAGTACACCGCCTACTTGGCCCAGGACTTCTTGAGTCCATTTATGAGATGGCACTCTGCCGGGAGCTTTGGCTCCGGGGCATTGAGGTCGAGCGACAAGTTAACATACCAGTCAACTATAAGGGCAAGCGGCTACCGTGCTTTGTCCAACTCGATCTTCTAGTAAAGCGGACGATCATTATCGAACTAAAGTCCGCTCAGAAGATCCTTCCCGTTCACAGAGCGCAACTACTTACCTACCTTCGACTACGAGAGCTCTGGCTCGGCCTGATAATTAACTTTAATGTGGAGGTGTTAAAGGACGGCGTGAGAAGAGTCTTGAACGGCTAACTGTCCCTTTGTGCCCTTTGTGACCTTCGTGCCTTAGTGGTAAAGAATCATCGAAACCTCGGGCTGCTTGTACGCCCTCATGTTGCTCGGTAAGTTTCGCTGTTCATTTCGTTTACCATCTACCGGACCACCATGCCGACGTATGAATACCAGTGCCCCGAGGGGCACTTGTTCGAGAAATTCCAGAAGATGAACGAGAAGCCGCGTGCCAAGTGTCCCGTGTGCGGCAAGCCCGCCACGCGGAAGATCTCCGGCGGCGCGGGCCTGGTATTCAAAGGAAGTGGCTTCTACATCACCGATTACGGGAAGGACGGGAAGGGTCCCCGGAAGCCCGAGAGCGAGGCGGCGCCCGCCTCTGAATCCAAATCCGGCTCCGAGGCCAAGAGCGAAACCGGCAAGCCCGACGCCAAGCCGGGTAGCAAACCGGACCCCGCCGCCAAGCCCGCCTCTCGCCCCGGCAAGGGGAAGGCTGCCTCAGAGTGAACGGCCGCTTGCGCGCCGAGCTGGCGAGGGTGGCCTCGCGGCTCGGAGCGGATGGGATCGATTTCGTCCTGGAGCGTCCCCGGGATGCCGGGCATGGCGATGCCGCCACCAACCTTGCCATGGTGCTGGCCCGCCGCGAGCGCGCCAACCCCCGCAAGACCGCCGAACGGGTCTTGCAGGAGCTTCAGCTTCCTCCCGATCTGGTCGCGAAGACCGAAATTGCCGGCCCCGGGTTCATCAACTTCTGGTTGGCCGGATCCCAGCTCGCGGCGGCTCACCAGCAGATTCTCCAGCTGGGCGCTGACTACGGCCGCTCCACTTTCGGCGCGGGCCTCAAGGTGAACGTCGAGTTCGTGTCAGCCAATCCTACCGGACCGCTTCACGTGGGCCATGGCCGCGGAGCCGCGCTGGGGGACGCCATCGCGTCGCTACTGGAGTGGTCGGGCCACGCGGTCACTCGTGAGTTCTACGTCAACGATGCGGGCGTGCAGATCGATAAGCTGGCTCGCAGCCTCTGGGCTCGGGTTCGCCAGGCCGCAGGTTACGAGACGGAGATTCCCGAGGGCGGGTACTTCGGAGAGTATCTGCTGGAAAATGCCCGGGAGGTCCTGAAGCGGGAGGGCCGCGCCTTTGCCGAGCTGCCGGAGATCGAGGGAGTTCGTCGCAGCCGCGAGCTGGCGCTCGAGATCCAGCGGGAAGAGCAGAATCGGGATCTCGAGCTATTCGGGGTGAAATTCGACGTCATCTCGTCCGAGCAGGCGGCCTACGATTCGGGACGGGTGGACCGGACCATCGGACTGCTGGCAAGCCGGGGTCTCACCTATGAAGCCGAAGGGGCGCTGTGGCTCCGCACCACCAACTTCGGCGACGATAAGGACCGGGTGCTGAGGAAAGGCGACGGCACCCTGACCTATCTGGCGCCCGACATCGCCTATCACGTCGATAAGCACGACCGCGGCTTCGACCGGGTCGTCGACGTCTGGGGCGCCGACCATCACGGGTACATCCCCCGGGTGCAAGCGGCTCTGGCGGCGTTGGGATACCCTCCAGAGTTCTTCGACGTGGCCCTGGTCCAGCTGGTCAAGGTGACCAGCGGCGGCGAGGAAGTGAAGATGTCGAAGCGGTCGGGCGAGTTTGTGATGCTCCGGGACCTCTTCGAGGAGGTCGGCGTCGATGCGGCGCGTTTCTTCTTTCTTGCGCTCCCCGGCGACACTCAGATGACCTTCAACGTGGATCTCGCCAAGAAGCAGACCGACGAGAACCCCGTGTTTTATGTCCAGATGGCCCATGCGCGGCTGAGCGGGATCTTTCGGACCGCGGACCGGTCGCCCGAGTCGATTACCGGAGACCTCGACCTCGCGGCGCTCCCCGCTGACCAGGACGGCGAGCTCCTCAAGAAGCTGATCGTGTTTCCCGAGGTCGCCGAGAAGGCGGCGCGGGAGCGGGCCCCTCACCGGCTGACCGTCTATCTGCGCGAGCTGGCGACCGCCGTCCACGGTTGGTATCACCACACCCGTGCGGTCGGAGCGCCCGAAGGAGCGGCCACCGAGCACGCCCGGCTCCTGCTCGCCCGGGCTGCCCGGATCGTGCTTGCGAATGGCCTCGGTATCCTCGGCATCTCCGCTCCGGACCGGATGTAACTTCATGAGCTTGCTCGTGGTCGGCAGCGTGGCGCTCGACTCCATCTTCACACCGTTTGGTGAGACCGCGGACGCGCTGGGTGGGTCGGCGGTCTATTTCAGCGTAGCCGGCTCGATCCTGCATCCGGTGCAGGTGGTCGGCGTTGTGGGACAGGATTACCCCTACCACGAGCTCGAGCGTCTGGCGCCCCGGGGGATCGACTGGTCGGGCGTCGAGCGCGCCGAAGGCGAGAGCTTCCGCTGGAAAGGCAAGTACTCTTACGACCTCCAGAGTCGAGAGACCCTCGAGACCCGTCTGGGGGTGTTTGCCGATTTCCAGCCCAAGTTGCCTCCGCCATTCCGTGCCGCCCGTTTTCTTTTCCTGGGCAACATCGATCCCGAGCTGCAGCTGGGCGTCCTCGACCAGGTGGACCGCCCCGAGCTGGTCGTCTGCGACACCATGAACTATTGGATTCAGAGCCAGAAGCCACCGCTGCTCCGTCTGTTGGAGCGGGTGGACGTGCTCATGGTGAACGACAGCGAGGCCCGGGAGCTGAGCGGCGACTGGAACATTCATCGGGCCGGCCGCTGGATCCTGGCGCATGGGCCCAAGCGCGTCGTCATCAAGCAGGGCGAGCACGGCGCGCTCTTGATCGAGCCGACCCGAACGTTCTACGTGCCTGCGTTCCCGCTGGAGACGGTGTTCGACCCCACCGGCGCGGGTGACGCCTTTGCCGGTGGCTTCATGGCTTACCTCGCGCGGACCCGATCGATCAGCGAGGACAACGTGCGAAGAGCGATGGTCTACGGGGCGGCGATGGGGTCGTACGCGGTGGAGCAGTTCGGCATCCGCGGCTTCGAGGATGTGACCCTGGCCGACGTCGAGTCGCGTGTCCGCGCCTTCCAGGACCTGACGCACGTTACCCTGGCCAAGGCGCTGGCATGACCGCGGGCGAGGCTCCGGAGTATGCCGCCGCGGGCGTAGACCTTCAGGCCGCCGAGGCGGCGAAAGAGCGCATCGGTGAGCTGGTGGCGGGCACCCGCACCGCGCTGTCCACCGGCAAGATCGGCGGGTTCGGCGGCATGGTCCGCATCCCGGAAGGGATGCGGAAGCCTACCCTGGTACTGAGCACCGATGGCGTCGGGACCAAGGTTTTAGTGGCCCTCGAGGCGCGGCGCTTCGATACGGTGGGCGAAGACCTGGTAAACCACAGTGTCAACGACATCCTGGTCCACGGGGCCAGGCCCATCGCCTTCATGGACTACATCGCCGGCGCCGCGCTCGCAGTGGAGCAGATCGCAGGGATCGTCCAGGGTATTGCCCGGGGTTGCCGGGCTCACGATATGGCGCTGGCGGGCGGTGAAACAGCCCAGATGCCCGGGCTGTATCGTGACGGTACATTCGATCTCGCCGGAACGATCGTCGGTGTGGTGGAGGCAGACCGGGCCATTCACGGCGAGGCCATCGTTCCCGGTGACGTCCTGTTGGCTTATGCCTCGACCGGGCTGCACACCAACGGATACACCCTGGCCCGGCGGGTAATCTTTGATCGGATGGGCTTAACGCTGGAGGATCCCCTCGGCCAGACCGGCCAGACCGTGGCCGAGGCTCTGCTGGCCGTGCACCGTAGCTATTACCGGGCAGTGGGTCCCGCCCTGCATCGGATGCACGGGCTGGCACACATAACCGGCGGAGGTATTCCGGGAAACCTGGTGCGGATATTGCCTCAGGGCTGCATGGCGACGGTTGATCCCGATAGCTGGGAGCTACCGCCGCTCTTCCTGACATTGCAGCAGGCGGGGCAGATCTCCACCCAGGAAATGCGGGACGTCTTCAATCTGGGCGTGGGATTCGTCGCCGTACTGCCCCCGGACGCTGTCGGAGCCGCGCAGGCGGCCGCCTCAGCCGATGGGGTCACCACCTGGGTGATGGGCGAGATCCACCGAGGCAGCTGTATCGTGCGTTTCGCCCGTCCGTAACGGAGAATACGATGCGTGCCGCCCACCTCGTTGCCGGTCTGGCTCTGGTCGCTTTCGCTTCCCCAATAGCCGCTCAAACCGAGTGCGCCGGATACACGGCCAACGCCCACCGGGTCTGCGCCGCCGCGGTTGACGGCACTCGGGCCCTCCATCCGCTGATGGGGGTGTTAATCAGCGGCGGAAATCCGACGATCGGGTCGGCCGGCGCCATGGGATTGGGGCACGCCGCTCTCACCCTCCGTGCCAACGCGGTCGAGGTCGTGCTCCCCGATCTGAGCTACAACGGCAGCACCGCGACGGTACCGGCCGGCCAAAAGTTTTTCGCTCCTGCGCCTCTGGTTGAAGGTGCCCTTGGGCTGTACAAGGGCATGTCCGGTGGCCTCCTGGCCCTCGACTTACTGGGTTCGGCCCAGCTCCTTCCCACTAACCAGATCGACAATCTGACGGTTGATGGGAGCGCGCGCCGGATCGGCAGCATCGCCCTGGGCGTGGGATATGGCGCCCGCATCGGGCTTCTGCGGGAGATGGGGCCACTACCGGCGGTCTCGGTCAGCGTCATGCGTCGGGACATTCCGCGAATCACCTATGGTGACGTTCCGGCCGGCGACGCCTACAGCTATGGCCTGGATCTCCACGCCACCAATCTCCGTCTCGTCGCCAGCAAGCAGCTGCTGATCCTCGGCGTGGCGGCCGGGCTCGGCTGGGACCGATACACCGGTAATGCGGTCATCCAATTCGAGGATCCGATCACGTTGACCCCGCAGCCTGCCATCCCGGTCAAGCTGAGCAGCTCGCGGGGGCTGGCCTTTGTCAACGCGGGCCTCAACTTGTCTGTGCTGCGGCTGACGGGTGAAGTTGGCTACCAGACCGGCAAGGACCAGAACCTCAGCACGAGCTTCGAGGACTTTGACACTACGAAGGGGAAGGTCTTCGCCGGCCTCGGCCTGCGGATGGGCTTCTAGCGCTATAGTGACCGAGCAGGAGGCCATGGCCCGTGCTCTCGACCTCGCCTGGCGAGGTTGGGGGCGGGTCCAGCCGAACCCGCTCGTCGGTGCAGTGATCCTCCAGGGTGGAGAGCCGGTGGGCGAAGGCTATCACCCGGAGTATGGCGACCGGCATGCCGAGGCGGTGGCGCTGGCCGGTGCCGGTGACAGGGCTCGTGGGGCGACTCTCGTCGTCACCCTCGAGCCCTGTTCGCATCAGGGGAAGCAGCCGCCGTGCACCGAGGCCATCATCCAATCCGGCATACGCCGGGTCGTTGCGGCACTGCGGGACCCCAATCCTATTGCCGCGGGTGGAAGCGAGCGCCTGCGTGAAGCGGGCATCGAGGTCGAGCTCGGCTCCCAGGCCGATTCGGCCGCCGCTCAGAACGCGAGTTTTCTCCACTCTCTCCGCCGCACCGGCCGCCCGTTCGTCGCGCTCAAGCTGGCTACCACCTTGAACGGCAAGATCGCCGACGGGTTCGGGCGCTCGCGCTGGATATCGGGCGAGCCGGCCCGCGACTACGTCCAGTGGCTGCGAGCGGGCTTCGACGCCATCGCCGTAGGTGGCCGGACCGCCCGCTTCGATGACCCTTCACTTACCGTGCGCGGTCCGGTGCAACCCCGGGTCCCGCCCAAACGGGTCGTGTTCGACCGCGCAGCCGACCTCGGACCGCAGTTGACGCTGGTACGGACTGCGTCCGAGATGCCTACGTTCGCCGTCGTCGCCCCGGATGCGGATGGCGCTCGAATCAAACGGCTGGAGACCGCCGGTGTCACCATCCTCCGGGCCGGATCGCTCCGCGACGCAATGGGCACGCTCTCGGAGCTCGGGGTAACGTCGCTCTTGATCGAGGGTGGCGGTCAGCTCGCGGGCGCACTACTGGCAGGGGGACTGGTCGATCGTTACTACTGGCTCCAGGCCCCCACATGGCTGGGGGATGACGCCATTCCGGCTGTCGCAGGCCTGCCGGCGCGGGAGTTGGAAAAAGCGGAGCGTTGGCGGGTAGTCGAGCGGCGGGCCCTGGGTGAGGACACTCTACTCGTGCTGGATCGGATCTGATGTTTAGCGGCATTGTTACCGCGGTGGGGACGGTCGAACAGGCAGAGCAGAACGGTGGCGGTCTCGAGCTGACCATCGCGAGCTCCTACGCCGATCTCGCACCAGGCGAAAGCATAGCAGTCGATGGTGCCTGCCTGACGGTGCAAACCGTACAGGCCGACAGCTTCACCGCCCATGTGGTGCGAACCTCGGTCGACCGGACCCGCTTCGGCGACTATGCCAGGTTGCAGCGGGTAAATCTGGAGCGGGCGCTCCGGGTGGGCGACCGGCTGGGAGGACATCTGGTCCAGGGACATGTCGACGGCGTCGGCACGGTGACGCGGGTGGGCCACCGGGAGGATGCCAGGCTACTGGATCTGCGGGTGCCTGACGAGGTGGCCCGGCTGACGGTTCCCCTGGGATCGATCACCGTGGATGGGGTGAGCCTCACGGTCAACCTTATTCCGGCGCCCGGTGTGATCCAAGTATCTCTCATTCCGTTTACTTTACAGCATACCACGCTGGGCGAGCGCAAAGCGGGCGACCGGGTTCATTTGGAAGCGGACACGATCGGGAAGTACGTGCAGGCCCTTTTAGAGAAAAGCGTAAGCGGTAAGCGGTAAGCGGGGGTGGGCCGCCGGTGTCGGTTTCCCGCTCACCGCTCACGCTTTTGAGAGAATCATATGGTTTTTGGGACCATCGAGCAGGCTATCGACGATCTGCGCAACGGCAAGATCATCATCGTCGCCGATGACGAGGATCGGGAGAACGAGGGCGACCTCGTGTGCGCGGCGGAGCTGGCCACGCCTGAGATGATCAATTTCATGACCTTGCACGGTCGGGGCCTGATCTGCCTGACATTGACCGGCGAGCGCTGCGATCAGCTCGGCCTCGCTCAAATGACGGAGCGGAACACCGAGGAGCTCTCGACCGCTTTCACCGTCAGCATCGACGCCCAGCGGCGGTTCGGGGTCACCACGGGGATTTCAGCGACCGATCGCGCCACCACCATCCATGTGGCCATCAACCGGGCAACGGTACCGTCCGATCTCCGCCGTCCCGGCCATGTGTTTCCCCTCAGAGCCCGGCCCGGTGGGGTGCTGCAGCGGGTAGGCCAGACCGAAGCGAGCGTCGATCTCGCGCGGCTCGCTGGACTCGTTCCCGCGGGTGTGCTATGCGAGATCCTCAATCCGGATGGATCGATGGCCCGGCGGCCCCAGTTGCAGGAGATCGCGCAAGACCACGGGTTGACCTTCGTGACGGTGGCGCAGCTGGTGGCATACCGGCTCCGGACCGAACAGCTGGTCCATCGGGTGGCAGAGGCGCGGATTCCCACCGAGTTCGGTGAGTTCACCATCATCGGCTACCGCAACGATGTGGACCTGGCGGAGCACGTCGCCCTGGTCTACGGGGACATCGCCGGTGAGCCCAACGTCCTCGTGCGGATGCACTCCAAGTGCCTGACCGGAGACGTGTTCGGGTCGCGGCGCTGCGATTGCGGGTTCCAGCTCCACCGCGCCATGGAGCTCATCTCTCACGAAGGCAAGGGGGCCGTGGTGTACCTGGATCAAGAGGGCCGCGGCATCGGTCTTCTGAACAAGATTCGGGCGTACTCTCTGCAGGACACCGGCGCCGACACGGTGCAGGCCAACGAGCGGCTCGGCTTCGCTCCCGATCTCCGGAACTACGGTATCGGCGCGCAGATCCTGCGCGACCTGGGACTCTCGTCGATCCGGGTCATGACCAACAACCCTCGTAAGCTGGTCGGCCTCGAGGGCTATGGGCTGGAGATCGTCGAACGGGTGCCGCTGGTGTCCGACCCCAACCTCGAGAACCGTACCTACCTCCAGGTCAAGCGCGACAAGCTGGGTCACCTCTTCACTCACTGACATCGTGCCCGACTTCTCCGGTCGCCTCCATGCCTCCGGGCCAGTGGCGATCCTGGTAAGCCGCTACAACGAGCTGATCACCAGTAAGCTCCTCGACGGTGCCGTCGCCGCTTGCCGGGAAGCCGGGCTGACGCCCGAACAGGTCGACATCGTGTGGGTTCCCGGCGCATTCGAGCTTCCTGCGGCCGCCTCCGCTGCCGCGGAGTCGAGGATCTACACCTGTCTGGTCGCCCTGGGGGCCGTCGTTCGGGGCGACACTCCTCATTTCGACTACGTCGCGGGCGAGGCCGCACGAGGGTTGAACGAGGTCGCGGTGCGCTACGCACTGCCGGTGGGTTTCGGCGTCCTCACCGTGGACACCATGCAGCAGGCGATCGAGCGGGCCGGGGGGAATGCCGGAAACAAGGGTTATGACGCTGCCGCCGCCGCCCTCCAGACCGCCGACGTGCTGGCCAAACTTCGGACTTATCATGCTCAGGCTCGAGACTAAGAGCCGCGCCCGGGCGCTCCAGATTCTCTACGCCTGGGAGCTTCAGGGAGCGCCCCCGATCTCCAGAGTGGCGACCGGGCTGGCCCGGCTCACTGGTCCGGAGCCCCGCATCCTCGACCGCGCGGAGGCGCTTGCCGCCGCCATCATATCCGATGTCGCTGCTCTCGATGCCCACGCAGCCCGAGCATCGGAAAACTGGCGGATGGATCGGATCGCGGTGGTCGAGCGGAACATCCTGCGGTTGGGAATCCACGAGCTCCGCGAGGGTGAGGTGCCGCCCAAGGTGGCCATCGACGAGGCGGTGCACCTGGCCCACTGGTTCGGCGACGTGCGTGCCCCCGGCTTCGTGAATGGGATACTCGACGGCATTGCCCGCTCCCTTGGTCGCCTATGACGGTCCTTCCCGCCGCACCGTGAATATCCTGGTCGTTAACTGGCAGGACCGCGCCAATCCGCAGGCCGGCGGTGCGGAGATCCATCTCTTCGAGATATTCGGCCGTCTGGCTTCCTCGGGCCACCGGGTCCGGCTGGTGTGCTCGGGATGGGCCGGAGGCGCTCCGCGAGCGACCATCGATGGCATCAGCATCGAGCGGGTGGGTCGCCGGAACTCCTTTGCTCTGCTCGGCCGGGGCGCGGTGCGTCGCGCCATCGCCGCGGAACGGCCCGATATTCTGGTGGAGGATGTCAACAAGCTTCCCCTGTTCCTGGCTCTGGGAAACCGGCTGCCGTTCTGCGCCATCGTGCCCCACCTGTTCGGCACCACGGCGTTCGAGGAGGCCTCCTGGCCGGTGGCAACGGCCGTGTGGGCCGCGGAGCTTCCGCTCCCGCGGGCGTATCGGGGAGCCGGATTTCATGCCATCAGTGAGAGCACGCAAGGTGACTTGATCGCTCGGGGTGTTCCGCCATCGCGAATCCGGGTGATCCATCCGGGAGTCGACAGCAGGCACTTCACACCGGCGCCAGGTGGCCGGCGCGCGGCCCCACCGACCTTCTTGTATGTTGGCCGGTTGAAGCGTTATAAAGGAATAGGGTTTGCCATTCAGGCGCTGGCACTTGCCCGCCGCCACCGCCCCGATCTTCGACTGGACATCGCGGGAACCGGAGACCACCGGTTCGAGCTCGAGCGACTGGTCACGAGACTGGGGTTGGAGAAGGCGGTGGTCTTTCACGGTTTTGCCAGCGATGAGCGCAAGATCGATCTCATGCGGAGTGCCTGGGCCCACATCTTTCCTTCACCCAAAGAGGGGTGGGGGATAACGGTGATCGAGGCAGCGGCCTGTGGCACGCCATCGCTGGCCTCGGACAGTCCCGGGCTGCGAGACTCGGTGCGTCACGGTGAGACCGGATTTCTGGTGCCTCACGGCGATGTGGCCGCTCTAGCAGCCCGAATGGTAGAGCTGGCCGACTCACCGCCCCTGGTGGCGCGGATGGGAGAGCGGGCTCGCCGATTTGCCGAAGGCCTCACGTGGGAGCGGACCGCGGCCGCCACCGAGCGTCATCTCCGAGACATCATCGAGGGCTCTGCCGCCGGCTGAGCTCGAAGGAGTCACCATGCAAACGACCATTACCTGCCGTCACTGTGAAATATCGGAGGCCCTGCGGGAGCGTGCGATCACGGTTGTCGAGCGACTGGAGAGCGTCGCCAGCCGTCCGATGGAGATGACCGTGGTGTTCGATGCCGACGGGCTGGCCCTGACGGCCGAGCTGCGGTTGCACGTGCCCCGAGGTGAGATCCTGGTGGCCAAGGGGGAAGCACCCGATCATCGCACCGCCCTGGATCGGGCCGAAGAGAAGCTACGCCGTCAACTCGAGCGGTCGTCGGACCGGCCGCGGCGCACCCGCTCGACCCCATCGAAGAATTCCCTCTGATGCTTCGTCTGGGCGACTTCCTCTCCCGCCGGGGTGATCCACTCCAGCTCGAGGCGCTCACCGGCGATCTCGGCCTGGACCGTCAGATCTCGGAGGCCGAGGTAGCCGGCCCGGGTCTGGCTCTCGCCGGATATACCGGGCGCTTTGCTCCCAACCGGCTCCATGTGTTAGGTGAGACCGAGATCACGTATCTCAACTCTCTGCCGGCCGAACAGCGGCAGCAATCGCTCGCCAGCTTTTTCAGCTACGACCTGCCGTGCATCTTCGTGACCAAGGGGCAGGAGGTTCCCGCCGAGCTGCTCACGCTGGCACGGGCAAAGGGTGTTCCAGTGCTCCGCAGCAAGCTCAAGACCGCGGAGTTCTATCGCCGGATCAAGCCGATCGTCGAGGAGGCCTTCGCTCCCCGCACCACCCTGCACGGCTCTCTGGCGGACGTCTACGGAGTGGGCCTGCTGTTTGTCGGGCGATCGGGGATTGGGAAGAGCGAGTGCGTGCTCGACCTGGTCGAGCGAGGTCACCGGCTCGTGGCCGACGACGTGGTGCAGGTCACTCGTCGCGGTAACGACGTCCTCATTGGGAGGGGGCACGAGCTTGCCGCCCACCATATGGAGATCCGGGGTATCGGTCTGATCGACATCCCGGCCTTATTCGGTGTCCGCTCGGTCCGGCAGCAGAAGCGTATCGAGGTGGTGGTGCAGCTGGAAGACTGGGAGACCGCGAAGGACGCCGACCGAACCGGCCTCGCGCGAGATGAGACGGCCATTCTCGATGTCGCGGTCCCCCGGGTGGTGGTGCCGCTCAATCCCGGCAAAAACATCACGGTTATTTCCGAAGTGGTGGCGATGATGCACCTGCTGCGCTATTCCGGGGTCGATGTGGCGGCCGCATTCAACGCGCGCCTCATCAAGCGAATGAAGGAGCAGCGGGGCGTACGGGAGTATCTCCAGGAAGACTATGAGTGAGGAGCTGCGGGGTGTGGTGGTGTGTCACGGACCGATGGCCGAGGCGCTGGTGCGGGCGGCCGAGCAGATCAGCGGGGTCGAGGCCGCGCTGATTCCGGTCTCGAACACCGGCTGCGATCGAAATACCCTGGAGCAACGGGTGCTGGCCGCCGTGGACGGCCGCCCCGCGGTGGTCTTCGTCGATCTCTCCAGCGGGTCCTGCCTCTTCGCCGTTCTCAAGCGCCTCAAATCCGAGGAGTCGGTGAGGGTGGTGACGGGTGTAAATCTCGCCATGTTGGTGGACTTCGTGTTCCATCGCTCGATCTCTCCCGCAGAGGCCGCAAGCCGGGCCGTCAGCACCGGCCAGGCGTCAATCCGGATCCCCTGATGTCCATCGTGCTCTGCCGCATCGACGACCGGCTCATTCACGGACAGGTGGTGATCGGGTGGGGCCGCGCCCTGGGCATCAACCTCATCGTTCTGGTGGACGATCAGGTCGCCGCCAGCGCGTGGGAGCAGGAGCTGTATCGTATGGCCGTGGAGCCAGGGATCGAGGTTCGTTTCGTCACCGTGGCGCAGGCTTCCAGTGAGATGGCCGACTGGCAGTCAAATGGAAAACGCGGGTTGGTGTTGACCGGAGACCTGGAGACCATGGTCGCGCTGCATGTGGCGAGCCCCAAGGTGGTGCACAAGATCAACCTGGGCGGCATTCATCACCGGCCCGGCCGGCGCGAGCGTCTGCCTTTCGTTTACCTCACCGATCAAGAGCTCCACAGCCTGCAACAACTCGAGGCCGACGGGGCAGTCGTGACGGCCCAGGACCTTCCTACCACCCCGCCGGTCGCGTTGAGGAACCTGGCATGAGCGACTTCTCTCCTCATGTCGTGATTCCGCTGCTGCTCTGGGGTAGCCTGGTCGGGCTCGATCTCGTCAGCGTCCCCCAAGCCATGATCTCCCGTCCGCTGGTTGCCGGGACGGTGGCGGGGTGGCTCGCCGGCGATATGGAGGCCGGACTCCGGATCGGCGTGCTCTTCGAATTGTTCGCGCTCGACGTCTTGCCGGTCGGTGCCGTCCGCTATCCCGATTATGGACCGGCCACGGTCGTAGCCGCGGCGCTGGCCGCCGGCGCACCCTGGGAGCTCGAGCTCGGAGTCAGCGCGGCGCTGGGTCTCGTTCTAGCGGTGATCGGTGGGTGGAGCTTGCTGGTGGTGCGCCGCTGGAACGCACGAGCCATCCAGCGCAAATCCGCGGCACTCGCGGCCGGCGAGAGTAGCGCCATCCGCTGGCTCCAGTATGGTGGCGTGCTTCGAGACGCAGTCCGGGGGTTCATCCTGACGTTGCTTGGCCTGGTCCTCGCCTCCACGATCACGGAATCGCTGCGGCTCGATCGCCCCACGGCGGTCGCCCTCACTCTGGTTGCGATCGGCTCGGCCTTATCCGCGGCCGCCGGTGGTGCCTTCCGCAGCTCCGGTCGAGGTACTCGGCTCAAGTGGCTGATCGGCGGGTTGGTGGTCGGAACCATCATCGCGGTGCTCGCATGAGGGGCGGCCGGCTTCGGGCCATGCTCCGCCTGTTCGCGATCCAGGGCACCTGGAACTACGAGCGCATGCTGGGGGTTGGCATGGGGTACGCCGCCGAGCCGCTGTTGGAGGATCTCAAGGCCGTGGATCCGGTGCGGCACGGCGAAGCCGTGGTGCGGTCGACGGAGTTCTTCAACTGCAACCCCAATCTCGCCGGTTTGGCTTTGGGGGCCACGACCCGGGCCGAATATGAAGCCGTTCCCGGCGCCCAGATCGTGCGTCTCCGAACCGCGCTGTGCAGTCCACTCGGCGCTCTAGGCGACCAGCTCTTCTGGGCCGGACTGGTGCCGGCGCTCATCGGTGCCGCGCTCATAGCGGTGGTATTGGGCGCCGGATGGTGGGCGATTGCTGGATTTCTCCTGATATACAACGCAATCCGGCTCTGGACCGCATATTGGTCGCTACGGACCGGTATGGAGTCGGGCATGCATGTCGGTGCCGCTATCGGAAGCTCCTGGGTTCCCCGGGCGATCGAGCGGATTGTACCGGCAGCGGGATTCGCTCTGGGTGCCGCTATTCCCGTGGTGGCAGGCTGGTACCTGGCGGGCTTCCCTTGGCCTGCCCTCATCGGCGCGGCTGGAGTGGCGGTCGCCGGAGTAGCGCTCACCCGCTGGTTTGGCCCCGGCCTCACCTCGGTCCGCTTCGCCCTCCTGGCGATGGTCCTGCTCCTGCTGTTCCGCCGGTTTGGTTTGTGATCGAGCGCGACGCGACGATCGTCAATTCGGAAGGGCTCCATGCCCGTCCCGCGGCCCGAATCGTCCGGCTCGCCAGTACATTCAACTCGGAGATCGAGATCTGTAAGGATGGAGTGGGCGTGAATGGAAAGAGTATCATGGGCGTGATGATGCTGGCGGCCGAGTGCGGCAGCTCGATCACCATTCGAGCGCAGGGACCTGACGCCGAGCAGGCGGCGGAGGCCCTGGTCGCGCTGGTTGCCAGCGGGTTCGACGAGGAATGAGCCCTACCCGGCAGTTACGGGGCATCGGGGTGTCACCGGGCGTGGCCTGGGCGCCCGCGCTCGTGTTGCGCTGGGACTTTCCCCAGGTGCCCGACCGCACGGTGCCAGCGGACCAGGTCGAGGAGGAGGTGCGCCGGCTGCACGAGGCGGTCGACTACGTGGTGTCACATCTCCAGGAGCTGGGCGAGCGGGTGCTCCACCGGGCCGGCCCCGAGGAGTCACGGATTTTCGACGCGCAGATCCTGATGGCCCAGGACCACGAGTTTCTTAAGTCGGTTGAAACCCTGATTCGCAAGAACCAGTTCAGCGCCGAGACGGCTTACGAGTTCAGAGCCCTGGAGCTCCGGCAGCACTGGTCCAGCGCGGCGCGGCTGCGCGACCGTCTGGCCGACCTCCATGCCATCCAGATGCGAATGATCCAGCGGCTGCTCGGCCGGGGTGACAGTGAGCTCTGGTCCATCCCGGCCGATGAGCAGGTCATCGTCGTTGCCCACGAGCTATCGCCCGGGCTCACGGTTCAGCTCGATCGGGAGCACGTGATCGGCCTGGTCAGCGAGGAGGGTACCCGAACCGCTCACGCCGCCATCCTGGCCCACTCACTCGGGATCCCGGCGGTAATGGGGGTGGCGGGCGCGCTGGCCTCGATTCCCAACGGAACCATGCTGCTCATCGACGGTCAGAGCGGGACCATCGTGCTCACTCCCAATCGGGACGAGATGGATGAGGCCCGGGTACAGGTCAGTCGCCGCCAGCGCCTCGAGTTTCAGCTCGAGACCGTCGCCGACCAGCCGGCCGTGACCCCCTCGGGTAAGCCCATCATCCTGATGGGAAACGTCGATTTGCCGGAAGAGATCGAGGCCGCCGTTCGTCACGGCGCCCAAGGGGTGGGTCTGCTGCGCACCGAATTTCTCCTCACGGGCCGCGCCAACGTGCCGACCGAGGACGAGCAGGCCGAGTACTTCCGGCGAGTCGCCCTGGCGTTCCCCGATGACACCATCATCATCCGCTCGTTCGACCTCGGCGGCGACAAGTTCCCCGCCAGCTTCAAGGCGCCGGTGGAGGCGAACCCGTTCCTGGGCTGGCGCTCGATCCGGGTGTGCCTGGACGAGCCCGAGGTATTTCGACCGCAGCTGCGGGCCGTGCTGCGAGCGGCAGCCGGCCACGATGTCCAGCTGATGCTGCCGCTCGTAACGACGGTGCAGGAAGTCCTGGAGTCGAGGGACATGCTCATGGAGGAGGCGCGCGCGCTGGCGAAAGACGGGGTCCGGGCAGCGGATTCGGTGCCGGTGGGGGTGATGATCGAGACACCGGCGGCGGTGCTCATGGCCGACCGGCTGGCCGAGGTGAGTGCCTTCTTCAGCGTGGGGACCAACGATCTGACCCAGTATACCATGGCGGTCGACCGCGGGAATGCCCGGCTGGCCAGTCGCTTTACTCCTCACGACCCCTCGATCGTGCGCCAGCTGCATCGGGTGCTCGAGGTCGGCAAGGCGGCGGGTGTGCCGGTCAGCGTTTGCGGAGAAATGGCCTCCGAGCCATTGAGCGTCGTGCTCCTCCTGGGACTGGGGTATGAGAGGCTGAGCGTTTCGCCGCCGGCTCTCCCGCTGGTGAAGTGGGTGATCCGGACGGTGCCCGAGGATGCTGCCCGGCAGGCCGGCGAGGGGGCCAAGGCGGCCGCGAACGCCACCGACGTCTGGCATATCTTGCGAGAGGTGGTGGGACAGTACCTCGATATCCGCCTGCTCGACCCCCAATCGGCGTTGCCTGGCCGTGGCCGTGTCGCTAGCTTGCCCCGCGAAAAGAGCGTATAGCTCGCCCATCGCTACAACTCCTCCTCCCGAGACCACAACGACATGGCCGGTCCGAAGCGCCACGTGTTCACTTCCGAGTCGGTGACCGAAGGTCACCCGGACAAGGTTGCCGATCAAATCTCCGACTCGGTACTCGATGCCATCCTGGCACGCGATCCGGGCGCGCGGGTTGCGTGCGAAACCCTGGTGACAACCGGCATGGCGGTGGTGGCGGGAGAGATCACCACGAGCACCTACGTCCACATTCCCGATCTCGTACGCGAGACGGTGGAATCGATCGGCTACACCGACGCCGCGTACGGATTCGATGGGCGCACCTGCGCCGTGCTCACGACGATCGACCGGCAGTCCCCCGACATCGCCATGGGGGTCGATGCGGGGGGAAGCAAGGAGCAGGGCGCCGGCGATCAGGGAATGATGTTCGGCTATGCCACTCAGGAGACCCGCGAGCGGATGCCGCTGCCCATCATTCTGGCCCACCGGATCGCCGAGCGTCTGGCCGCCGTGCGCAAGGGACTGAACGGCTATCGCCAGATCGACTGGCTCCGGCCCGATGGGAAGTCGCAGGTTTCGATCGAATACGAGGACGACCGTCCCATCGGCGTCCGCACCGTGGTGGTGTCGACCCAGCACGCCGAACGCAACGGCTCCCGGCAGCTGGCTCAGGGAACGATTCGAGAAGCCGTGGTCGAGGAGGTCGTCAAGCCGGTACTCGACGAGGCCGGCCTGGAATACGGTCGCACCAAGTTTTTGATCAACCCCACCGGGCGTTTCGTGATCGGTGGCCCCCACGGCGATGCCGGACTGACCGGCCGTAAGATCATCGTCGACACCTACGGCGGAATGGCCCGGCACGGCGGGGGCGCGTTCAGCGGGAAGGACCCGTCCAAAGTCGACCGGTCGGCGGCCTACGCGGCACGATGGGTCGCCAAGAACATCGTGGAAGCCAAGCTGGCCCGGCGATGCGAGGTACAGCTGGCCTACGCGATCGGTGTCGCCCGGCCGGTATCGATCATGGTGCAGACCTTCGGCACCGGGACACTGCCCGACGCGATGCTGGAAAAAATGGTGGCGGAGGTATTTGATCTCACGCCCCGAGCCATTATTGACGCGCTGAAGCTGAAGCGGCCAATTTACAGACCAACGGCCAGCTATGGGCATTTCGGAAGGAAGCCGCGCAGCGGCCAATATGATGGAAAGAAAGTCGACTTTTTCACCTGGGAGCAGTCCGATCGCGTGAAGGATCTGCTGTCGGCCGCCCGTTGAGGAGCTCATGACCGTTCAGACTGCCGTTGCCAAGCACGACATCAAAGACCCAACCCTGGCCGACGAAGGCAAGCGCCGGACGGAATGGGCCGAGCGATCCATGCCCGTGCTCCGGCAGATCCGGGCCCGCTTCGCCAAGGAGCAGCCGCTGAGGGGTCTGAAGCTGTCCGCCTGTCTCCATGTGACGACGGAGACCGCCAACCTCATGCAGACCCTCCGGGCGGCCGGAGCCGAGATAGCGCTGTGCGCTTCGAACCCGCTGTCTACCCAGGACGACGTGGCGGCTCACCTGGTGCGAGATCACGGCGTGCACGTCTATGCGATCAAGGGGGAAGACCACGAGACCTACTACACCCACATTGCCCAGACGCTCGCGTTCGGTCCCCAGCTCACTCAGGACGATGGTGCCGACCTGGTCGGCGCGCTCCACATGATCGCGCTCAACCGGCTCGACGATCTGGCACCACCCATCCGGCGCTGGGTCGAGGGTCTCTCGCAAAGCGAGCGCAAGGCGCTGGTGGCGGGGGTGAAGGGCTCCACCGAAGAGACGACGACCGGGGTCATCCGGCTCAAGGCGATGGCGAAAGAGGGAGTGCTCCAGTTTCCCATCATCGCGGTCAACGATTCGAACACCAAGCACATGTTCGACAACCGCTACGGCACTGGACAGTCTACTCTCGATGGCGTGGTGCGTGCCACCAACTTGCTGCTGGCGGGAAGCACCGTGGTGGTGGCGGGCTACGGCTGGTGCGGTCGGGGAGTGGCGAGCCGGGCGCGAGGGGCGGGAGCTCATGTCATCGTGACCGAGATCGATCCGGTTCCGGCGCTCGAGGCGCGGATGGACGGCTTCGAGGTCAGGCCGATGGCCGAGGCCGCTTCGGTGGGAGATCTGTTCATCACCCTGACCGGCAACCTCCACGTCATTCGGGCGGAACATTTCTCGGCCATGAAAGACGGGGCCATCGTCTGCAATTCGGGCCATTTCAACGTCGAGCTCGATCTGGATGGGCTCGCCCGGCTCGCCTCGGCTCGCCGCTACGTCCGGGCCATGGTCGAGGAGTTCGTGGTGAAGGGACGCCGGATCATGGTGTTGGCCGAGGGGCGCCTGATCAACCTCGCCGCGGCTGAAGGACATCCGGCCAGCGTGATGGACATGTCCTTCGCCAACCAGGCGCTTGCGGCCGAAGTCCTGGCCCAGGAGGCCGGAAAGATGAGCCGGGCAGTCCACCGGTTACCGCCCGCCATCGACCAGGAGATCGCCCGCCTCAAGCTTCAGAGCATGGGGATCGCCATCGATGCACTGACGCCCGAGCAGGTGAAATACCTGGCCAGCTGGGATGCAGGCACCTGAGCGGATGAGCGAATGATCGAAGTCACGGTGGCGCATCTCGGTCTCGATCGGACCACCAACACGCCGGTGGTGATTCTCAGGGAGAAGGAGGGTTCCCGGGTTCTCCCGATCTGGATCGGACCCGCGGAAGCGAGCGCCATCGCCATGGAATTGCAGGGTATGAAGGCGCAGCGGCCGCTGACTCACGACCTGCTCAAGCAGATCCTGGTGGGACTGGGAGGCGATCTCCGGCGGGTGGTGATCAGCTCGGTGAAGGAGAACACCTACTTTGCGGAGCTCCTGATCCGGCGAGACGACCACGTGTTCCAGGTGGATGCCCGCCCGTCCGACAGCATCGCGCTTGCTCTCCGGATGCGGGCCCCGATCTTCACCAGCGACCAACTGCTGGACCAGAGCGGCGTCGAAACCGATGAACCCTCACCCAATCCATCGCTCGAGGCCGACAAGCTCAAGGACTACCTCGAGAAGATGGATCCCCAGGATTTCGGGAAGTTCAATCCGTAGGGCGAAGGCGGCGAGGGCGGCCAGGACGGCGGGCGCGGGTGCGCATCGTTTCAACGTCGCCGCCTTAGCCGCCCTCGCCGCCTTCGCCGCCCCGCTCCTCGCCCAGACCACCGTCACCGGCCGGGTGATATCCGCTGACTCCACTCCGGTCCGGGGGAGCCGCGTTCTGCTCCATCGGGTGGGCCGCGACTCACAAGGACCGATCGATTCCGCCCGCGCTGATCGGGCCGGCCGTTTCCGGTTCTCCTTCCAGCCCGATACCAGCGCCTTCTACCTCCTCAGCGCCCGATATGGCGGAATCGAGTACTTCTCGCAGCCGGTAAACAGAAATCCGGCCCGGCCGGATACGGCTGTGCGGATCGTGGTCTATGATACCTCGAGCACCGCCCCGGTGAGGCTGGAAGCTCGCCATCTCGTGGTGACCCGACCCGGTGAAGACGGCTCCCGCAATGTGCTCGACCTGATGGTGCTCCGAAATGACGGCCGGCTGACCCGGATTGCGTCCGACACGTCCCGCCCCATTTGGAGTGCTCCGCTTCCGGCCGGAACCCTCGGTCTCCAGCTCAGCGAGAGCGACTTTTCCCGCGAGGCGGTAGGCCGGCGGGGAGATTCGGTCGTGGTGATCGCTCCGTTCGCCCCGGGAGAAAAGCAGCTCGCCGTCCAGTACCTCATACCCTCCGGCCTCAACGCCATCCAGCTCCCGGTCGCTCCTGCCGGGGTGGCGGTCAACGTGCTCGCTGAGGAGAAGGCAGTCGAGGTCACTGGAGCCGGCATTGCCCCGGCCGACAGCCAGATCATTCAGGACCGCTCGTTCCGGCGGTGGACCGGTATAGCCCCGCCCGGCAGCGTGGTTCGGATAGTATTGCCGGGGACCCAACGAACTCCCGGTGTACTCCTCGCGGCGCTGGTGGGCACGCTGACGCTGATACTGGCTGCGGCCGGTTGGCGCCTGATCGCGAGGACAAGGCGGGTGCGGGTCGTTCCGGGTGACGAGCTGATCGACGCTATCGCGGCGCTGGATGCCCGGTACGCCGGCCGCGAGAGTGAGACCCCGACCGACGAGTGGCGGTCGTACACCGAAGAGCGGGCCCGGTTGAAGGCCAGACTCGAGGCGTCCCTTGCGGCCGGAGGTTGGAGCCAATAGACTAGCCGGAGCACAAAAATCGAAGTAACACGAACGGGGCTACTCGGAAGCCGGTGCAAAACCGGCGCGGCCCCGCCACTGTAACGGGCACCTGGCCCAGCTGGGCCAGGCTCTCCACTCAGCAAGCCACTGGGAAACCGGGAAGGCGAGTGGAGTCCCGAAGCCAGGAGACCTCTCCGTTCGTGCCACCAATGAAGCCCTCGGGGGAGGGTCGGTGGCGCTGTTCGGTGGCCCCGGCCGTCGCTCATCGCCCATTCCTCCGTCGAGGAATGGGCGGAATCATTTACGGTACCCTGATGCGCCGGCGCGGCCTGCGACTGCTGCTCACCTCGGTCTCGATCGGGATGAGCGTCGGCAGCACCGCGTGCGATCGGGCCCCTGCCACTTCGCCGGCGGCAATTCAGCTGGTGGACGATGCCGGCGACACCGTCCGGCTGTCCGCTCCGGCGCGCCGGGTGGTCTCGCTCATCCCCGCCACAACCGAGCTGCTGTTCGCCATCGGGGCCGGCTCGTCGGTCATCGGGCGGACCAGCTATTGCGACTACCCGCCCGCTGCAGCGGCGGTTCCCGATCTGGGAGACGGCATCAAGCCCAGCCTCGAGGCCGTGCTCGCCCGGCGGCCCGATCTGGTCCTGCTATACAATTCCGGACAGAACGCCGCCGTTGCCGGCCGGCTCCGCGAGCTTGGCATCACAGCGGTCATGCTCAACACCGACGCGCTCGGCGATGTGGTCCGTGTTGCCGCCATCCTGGGGAAGTTGACCGGGCACGAGCGCGGAGCCGACTCCACCGCAGCCGTCTTCGATACGGCGCTGGCATCCGCCACTCGGCACATCACCACTCGAAGACCCAAGGTTCTCCTCCTGGTATGGGAGCAACCACCGATGACCATCGGCCGGGGCAGCTTCCTGCACGAGTTGGTGGAGCGGGCCGGCGGTGAGAATCTGTTCTCCGACGTCACCGCATCATCCGGCGTGGTGAGCATCGAGGCAGTTGCCGCCCGCGACCCGGATCTGATCTTCACTACCGCGCAGGGCCCCGCCGCGTTCGCCAACCGGCCCGAGTGGCAGGCGGTGCGCGCCATCCGGGAGCACCGGTTTCTCCGAGTGAGTGGGTCCGAGTTCAACCGGCCCAGTCCGCGGGCACCCGCTGCCATACGGATGCTCGCGACGCTCATGGAGGCCCGGGGCCGGTGACCCCCTCCCGGCTCGCCGTCCTCGCCGCCGTGGTCATCGGCTGCCTCTTGCTGGGCCTCAGCGCCGGTGCCGTGGCTCTCCCGCTCCCTGAGGTGTGGCGGGGTCTCTGGCACGCCGACAGTCCGGCCGCCTCTATCGTGCGCGACCTCAGGGCACCGCGGGTGATCCTCGCGTTTCTGGTCGGTGGCACCCTCGGGATCTGTGGCGCCGCCCTGCAGGCGATGATTCGCAACCCTCTCGCCGAGCCGTATCTCCTCGGACTCTCCAGCGGGGCCGGACTGGGCGCCGTGATCGCCATCGCACTGCGGGCGGGCGGTGCCTGGGCGGTGCCTCTCGCCGCCTTTGCCGGGGCTGTTTGCGCCATCGCCCTGGTGTACCGCCTGAGTGTGGTGGCTGGACGCCGGCTCGATCCTCACGTTCTGCTGCTCTCTGGTGTGGTCGTCGGCGCCTTCGCCGGAGCGCTGATGAGCGCGGTCATGGTGCTCTCCGATGCTCCTGGAGTGCGGAATGCCTTTCTCTGGCTGCTGGGAGGGTTCGGTACCGCGTCCTGGGAGGCACTCGGCGTCTTCATCGCCTACTCCACGATTCCGCTGGCGCTCCTGTTCTATCACGCCCGCTCGCTCGATTTGATCGCCCTGGGCGACGAACCGGCCCACCATCTCGGCGCCGAAGTGGACCGGATCCGCAGGCTGGTCTATGTGTGCACCGCGTTGCTCACCGCCGCGAGCGTCGCCACCTGCGGCATCGTCGGCTTCGTGGGGCTGGTGGTCCCGCACGCGGTGCGCACCACCTTCCGGCCGCTGCACCGAAGCCTGTTGCCGCTCGTCTTTCTCGCCGGGGGGTGTTTCCTCGTCCTGGCCGATGTGGTGTCGCGCACGGTAGTGCGTCCGCTGGAGCTGCCGGTCGGGGTCATCACTGCGTTGATCGGGGTGCCGCTCTTTGCCCTCCTGCTCCGGAGGACACTCGCGTGATCCTCGAGGCGAGGGACGTAACCGTGCGGTACCGCCGCCAAGCTCCGACGGCGCTGAGAGACGTCAGTTGCCGGGTGGCCGGCTCGGAGCTGGTGGCCGTCGTCGGGCCGAACGGCAGCGGAAAGACCACGCTGGTGCGGGCACTTCTGAACCTGGTGCCGCTCGAGCAAGGCACGGTCCTGGTTGACGGCAAGCCGGTACAGGAGTGGTCTCGGCGCGCGCTGGCTCAGGTGGTCGGCGTGGTGGGACAGCAGGAGGAGACTCTGTTCCCACTCCGTGTCGCCGAGGCGGTGATGCTGGGCCGGTATGCCCGGCTCGGGCCGGTGGCTGCGCCCGGACCGGAAGATCGAGCCGCGGTGCAGCGCGCATTGGTACGCTGCGACATCGTGGCCCTGGCGGACCGTCCGATCGATTCGCTCTCGGGCGGCGAGTGGAAGCGGGTGCGGATCGCGCGAGCGCTGGCCCAGGAGCCCCGAGCCCTGGTCCTGGATGAGCCGACAGCGTCGCTCGATGTACGCCATGAGATGGAGCTGCTGGAGCTCATCCGGCAGTTGGTGGACGGCGGTCTGGCCGGTCTCGTCATCACCCACCATCTCAACCTCGCTGCCCGATTCGCGCACCGGATAGTCTTGCTCGATCGGGGATCGGTAGTGGCGGACGGCAAGCCGGTGGACGTATTGCGACCCGAGATCGTGTCCCGGGTCTTCGAGTGGCCGGTGGTAATCACCAGGGCCCATGACGGCGCCCCGCAGGTAGTCCCCCTGCGAGCGGGCGAAGTGACATCCAGTCGAGGAGGTTCTTCATGAGTTCACGCCGGTCTGTGAGTATCGTCGTGGCTGCGAGTCTGATCTTCGGTCGGGCGGAGTGGCTCCGGGCCCAGGTGTCCCAGGACACCACCCAGCTCAAAGAACTGGTGGTGACAGCTACCCGCCTGCCGACTCCGCCCGACGCGGTGGTGGCTTCGATTACCACAATCAGCGGTGACGACCTGCGCGCCCGCGGCGTTCACTTCGTTCAGGACGCGCTCCGGGAAGTGCCGGGCGCCACCGTAGTCCAGACCGGCTCCTACGGCGGCATTTCTTCCCTGTTTCTGCGCGGCGGGGAAAGCGACTATGTGAAGGTGTTGATCGACGGCGTGCCGGTAAATCAGTCCGGAGGAGGGTACGACTGGGCCAATCTCACGGCCGACAACATCGATCGGATCGAGATCCTGCGCGGCCCCGGCAGCGTCCTCTACGGATCCGATGCGGTGAGCGGCGTAGTGCAGGTGTTCACCCGCCGCGGGGAAGGCCGGACGACCATCGAAGGGGGGGCCGAAGGGGGCACCTTCGGAACCATCGACGGCCACCTTGGTGTGCTCGGCGGCAGTCGCCGGTTCAGCTATTCCGCCGATGCGAGTCGCTTTACCACCGACGGCATCTACGCCTTCAATAACGATTACGGGAACACCGTCCTGAGCGGCTCGTTGGCCGGCACATTGGACCCCAGGAGCAATGGATCGTTATCGGTCCGGTATGGCGACAACCGGTACCACTTTCCCACCGATTTCGCGGGCGTTCCCAGCGACAGCAACCAGTCCAACGCCGAAAAGGCGCTCTCGGTCGGTGGGGAGCTGGTCCGGCGCCTGGGGGATCGATACCACGTCAAGCTCTCTGCCGGCGGCAGCCGTTCCGACCGGGAGTTCGACGACCCGGCCGACAACGCCGCCGACACCCTCGGGTTCGGCTTTGCCTCGCACCGGGACTCCCGGGCCGACCGGGGCAACCTCGACGGCCGCATCGATGCAACCGTCAGCTCCGCGCTGACCGTCACCGCCGGGATGCAGGTTGAGCGGGAGACCGAACGCCAGACCGGGGAGACCAGCTCCAACTTCGGTGGAATCGCAACCACCCCGGATACGCCGTTCGATCGGGGACGCAGGACGTTCGGCTATTACGCGCAGGGCGTGCTGGACATCGTTTCCGGGCTGGCGGTCAACGCCAACGCGCGGATCGACGACAACAGCGCGTTCGGCACCTTCTTTACCTATCGGGCCGGAGCAGCCTTCCGCTTCGCTACCGGCACCCGCCTGCGCGCCTCCCTGGGACGCGCCTTCAAGGCGCCCACGTTTTGCGAACAGTTCTGCGACGCTCCCTTCGTCGTGGGCGACTCCAGCCTGAGCCCGGAGCGCTCGACCAGTTGGGAGATCGGGGTCGAACAGGGCATCGCCGGCGGCCGACTTTCAGTCTGGGCCACCTGGTTCGACCAGCACTTCAAGGACATGATCGTATACGACGGAAGTGCCGCGCCGGGGGATCCGACCTACCGAAACGGTGCTGGTGCTCATTCGCGTGGGCTTGAAGCGGGGCTCACGACGGCCATCGGGCGGAGCCTCCGCGCATCGGCGTCGTATACCTACCTCAACGCCAAGGCCACGGACGACGCCGGGATGCCGTCGCCCAGCTTTGCCGAAGGACAGCGGCTGATTCGGAGACCGACCCACTCGGCTGAGCTTGCCCTCAGGGGCCGGGTCTTCGATCGAGCGACGCTCGGCGGCTCCGTCACCTACGTCGGAAAGCGGGACGACGTGGACTTCAATCAGTTCCCCAGCCGGCGCGCGGAGCTACCGGGGTATGCCCTGGTCGATCTCGCGGGAGAGATCGAGCTGGTCCGTTCGGGGCCCGGGCGCCCGGGAGTATCCGGAGTGCTGCGAATCGAGAATCTGTTCGACAAGCGCTACGATCAGGTGGTGGGCTTCTCCGGACGGCGGCGAGGCGTGTTCGGGGGAGCCAGGTTCCAGTTTTAGGCTGGCGACTGGCGACTGGCGACTGGTCTGGCGACTGGCGACGAAGCCTCCGCGCTTCGATCTTTCGAGCATGACGACATCTCCGACGATGGCTCGCCTGGTGGCGGCGCTGGCCCTGGCCGGCTCCCTCTCCTGCGCCGAGACATCGGCCCCGTTGCCGGCTCCGGAAGAGATCGTGGTGGTACTGAACACCAACGCGGCCACCCTGAGCCTCCTGCCGGTGGCCGCTCCGACGCAGGTCTCGACCATACCGTTGGGCGCCTCGGATGCGCAGCCGGCCAGCGTCAGCACTCGGGGCGCCGTCGCGGTGGTACCGCTGCAGGGGAAGGACGCTGTTGCCGTGGTCGACCTTCGGGCCGGCCAACTGGTGAGTGTCATCCAGCTGGCTCCCGGATCGGGAGTCACCGGGGCCACACTGATCAGCGATTCGATCGCCTACATCTCCAACGCCAATCTCCAGACCATCACCCGGATCAATCTCGCAACAGGGGACACCGCGAGCATCGCGGTGGGACGCACGCCTACCCAGATCACGGTCACCCGGGGCAGGGTGATGGTGCTGAACGCGAATCTGGATGACCAGGGTAAGCCGGCCGGCGAGAGCTGGATCAGTGTGATCGATCCGTCCGCAAATATCATTGGTGCCGTGGTCGATTCCATTCACCTGGTGGGGCCCGGTAATGCCCGGTTCAGTACCGTCGCGGGAGACGGGTTGGTCTATGTGGTCCAGGACGGGGACCCCACGATGGATGAGGCACGGTTATCGGTGGTGGACCCGGTGGACCGGCGGGAGCGGGCGAGCTTCGGGGGATTCGGTTTTGGTCCCGGTGACCTGACGAGTAACGGCGACGACCGGCTGCTGATCAGCTCGCGAACCGAGGGTCTCATGCTGTTCGACACCGCGGACCGCACGGTGGTCCGGGGACAAGGCAACGGTGTGAGCATCCCCGGCAACAGCAGCGTCGCGGTAGACTCACGGGGACGCGTTTATGCGGTTGAGGCCGGATGCTCCGACGCCGGAGTGGTCCATGTGCTACGGCCGGACTTCACCGAAATCCAAACCGTGCCGGTGGGACAGTGCGCCACCCAGGCGCTCCTCGCCCGGGTTCCGCCCTCGGGGGTCGAGACCGCCGACGAGCCCCAGCCCTAGCGTAGCAATCATGCCGCAGGTCTCCACATCCGCGATCGTACTCTCGTCCTTCCGCTACAGCGAGACCTCGAAGATCGTCCGCCTGGCCACTCGGGATCACGGAGTCCAGAGCGCCATCGCGAAAGGCGCGCTGCGTCCCAAAAGCCGCTTCGGAGCCGCCTTGCAGTTACTGAGCGAGGGGCAGGCCCAGCTGCTGGTCAAGGAGCACCGTGAGCTGCATATCCTCACCGCCTTCGATGTGAAACGGCTACACGTCGGGCTGGCCCTGAACCTCGAGCGCTATGCCAACGCCTGCGCCCTGGCCGAGGTCATGCTGCGCTTCGCTCCTCCCGACCCCCATCCCGAAAGCTTCGACCTGCTTCAGGATGCCCTGGAACGGCTGGAGCACGCGCCGGCCACCGAGGTGGAAGCGCTCGGCTTCCGGCTGCTCTGGCAGCTGGTGAGCGTGCTCGGCTTCGCTCCCTCGGTCGAGGCGTGCGCCATCGACGGGGCACAACTCGCTTCCGCCGGACCCCTCCCGTTCAGCACTCGCGACGGAGGCGCGTTATGTCCCGCATGCGCCGGCCGGGAGGGCGCCGCCCAGCTGGCCGAGACTGATCGGGCCGATCTGCTCGCATTGCTGGATCCCGCGGCCCCTCTGCCGCGACTCGATTCCCGGCACGGTGCGGCCCACCGCCGGCTGCTCGCGCGCTACATCCGCCACCATCTCAGCGAAGGAGGAGAGCTGCCGGCACTCGAGTTCTGGACCCAGCGCTCCTGGGTCGCCGCATGATCATTGGAACCGCGGGGCACATCGATCATGGCAAATCCGCCCTGGTCACGGCGCTCACCGGAGTAAAGATGGACCGGCTAGCTGAGGAACGGCGCCGGCAAATCACCATCGAGCTCAACTTTGCGCCGCTGGATCTGGGCCGGGGACGTATCGCCGGCGTGGTGGACGTGCCCGGCCACGAGGATTTCGTGCGTACCATGGTCGCGGGCGCGTCGGGCATCGACCTCGCCCTCCTGGTCATCGCGGCCGATGAAGGGATCATGCCCCAGACCGAGGAGCATCTCGCCATTCTGGAACAGCTCGCTGTGCCGGCCGGCATTCCGGTCATCACCAAGGCCGATCTCGTCGATCCCGAGTGGCTCGAGCTGGTATCGCTGGAGATTTCGGAACGCGTCGGGCGTTCCGCGGTTGCGTTCGAAGCACCGGTTCCGGTATCGGCGAAGACCGGGGCGGGGATTGCAACCCTGAGGGAGCATCTCGCCGCCCGCGCGTCCACCATAGCTGCCCGTCCGCCGGGCGACGCGTTTCGGATGCCGGTCGACCGGGTCTTCTCGCTGCCAGGTGTGGGCACCGTGGTGACTGGGACCGCCTGGTCGGGACGGCTGGTTGTGGGTGACCCGGTCCACTTCCTTCCCACCGGTCTTCAGGGCCGGGTTCGTTCCATCGAGAGCTATGGCCGGACGGTGGAGCGGAGCGAGCCGGGAGCGCGTACCGCCGTTGGTGTCAGTGCCGTGGATCGTGCTTCGCTCGAGAGAGGTGCGGTGCTTGTCACCGACGAGCTTCCCTGGACGGCGACGACAGCAATCGACGTCGAGATCCTGCTCCAGCCGGAAGCGCCGCGACCGTTGACCTCCCGGACCCGCGTTCGCCTGCTCATCGGGACGGCGGAGGTCATGGCCCGGGTGCTTCCCCGGTCGCCCATTCCACCGGGCGGGATCGGCGTGGCGCGACTCTCTCTCGAGTCGCCCCTGGTGGTCCGGGCCCAGGATCGTTTTGTCATTCGGAGCTACAGCCCGGTGACCACGATTGGGGGCGGCCGGGTTCTGGATCCCCTCCCACCTCGGCGCCGGA
>JBJMPK010000016.1:0-7072 GCA_045803245.1 Gemmatimonadales bacterium
CGGGTATCGGTCAGAAACTCGGAGCGATACCCGAAGAGTCCCCGCGCCGGGATCCGGAAGCTCATCCGGACCATGCCCTGCCCCGGGTTCTTCATCTCGATCATCTCGGTCCGGCGCGGTCCCAGCTTTTCCATGACGACGCCCATGTAGTCCTCGGGCACATCGATCATGAGCTCCTCATACGGCTCCAGCCGCTCGCCGTTGGGACCCTGCTTGGTGATGACCCGGGGGCGGGAGACCTGGAACTCGAACCCCTCGCGCCGCATGGTCTCCATGAGGATGCCGAGGTGCAGCTCGCCCCGGCCCGAGACGGTGTGGGTGTCCGGGCTGTCGGTCTCCTCGACCCGGAGCGCCACGTTGCGCTCGAGCTCGCGGTACAGCCGGTCCTTCAGCTGGCGGCTGGTGACGTACTTCCCGTCCTGCCCGGCGAACGGACCGTTGTTGACGATGAAATCCACCGAGATGGTGGGCTCCTCGACCGCGATCCCCTCCATCCGCTCCGGCACATCCACCGAGGTGAAGGTCTTGCCGATCTCGATGGTCTCGAAGCCGGAGAGGGCTACGATGTCTCCGGCAGCTGCCTCGTGCACCTCGACCCGATTCAGCCCGTCGAAGGTGTAGAGCCGGGTGACCCGGTTGCGCTCGACATCCTCCTCCCCTTCGGGGACCATCCCCGGCTCCCCCAGGGGGAGCAGGACGACATTGTCGCCGACCCGCACCCGGCCCCGCTCGATGCGGCCGATGGCAATCCGTCCGATGAAGCTGGAGAAATCGAGGGTAGAGACCAGCATCTGGAACGGACCCTCGGGGTCGCCCTTGGGCTCGGGGACGTAATCCAGGATGGTCTGGAAGAGCGGGGTCAGGTCGGTGCCCGGCTTGGCCAGATCGGCGGTGGCGGTCCCGGCCCGGCTCGACGTATAAAGGAAGGGAGCGTCCAGCTGCTCGTGGGTGGCTTCGAGGTCGATGAACAGCCCCAGCACCTCGTCGTGCACCCGGAGCGGCTCCGCGTCCGAGCGGTCAACCTTGTTGATCGCGACGATGGGACGGAGGCCCAGCGCGAGTGCCTTCCGGGTGACGAACCGGGTCTGCGGCATCGGCCCTTCGGCCGCATCGACCAGGATCAGTACCCCATCCACCATGCGCAGGATCCGCTCGACCTCGCCACCGAAGTCGGCATGGCCCGGCGTGTCCACGATGTTGATCTTGGTGCCGTGCCACCGCACCGCGGTGTTCTTGGCGAGAATGGTGATGCCGCGCTCGCGCTCCAGCGGGTTGGAGTCCATCACCCGCTCTTCCACCTGCTGGTTGGCTCGGAACGCCCCTGCCTGCCGGAGCATCTGATCGACCAGTGTGGTCTTGCCGTGGTCCACGTGGGCGATGATCGCCAGGTTACGAATCAATCCGCACTTCCTGAAATGACCTGAACGGTTGAGGCCCGGACGCCCGGGCCTCCGCGGCGCATATATAGACTAGGCCGTCACAGCCCGCAAGAGAGTCGGACCACCGCAACCCATCGCGGCAGGTGAGCGCTCAACCCCTCCGGTCGCTGCAGTGCGCTTCGACCTAGCGGATCCAGCACAGATGCAACTGCCACTCACGCGACCTGCGGGGTTCAGCACTCACCCACCGCTCCACTTAATCAGCACTAATGGATCGGAATGGCCGTAATGCGGGGTCGGGCAGACGGCGGAGGGGACTGAATTCGGGCGAATGTCGCTAAGGATCAGTGTCTGTGGCCTATGGGGTGATGAGGGTGGGCACCGCCAGCGGACCCCACGACAATCCGAGGCTCTTCGCACTCGTGCTGGATCTCGAGCTGAATCGTGACGTGCGCAATCCCCAGCAGCGCCATCTCCGACCGGATCCGCTCGAGCACCCCCGGATGGGCATCGAGGCTGGGAACGATGGCATGGCCGCTCATGGCCACCATGCCGCTGGTCACGGTCCACACGTGAAGATCGTGTACCGCCGTCACCCCGCTGACACCCAGCATCCGGCGGTGTACCTCCGCCAGGGAGACGTGGCCGGGAACGCCCTCGAGCAGGATATCGGTGCTCTCACGCAGCAGCCTCCAGCCCCCGATCAGGATTAAGAGCGCCAGCGCGATCGAGATGATCGGGTCCGCCAAGGTCCACCCGGTTGCCAGGACGATTCCGGCAGCGGCGATCGCGCCGACCGAGCCCAGGGCATCGCCGAGCACGTGGAGATACGCGCCTCTGGCATTCAGATTTTTTTGCCGGATGCCGTGGAGGATCCCGAGGCTGACCAGGTTGACCAATAGTCCCCCGGCTGCCACCACCAGGAAGAGCTCGGCCCGGATCGGCTGAGGGTGGTGGATTCGCTGGATCGCCTCGAGAACGACCCACCCGGCGATGCCGAAGAGAGCAGCTCCATTGATCAGCGCGGCCAGGATCTCCCAGCGCTGGTAGCCGTAGGTCTTGCTGGCGTTGGCGGGCCGGAGCGCCATCCTGGCGCTCAGCAGGGAGAGGCCGAGCGCACCGGCATCGGTCAACATGTGTCCCGCGTCCGCCAGTAGAGCCAGTGAGCCGCTTATCAGGCCACCCACCGCCTCGACCAGCATGAAGATGAGGGTGAGGGCAAGCACCACCCCCAAGCGGGGCAGCGGGGCAGCGGGGCGGGTTGACGCTAGGGAGATGCAGTCCCCTCGCATACCAGTCGAAGGAGGTACACTGGAAATGGGCCGTTCAGTCATGCTCAAAACTTAACCAATTGGTGTCTCCTCCCCCGCTGCTCTGCCCCGCTGTCCATCTGCCCCGCCGCCCCGCTGCTCCGCCACCACCCGCATCCGGATCGCTTCGGCATGAGCAAAGAGTCCTTCGGCCTCCGCCAGGGCAATGATCGACTCGGCCTCGCGGGCCAGCCGGGCGTAGGCATAACGGATCACACTGGACCGTTTTACGAAGTCGTAGACGCCGAGCGGCGAGGCGTAACGGGCGGTTCCTCCGGTGGGGAGCACGTGGCTGGGGCCCGCCAGGTAATCGCCGACCGGTTCCGGGGTGTCGTCGCCCAGGAAGATGGCGCCGGCATTCCGAATGGCCGTTGCAACCCGCTCTGCCCCTTCAGCCGAGATCTGGACGTGCTCGGGCGCCCGGCGATTCACCAGCTCGATCGCGTCCCGCATCGAGCCGGCCACGGCAATGAGCCCGTTCCGCTCCAGCGACGTGTGGGCGATCTGGGCCCGCGGCGTCCCGGAGAGAGCCCGATCCAGCTCGGCCGGCAGCGCCTCCGCCAGGTCGGGATCCGTCGTGACGCACCAGCTGGAGGCGTCTTCATCATGTTCGGCCTGGGCGATCATGTCGGCCGCCACCCGTTCGGGCCGGGCGGTAGCGTCGGCGATGATGACCACCTCCGTGGGGCCGGCGATCATATCGATCCCCACCTGTCCAACTACCTGGCGCTTGGCTTCGGCCACCCATCTACTACCCGGCCCCACGATCTTATCGACCCGGGGGATCGTCCTGGTGCCGTACGCCAACGCGGCAATCGCCTGAGCCCCACCGATCTGGAACACGCGAGTGACACCGGACAACGCACAAGCGGCCAGCACCGCGTCGGTGACACCAGTGGGGGGGACGACGGCGATGATCTCCTGCACCCCCGCGACCAGCGCCGGCACCGCATTCATCACCACCGACGATGGGTACGATGCTTTGCCGCCGGGCACATACAGCCCGACCCGGTCCAGCGGTGTCACCTTCATCCCGACGACGCTTCCGTCCGGATCGGCCAGGTGGAACCCGGTTTCCCGCTGCCGCTCGTGATACGCGCTTACCCGCTCGACCGCCCGGGTGAGGGCCGCGCGGAGGGGCCGCCCGATTCTGCCGAGGGCACTCTGCCAGGTTTCGGCATCGAGCTCCCAGTCCTCGGGGGCGAGATCAAGTCCGTCGAAGCGGAGGGTGTACTCCCGCACTGCCTGGTCCCCCCGGCCCATCACGGCTTCCACGATAGTGGTAACCGCCTGCCGGGTCTCGGGATCGGCGCCTGCGCGTCGGGGAAGGAAGGGCTCGAGTGCTTCGAAGGGCGGAACCACAATCCGACGGATCACCGGAATCCCTCGCGGCAAGATCGTTTCAATGTTACGCTTGAACGATATGCAAGAGTCACAGCCGGGCTCGATTGGCCTGCGGTTTCTCGCCGTGGTGGTCTTGGTAGTCGCGAATGCGTTCTTCGTGGCGGCCGAGTTCGCCCTCGTGTCGGCCCGGCGGACCCGCATCGAGGCGATGGTGCGGCAGGGCGACCGGAAGGCTAAGGCGGTGAGGGCAGCGCAACAAGATCTCTATCGCCAGCTCTCCGCCGCCCAGCTCGGGATTACGGTTGCCTCGATCCTGCTGGGCTTCGTGGCCGAGGACACGGTCGCTTACTTCTTTCGCAACTGGCTCGCCTCCCTGCCGAGCTGGCTCGCCTTCCTCGGACGGGCGGGGGTCGCCTCGGTCATCGCGCTCTCGCTGATTTCCTTTCTCCACGTCGTCTTCGGCGAGCAGGCGCCGAAGGCTGTCGCCATTACTCACCCCGAGGCGGTGAGCCGCTGGGTCGCTACGCCGCTGCTGGTCTTCTCCTGGATCACCCGTCCCGCCACCGGCCTGCTCAACTCCAGCGCCAACTGGTTGATCCGCCTGATGGGTATCAAGGGGACATCCCCGGAGCTGGAGCGGATCCACTCTCCGGAAGAGATCCGGATGCTGGTGGAGCAGAGCGAGGAAGGAGGCAGCCTCCAGCAGGAAGATGCTCGCCTGCTCGAGGGCGTCTTCGAATTCAGCGAGAAGACTGCCCAGGAGGTCATGACGCCCCGGACTCAGATCGCGGCCCTTGACGCCGATCTGACCGTGGAAGCAGCCGCCGACCAGGTGGCGATCACGGGGCGATCGCGTTATCCGGCCTACACCGATTCGCTGGACGAGATCATCGGGGTGGTCCACGCAAAAGACATTCTCGGCGCACTTCGCTCGCGGCCGGGACAGACGATCCGCACCATCATGCGCCCGCCGCTCTTCGTGCCCGGCACCCGCGAGGTGGAGGACGTGCTTGCGGACATGAAACGGCTCAAAACCCATCTGGCGATCGTACTCGACGAATATGGCGGGACTGCCGGACTGGTTACCATGGAGGACCTGCTGGAAGAGATCGTGGGACCGATCTACGACGAGCACGACCCCCAGGACGGGGTGGGTCCGTCCGACGGCGCCCCCCGGATCGATGGCTCGATGCCGATCTCCGAGTTCAACACCCAGTTCGACGCGGCGCTCGATGATACCGATTACACCACTATCGGCGGCTACATCTTCGGCCAGCTGGGCCGGCTCCCGCGCGTAGGTGATCGGGTGACGGTCGGTCCATTGACATTCGAGGTCGTCGAGATGGAAGGGCGGCGGGTGAAGATGGTTCGTCTTCACTCGGCGCGACCGGAGGAGACCGCGGCTCCCAAGCCCGCCTGACGCGCCGTCAGGGCCAGAGTTACCTTCCCGATTCATGTTCCCCACATCGTTTGCCGCCATTCCGCCGGGCGCGCTCGACCTGACCGGTGAAGCCGTCCGCCGCCGGCGCCTACTCCAACGTGGCGCGATGGATGCTCTTGAACGCGCCGGGTATGAGGAGCTCCTCCCACCCACGTTCGAGTATGAGGACACCTTCTTGCGAGCCGGCGGTCGCGGGGTCGCCGAGCGGCTGGTGCGCTTTCCCGACCGGGACGGACGGATCCTGGCGCTGCGCTACGATTTCACGGCGAGTCTGGCGCGGGTCGCCGCCACCACGTTCGCCGACGCGCCCCGCCCGCTCCGGCTGTGCTACTCGGGAAAGGTGTATCGGCAAGAGCCGGAGCGCGGCGGCCGCCCGCGGGAAACCCTGCAGGTGGGAGCGGAGCTGTTGGGACAGGGAGACCTCGCCGCCGATATCGAGGTCGTTCGCCTGACACTTCGGCTGCTCGCCTCCGCGGGCCTGCGAGACTTCCAGCTGAATCTGGGGCACGTGGGCGTGCTCGCCGCGGGTCTCGGCGCGCTGGAGGAACCACTCCGATCGGACGTGCGACGCTGGATCGACCGCAAGGATCGCGGCAGTCTCCGTCGCGCGCTCGCGAGCTTCTCGGGTGACGCGTGTACCCTCATGACCCTGCCCTTCGTGATCGGCCGGCGCGAGGCGCTGGAGCAAGCCGCCCGGGCCGCGCCCCAGGCGTCACGAGCGGGGCTGGACCACCTTCTCGCGCTGGACAACGCGCTCGAGCCGGAGGAACGGGGTCACCTGGTATATGACCTGGGAGAAGTGCGAGGTCTCGACTACTACACCGGTATTCACTTCGAACTCTATGTAGCGGGCGCGGGCCGTGCGGCGGGCGCCGGTGGCCGATACGACGATCTCATGGGCCGCTTCGGCCGGCCCATGCCCGCGGTGGGCGTTTCACTCGACCTCGACACCATCGCCGAGGTGGTGGGGTGAGCCAGTTGCGCGTTGCATTGTCGAAGGGACGCCTCTTCGAGCCATCGGTGGCAAGGTTTCGCCAGGCCGGCGCCGCTCTGGAAGAAGCGGGAGACGGCCGGAAGCTTCTCATCGGCTCCAGCGATCCCTCGATCGAGTTTCTCGTGGTGAAGCCGGCCGACGTCCCGGTGTACGTGGAGTCCGGTGCGGCGGACCTGGGGATCACCGGCACCGACGTTCTGCGAGAGAGCAATGCCGACGTGCTGGAGCCATTGGAGCTGCAGTTCGGCTTCTGCCGGCTGGTGGTCGCTACGCCGGCCGGTGCGCCCTACCCCGCCCTCCCTGGTGGAGTCACGGCCCGGGTGGCCACCAAATACCCTCGACTGGCCCAGGCCTACTTTGCCGCCGCCGGCCGGCCGGTCGATATCGTCCAGGTGGGCGGGTCGGTGGAGGTCGCCCCGCTGCTCAACCTTTCGCATTGGATCGTGGATCTCGTCGATACCGGGAACACGCTGCGGGCGAACGGTCTGGTCGAGCGGGCCACGATCATGAGCTGCGGGGCGGTGCTGGTGGCCAACCGGGCGAGCCAGAAGTTGAAGCTCGATGCGTATTTGGATTTGATGGAACGGCTGGAGCGGGTGACCAC
>JBJMPK010000017.1:0-5169 GCA_045803245.1 Gemmatimonadales bacterium
CAATAGCCAATAGCTAATAGCTAATAGCTAGTACCCAGCACTCCTGCCTAAAGCTGGACACCTAACTCGCAAAACACAAAGGTCCAGCTGTCGGTCAGCTCCTCTACCACCTTGGACAGCGGCTTACCGGCTCCGTGTCCGGCCCGCGATTCCAGCCGAAGCAGGATTGGCCGATCGGCCGAGCTGGCCGCCTGCAGGCGAGCCGCCATCTTCCGTGCGTGCATGGGGTCGACCCGGGTGTCGCTCTCGGCGGTGGCGAGGAGAACGGCCGGATAAGCGACTCCTTCACGCACGTGATGATACGGCGAATACTCCCGAAGCCACCGAAACTGGTCCGGGTCATCGGCCGACCCGTACTCGGGGATCCACAAGCGAGCGATGAGGAATCGGTGGTAACGCAGCATATCCAGCAGAGGGACCTGCACCAGCACGGCGCGAAAGAGCTCGGGCCGTTGGGTCAGCACCGCACCCACAAGCAGACCGCCGTTGGAGCCTCCCGCTGCAGCCAGGCGCTCGGACCGGGTGTATCCCTGCGATATGAGCCACTCAGCGGCGCCAATGAAGTCGTCGAAGCTGCGCTGTTTATTCTCCAGAATCCCCGCCCGGTGCCAGCCCTCCCCGTATTCTCCGCCACCGCGGATGTTGGGGACAGCCACCAGCCCGCCCCGTTCGAGCCAGAGGAGCAACGAGCGGGAAAAGGCCGGGGTCATGCTGATGTTGAATCCGCCATAGCCGGTGAGATACGTCGGGTTTTGACCATCCCGGGGCATCCCGGCCCGGTGCACCAGAAACATGGAGACGGAAGTCCCATCCCGGGATGGATAGGTCACCTGTTCTACCTCGAAGCGGGTCGGATCCACGTCCGCTTCGACCCGCCTCCAAAGGGCTGCGCTGCCGGTGGTGAGATCGATGCGATATACGCTGGGCGGGACGGTGTAAGAGGAAAAGCCGTAGAAGACTTCGGATCCGTTCCATTCAGCGCCGAGCCCGAGGAGACTACCCAAGGCCGGGAGCGGTACATCCTGCGCTGAACCGCCTTCGAGATCGATAAGTCGCAAGCGGGAGGATGCTTGCTCGAGGTACGTCAACGCCAGTCGGTCTCCGACCACCCGCGCGCTCTCCAGCACCGCATCGGGCCTCGGCCTGACAACCTCGCGCCACATTTCACGCTCGGGATGCTCCGGGTCCACGGAGTACAGCCGGTAGGTCGAGGCGTCCAGGTTGGTGCGCAGGAAGAGCCGGCCGGGAACTATTTCACCCTCGAAGGAAGCGGTCAGGTTCTCCACCACGGGGATCAGCGGTCCCTGCGAGGCGAGGTCCTGGATATAGATGTCGGTTTGATCGAAGGTGCGGGCCACCTCGATGAGCAGCCAGCGTCCATCCGGCGAGAGGCTCACGCCCGGCCAATACTCCTTCTGCTCCGGCCGGTAGACGGGAGGGTCGCGGGCGGGCTCACTGCCCAGGCGGTGAAAATACACGGCGCGGTGGTAGTGCTCTTCGCCCGCCGGAACCTCGTGCGGGGCGGGATACCGGGTGTAATAAAAGCCGGTGGCGTCGGGCAGCCACGCCAGAGCTGCTGCCCGCATCCGGGAGATGCGGTCGGGCAAGTGCCTGCCAGAGTCCACTTCGAGGAGGTGGAGCACACTCTCCTCGCTCCCGTTCTCGGAGACTCCATAGGCCAGGAAGCGACCGTCTACGCTGGGATAGTACCAGTCGAGGGCAGTAGTACCGGCTTCACTTAGCGCGTTCGCATCCACCGCTACCCGGTCCTTACCTCTTTCGCCCTGGCGCCAATAGAGCACCGGCTGATTCTGCTGCCCATCGCGGCGGAGGTAGAAGTAGCGGCCCCGAACCGGCGTGGGGACGCCGAGGACGCCGATGGCGAGCAGTTTTTCCAGGCGCGACCGGATCCGCTCTCGACCGGGGAACGACGAGAGATATGTCTGGGTGAGCTGGTTCTGCCGTTCGGTCCAGTCACGGGTTTCTGCGGTATCGCCGTCCTCCAACCAGCGATATGGGTCAGCGATTTCTTCGCCGTGGAGAACGTCCCTAGTGTCGTGGGCGGGGCTTTCGGGATAGGCACGCATCGGAACTACTTTACCACAAAGGCACGAAGGACACGAAGGTTACGAAGAACAGGCTTCATTCGTCAATTATCACTCTAGCGTTGTCTGCTTGTGGTTCTGTTTATTGTGGCGGGCAACCGTGTTTCGCGATTCGGATAAGTCTTAGTGACCTTCGTGTCCTTCGTGCCTTCGTGGTGAAGTAGTTTGCAAACCGCTAATCCCCCAAGCTGATCCCCAGCTCGCGCGCGGTTGCAATCGTGTCGGAATCGAGCGGCACGTTCTTCGACTTACCGACGACTTCTTCCAGCGGTACCTGCTCGATCCCCGGACCCTGGAGTCCCACCATCACGCCGAAGGCGCCATCGGCTATGGCCCTGACTGCTGCGGCGCCAAAGCGCAGGGCCAGCAGGCGGTCGTAGGTCGTGGGTGAGCCGCCGCGTTGCAGGTGACCCAGGACCAGAGTGCGGGTTTCCTTCCCGGTGTAGGCCTCTATCGCTCGCGCCACTTTGCTGCCGATGCCACCGAGCCGGTCAACCGTCCCCACTCCCCGCCGCTCCACCAGCTCGACGTTGCCGTCGATCGAGCGCGCGCCCTCCGCCACTACCACGATGCTGAACCGCCGGCCGGCCGCTTCCCGGCTCCGAATCTTGGCGCAGACCTTCTCGATATTGAACGGGATCTCGGGCAGCAGGATGACATCGGCGCTGCCTGACAATCCGCTATAGAGCGCTATCCAGCCGGCATACCGTCCCATCACCTCGACCACCAACACGCGGTCATGGCTCTCCGCCGTCGAGTGCAGGCGGTCGATCGCCTCGGTGGCCGTGCTGACGGCGGTATCGAACCCGAAGGAGCGCTGGGTGCCGCTCACGTCGTTGTCGATGGTCTTCGGTACACACACCACCGGCAGACCCTTCTTCCACAGCTCATGGGAGATCTGGAGACTGCCATCTCCGCCGATCGACACCAGCGCGTCGAATCCGCTGGCCCGGAAGGCGGCCACGAGATCATCGGACCGGTCGACCTCGAGTTCCTTGCCGTCGGCATCACGGGTGACGTAGCGGAAAGGATTCCCTCGGTTGGTGGTACCGAGAATGGTGCCGCCCAGGTGAGTTATGCCGCGGACTTGAGCCGGACCGAGCGGCACCACACCATTGAAGGTGAGCAGGCCTTCGTAGCCACGCTGGATACCATAGCACTGCCATCCCCGATGCTGCGCCGAGAGCACCACGGCCCGGATGACGGCATTCAGTCCGGGGGCGTCACCCCCTCCGGTGGAGATGGCAATGCGCATGGGTCACTTTCCACCTCTCATCTGCTGGATGGCCTTAAGGACTTCCCCGGGCTCGGCATGCCGACGGGTGGCCTTCTTGGAAAACACTAGCGTGCCGTCCACCGTCACCTCGAAGAGTCCTCCCGATGACTGGACCAGCCGCACCTCGACTTCGGGGTAGACCTGCTTCAACTCAGCCGCCAGCCTGGCGGCTCGAGGTTCATAGTTTCACACCACGCAGTACTGGATGGTCACTTGCACGATTATCACCGTCTCTTCCTGGCTACAGCGGGACGCCGCGAATCGTAGCGGCGGCAGGAGTAGATGCCAAGGGGATCTGCTCAGTGTGACGGCCATCCTTGTCAGTCCTTACGCGCCACCGTATCTATTTGAGCCATGCTGACCTACCGATTCCCCGCAGGGGGACAGGCCCGGGTGCTGCGGCTCCTGGGCGCTCTTGTGTTAGTGGCGTGTTCGCTGCGAACGGCCCAGGCGCAGGAGCGTCGATATCTCTTCGAGGCGGGCGCTGCGGCCATCTATCAGTCCTTCGGCGATTCCACCGACCTCGGTGGGTCGCCGGGCGCATTGTTGCGTCTCGGAGTCTGGCTGCCGGCCAACTTCTCCATCGAGGCGGAAGGTTCCACCTCCAATCCGGATACGCACATAGGTAGCGTCGGCGTGGGCGTCAAGACGGGCTCTGGCTCGGTGCTTTACAACCTGCTGCTGGGAGAGAAAAGCTGGGCCTACGCCAAGGTGGGCTTCGGGGGAACTCGCTACGGTGAAGGCGGCTCCTGCGCCGGCTCCGGCCGAACCATTTGCGGGACCACCACGATGTTTCTCGGCGGCCTCGGATTTCGGATGGCTTTCACCCCCCTGTTGATGGGACGCGCCGAGGGTCTGATCTATCGCAATCATGGCACCAGCACGACCGGTGGGGTAAAGCGGTCGATCAACTTCTCAAACTACGGGCTCAACCTGGGTCTGAGCCTCATGCTGGGCAGCAAACCCATTCCCGACAGCGACCACGACGGGATTCTGAATAACCGGGATCGTTGCGCCGACACGCCGGAAGGAGCCCAGGTGGACCGCTCGGGCTGTCCCGCGGACAGCGACAACGACGGCGTGGCCAACGGCGTAGACCGCTGCCCCAACACGGCGGTCGGCGCCACGGTAGATGCGAGCGGGTGCCCCCGGGATACCGACGGGGACAACATCGCGGATGGAGTCGATAAGTGTCCCGACACTCCCGAAGGCGTGCTGGTCGATGCCCGCGGGTGTCCCAAGGACAGTGACGGTGACTCGATCGCCGATGGCCTTGACCGCTGCTCCGATACCCCGAAGGGCGCCACGGTGGATGCACTGGGCTGCCCGGGGGACGAGGACAGCGACGGCGTGCTCGATGGCCTGGATCGCTGCCCCCGTACGCCGATAGGAGCCAACGTCAACGCCTACGGCTGCGTTGCCGGCCAATCCCCCGGGCGAGGCGCCGCCACACCGGCACCGGCCGACACCAGCTCCAACCTGAGGCCCAGCCCCGCCCCATCGCCTCGTCCGGCGCCGACCCGGAGCTTTGATCTGCCGGGAGGACCCGCGCTGGTGCTGGAGGGGGTGACCTTCGATCCCGGAAGCGCCCGGCTGCAGTCGGGATCGTACGTCGAGCTCGATTCGGTCGCCAAGGTGCTTCTGGCGACTCCCAGCCTCGTGGTCGAGATCGGAGGCCACACCGATGACTCGGGGACCCCGGCGGACAACATGCGCATCTCCTCGCTCCGCGCCGAAGCGGTGCGAAACTACCTGGTGGCCAAAGGGGTACCGTTTCGCCAGCTGGTA
>JBJMPK010000196.1:0-6131 GCA_045803245.1 Gemmatimonadales bacterium
ACCTGGGTTGTGGTGCAGGGCGGTTACGCCGGCCTGAGCAATGGCCGCTGGTAGTCGAACCTTTGCATGGCGTGCGGGCACCGCCTTCAGTGAGTAATACAGCTCCGGTGAAGTATTCGAACTTTCGTGCCCACGTGAGAGGCAGTAGCGCCGGCGCTACGGTGTTGCAACCAATCAGAAGCCCATGGTCCTCAGCTTGTCAGTGTACTCGGAGCCGGTGCCAGTGTATCCCACGTGCCAGCCCAGGAACTTCTTGAAGGTCCAATAGCACTCCTTGATCCCGTTGCTGGAATAGATCGGATTGGTGCTGGGCCAGCAGTCCTGCGCCGCCGTGTGGGCTGCCCGGCTCCGGACGTTCACGTTGTCTCCCGCCACGACCCGCTCGAACAGGTCGGCCTGGCAGGTGTCGGTGCCCATGATCGAGCCGGCGTCGCAGGCCGCGTCAGATGGATAGTTGGCGTGCTTCTGGTAGGCGACGTAGACCCGCGGGTAACCGCCCTTGGTGCCGGGATATTCAAGCGCAGGATACTCTCTTGTGGTTCGGCTGTACGTCTTGTATCCGGTATGCTGGGAAAGGGTAGCCGCCTCCACGATCCAGCGCTGGGTCGACCGGTCGTAGTAGACGTCGAGGGTGATCCACTCCGAGTCGCCGTCGTGGCCCTCGCACGCCGCTCTCCAGGTCTCGGGATCGTACGCGCCGCCCACGTTGCTATTGCACCAGGAGGTGACCGGCCCCCGATCGACGTAGTACGACAGCATGTACATGATGCGCGCCTTGGGCGCAGTCCCCAGCTTTCTCACCGCGATGTGGGGCTCCCGGCCCAGGTTATCGGATCCCTTGGTCATCGCGAGCTGCGGCGCAAACGCCGGCGCCAGGTTCTTCTCGCAGAAGTCGGAGATCCCGTCGGCGTCGCTGTCGGTCTGGCTCCCGTCGAAGCAGACGACGTCGGTCACCCCGCTGCCGAGGAACAGGCCGACCGGAGACGTGGTACCGGTATCGGGTGGTGGATCGATGCAGCCAAGCTGGCAGTCGACCCCTGGCCGGCCCTTGGCCAGCGATGGCGATCCGGGCGCGGTGTCGGAGGTGGGGTCGCTACAGGCCGAGGCGAACAGGATGACCAGTGCGGCGGTGAGACCCACGGAAGGGTTCCGCATACGTCCTCCTTAGAATGGCCGTGATCAGATCGAGCTCTGGGTTGCGCGCCTGCTATCACATCAGATCACGGCGACACCGCGCTACCATGGGCGCAGGTGCAAGGAGGATCGGGTTTTTACCCGTGCGCATGATGTCACCGCGTGTCTCGAGTTCGCCGTGACTTGGCACACGCGCTTATCCTCGCTCGAATGGGCGATGCGGATGGGAGCTGACGTATTTGAGTACGGTGTGTAGTACGAAGGGTCAATTACGGACCACGGACTGTCGCAGGTGAGCAGCTGAATTGCCGAAATGCGTCAACGACGCATCGGAACCTCCCGCGTCGCCGCCAGGACGTGACTCATTCTTCCTCTGGCCGCCCGAACATCAGCTGGATCAAGCCCCGATCTTCCGGCATCGCGACGACATGCACGTGGTCGCCCGGTTGGAGCGCGACCGAGCCCTTGGGCGGGATCAGCGTGTTACCCCGAACAATCAGCGTCACCGCCGCGCCTTCCGGTAACGGCAGGTCATCCAGCGCCACCCCGTTCACCACCAGCGCCTCATCTATATAGAAGGACATCAGCTCGCCCTTGATCGGCTGGCGCGACTCGATCGCCAGCACCGCCTGGGGCGCCGGCGGCTCCTTGCTCTGGAGGCCCATCCGCCGGGTGACCCACGCGACCGTCGCCCCCGGCACCAGTGCGCTCGCCACCACGATGAAGAACACCAGATCGAACAGCCGGCCCGCTCCCGGCGCCCCGGCCAGCACCGGGAACGTTGCCAGCACCACCGGCACCGCGCCCCGGAGGCCCACCCAGCCGATGTAGAGCATCTCCCGCCGGGGATAGCGGAACGGCAGGAGACAGAGCGTCACCACCAGCGGCCGGATCACGAGCCCGAGGAGCAGCGCGAGACCCAGCCCCACCGGCGCGACGTCCAGCAGCCGCGAGGGATACACCAGCAGGCCGAGGATCAGGAACATCCCCACCTGGCTGAGCCAGGCCAGCGCGTCGTGCACCCGGAGCAGTCCGGTCCGATACGGCAGCGGGCCGTTTCCCAGCAGCAGGCCGGCGAGATACACCGCGAGGAAGCCGCTGCCGTGCACCAGCGTGGCGACGCCGAAGGCCAGGAGCCCGAGCGACAGGGTCATTACCGGATACAGCCCGCCGCTCAGCAGGGTGAGCCGCTGGAGCAGGTATCTGCCGCCGTATCCCGCCGCCGTTCCCACGACGCCACCCATCACCAGTTGCAGGGCGATCTCCGCCGGAATCCGGAAGCCGCCGGCGGAGCCGGGTGTGAGCAGGTTCTGGGTCAGCACGGTGGTGAGGATGACGGCGACGGGATCGTTGATGCCGGATTCCACTTCCAGGGTAACGCCGACCCGCCGCTTGAGCTGGAGCCCGCTGCCCCGGAGCACGGCGAACACCGCCGCGGCGTCGGTGGGCGAGACCACCGCGCCGATCAGGAGCGCCTCGCCCCAGCCGAGCCCGAGCTGATGCGCTCCCGCCGCCACCAGTATTGCCGTCCCCACCACGCCGACCGTCGCGAGCACCCCGGCCGGCACGATGACTCGGCGGATCGAATCGAGCGGGGTGTTGAGCCCGCCGTCGAACAGGATCAGCGCCAGCGCGAGGGTGCCCACCCGGAAGGCGAAGCGGTAGTCGTCGAACGGGATGTGGCCCAGCCCCTCGGAGCCGGCCAGCATGCCGACCAGGATGAAGAGCAGCGCGATGGGGACGCCGGTGCGGGACGACGCCCGGCTGAACACCACGCTCACACCGAGGAGGAGCCCGCCGGTGGCGAGGAGGAGGGCGGTGGCTTCGGGCTCGTGAGGGATCATGGCTATTGGCTATTAACTATTGGCTGCGCCGTCGACCAGATAACTCCTCCTATGATGGAACGGCCCACGGCCAATAGCCAATAGCCAATAGCTAATAGCCCCCACATACTTCCCCCATGTCCGCCGAAAGTCTCGCCGCGGCGCTCGCGCTGATCGGCATCGTGATCCTGGTCTCGTCGCTCCTGTCCGGGCTGATCGAGCGCACCGGGGTTCCCCAGGTCGCCATCTTCCTGCTGCTCGGCGTCGTGCTCGGGCCGGCGGGACTCAACCTGGTGAACCTGACCCTGGAGTCGCCCACGCTGCAGTGGATCGCGACGCTGGGCCTGGTGCTGGTGCTCTTCACCGATTCCATCACCATCGACCTGAGCAACGTCAGCCAGCCCCGGCTGCTGATGCTGCTGATCCTCGGCCCGGCCACGCTGATCCCCGCCGCGCTGATAGGCCTGCTCGCGCGATTCCTGCTGGGACTCGACTGGCTCCCCTCCGCCATCCTGGGCGCGGCGCTGGCCTCGACCGATCCGGTCATGCTGCGGAACCTGATCCGGCGATCCAGCCTTCCCGCGGGAGTACGCGAGGGACTCCGGCTGGAGGGCGGGATCAACGACGTGGTGTTGCTGCCGATCGTGGTGCTGAGCATCCTGGCGCTGACCGCCCGGGGCGGGGCGTCCGAGCTGGGAAAGCACGCGGTGGGACTCTTCCTGCTCGGCCCCGCGCTGGGTGCGCTGACCGGCTTCGTCGCCATCACCCTGCTGGAGCAGGTGCGGAAGCGGGTCGGCGTGAGGCGGGACTACGAGTCGCTCTACGCCCTCGGTGTCGCGTTCACCGCGTATGCGGCGGCGGAAGCGGTGGGCGGAAGCGGCTTCCTGGCGGCGTTCGCCGCGGGTGTGGTCATCGCCAAGCTGGACGTCGAGCTGTGCGACTGCTTCCTCGACTACGGCCAGGCGACCGCCGAAATGTTCCTGCTGTTCACCTTCGTGGCATTCGGGGCGTGGCTCATCTGGAGCGGCTTTGCGGTGGCGGACCTCCGCACCGTCATCTTCGCGCTGCTGGCACTGGTGGCCCGGACCGTGGTGCTGCTGCCGGTGCTCGCGCACTATAAATTCGACCGGCGCAACCGCCGCATCGTCGCCTGGATCGGCGGGCCTCGAGGACTGAGCTCGCTGCTGCTGATCCTGCTGCCGGTGTTCGCCGGCGTGCCGGGAAGCGAACAGCTGTTCAGCATCACCTGTCTCGTGGTCCTGCTCTCGGTCGTCATCCACGGGACCGGGATCGCGGTGTTCCTCCGGCGCACCGAAGGCCCCGCGCCCGATACCGGTGCAGTGAGCGCAGCTCCGGTGACTCGGGAGCCGGACCCGGCCGACCGGGTTCCCGAGCGAATCACGATCGAGGAGGTGGAGCGGCTCCGCCAGGCGGGCGAGCCGGTGATCCTGGCCGATGTCCGCACCGACCGGAGCTACGTCCTGGACAACCTCAAGGCCGCCGGCGCGATCCGTTTGCCGCCCGACGATGCCGTCCGCCGAGCCCGGGAGCTGGGGCTCGATCACCACGCGACCGTGGTGCTCTACTGTGCTTGAGTGGACGAAGCCACAAGCGCCCGGGTGGCGCGAGAGCTTCGGACAGCAGGCTGGCACAAGGCCCGGGCCCTGGTAGGCGGGTGGGCGGAATGGCAGCGCCGGGGGTTGCCGGTGGAGGAGAGGGGCTAGGCGGGAATCGGGAGTACGACACACCGTAACCTTGTCATCCTGAGCGCAGCGAAGGAGCCGGAATTTCGAACGTTCGTCCAAGCCTGAGGTCTGGCCCCTTCGCTTCGCTCAGGGTGACAAGCGACTTCCTGACTCCCGACTCGCCTGGCATAACCGTTGCCGGTCCTACCTTCAAACTCCCCCAGATATCCCAATAGCTCCGGATTTGGAGGCGGAACCCATGCGCGTCCCGCAATTCGCCCAGCGTCCTTTTCTTGCACTAGCTGCAGTGGCTGTCACCCTGATCGGATGTGCCGGCAGCTCGGAGCCGACTGTCCCGTTCAACCCGGCGGGAGCAAGCGAGGACGTGGCCGCGGCGAACGCGACCTTCAGCAGCCCGGTCTACGCCAGCTTCTCGTCTCTCAGCCTCTTGTTCGACGCCGCCCTGGGCGGCGCGCCGCTGGTCTCCGGTTCTGCGGCGGCACTGGTGGTGCCGGCGGCCGGAGGCAAGATCGAGGCGGCGGGCGCCAGGAGCCTCGCCCGGATCAGCCGGATGCTGCCGCGCGCGGCCAACCGAAGCTTGAGCGCCTACGTCGCCGCGATCCCACCTGAATTCCTGGGGAAGACCTTCATTTATAGTGGAGGCACCTACGTGGTGTCGACCGAGACCGGAGCCCCGGCCAACGGGGTGCGGTTCATGTTGTACGAGATCGACCCGCTCACCGGCCTTCCGGCCGACCCGCCGCTTCCGCCGACCGGCTACGTAGACATCACCGATTTCAGCACCGCCACCACCAGATCCGCCCGGATCGTCGTGGTCTCCGGGGGGACCACCTATCTGGACTACCGGGTCAACGTGACCAGCACCGCGACGGCCGGGACGGTGACCGTGCTCGGCTACGTCACCGACGGGAGCACCAGAGCCACATTCAATCTGGGCGCCACTCTGACCGCTGCCGCCGGCCTGACGCTGGTGGAATCGATCGCCGTTCCGGAGCGCGATCTGAGGATCGACCTCAGGTTGACGGAGAACGTTACCACTCTTGAGAGCAGCACCGGCATAACGATGGATCTGCGGGGACAGAACGGCTGGGTCCGGCTGACCGGCCAGTACAACTCCACCGGCGGCACCCTGGACGTGCTGGTGAACGGGACCAGGTTCGCCACCATTTCGGAGGCTGTTGGTACCGGCGTGGTGATCACCGGCGCCGACGGCCTGCCGCTTGCGCCCGAGGAGCTGGAGGCACTCCAGCGGATCTTCGACTTCAGCGGCGGCGCGTTCCTGGCGTTCGATCAGTTGGTGGCGCCGGTGGGGACGTTTTTAGGTGGGGTGTGAGGACAGCGTGAGCGGGAAGGGAAAAGCGTGAGCGGTGAGCGGGGATGGACGACGGGATTCCGTCGAGTCATCCCCGCTTGGCTTTACCCATAAAGATTGCGATGCAGGTTGACGGCTTCGACGTCCCGCTGACCG
>JBJMPK010000197.1:0-8397 GCA_045803245.1 Gemmatimonadales bacterium
CCTGATACATGAGATTGCTGGCGATGCCGAAGCGGCTGTTGGCGAAGTGAGGGTCGGTGGCGAGCGCCTTCCGGTACATGGCGATCGACTCGTCGAACCGGCCCATCTTCATCAGCAGCTCGGCATAGGAGTCGTACGGGTTGGGGTCATTGGGAATGAGGGCGATGTATTTCTTGAACGCCTTTTCCGCTTCTTCGAACTGTCCGTTGGCGCGATGGGCGTAGCCCAGGAGGTTATGGGCGGGAGCGTAGTCGGGGGCCAGTTCCACCGACTCTTCGTACTCGCCTATGGCTTGGGAATAGTTCTGCTGGCCGAAATAGGCTCCCCCCAGAAGGAAGTGAGCCCGCTCGTCCCGGGGATACGCAGCCGCGAGCCGTTCGTAATAGTCACGTTGCGCCTTGGTGTCGGCATTGGCACCGGCCTGCAGGCCCAGAACCATGAGCCGCTCGCCTTCGGACGCCTTGCCCGCCAGGGCGACCGCCTGCTTCAGGTGCTGGAAGAAATCTTTGGCGGTCGGGGCGCTGAGCGCGAGACTGTAATGGGCCAAGGTCATGCCGGGATCTGCCGCCGCCGCCCGGGTGAGGAATTCACGGGAGTCCTGCGCCCGCAGGTTCTCGGCCAGGGTACGGCCTTTGATGTACTGCTGCCTGGCTTCGCTGGAAGCGGTAGTGATCGGGATCTTGGCGCCGCCTCCGGCACTCTGGGCCACCGCCGCGCCGTAGCTCGACAGGAGCGCGGCGAGAGTGAGGCTCGCGAATCGCGGGCGCACTCCGTCCAATCGTTGCGACATGAAACCCTCCGAGCATAAGGGAAACTTTTGCGCTCCCGCACGACGAAAAAACGGCAGGAGCAATGATCGAGGAGGGAACGCGGGTCCGGTCCCTATGAGGCTCTACTGGGGGCTCTTCCGAAAAGATTCAGCCGGGTAAACCTTCTTTCCATGTCCGATCTGCTTGCTGCCCGCTCCCAGATGGCGGTCTCACTCGCCTTTCACATCCTCTTTGCCGTGGTGGGGATCGGCATGCCGGTGCTCATGGTGATCGCCGAGCGCCGGTGGCAGAAGACCAGCGACAAGATCTATCTCGATCTGGCAAAGCGATGGGCCAAGGGGACGGCAATCCTGTTCGCGGTCGGGGCCGTATCGGGGACCGTGCTGTCGTTCGAACTCGGGCTGCTGTGGCCCCGTTTCATGCAGTTCGCCGGACCCATCATCGGGATGCCGTTTTCGCTGGAAGGGTTTGCCTTTTTTACCGAGGCCATCTTTCTGGGGCTGTATCTCTACGGTTGGGAACGAATCTCGCCACGGGCGCATCTCTGGGCCGGTATCGCGGTGGCCGCCAGCGGCGCGGCGTCCGGTATCTTCGTGGTGCTGGCCAATTCATGGATGAACACACCCGCCGGGTTCGAGCTGGTTCAGGGGCAGGCCATCAACGTGGATCCGATTGCGGCTATGCTGAACTCCGCGGCATTCCAGCAGACGCTGCATATGACTCTGGCCGCCTACGCCGCTACCGGCTTCGCGGTCGCGGGGATACACGCCTTCCTGCTGCTGTTCGATCGCGAGAACGCCTTTCACCGCCGGGCCTTGAGCGTAGCCCTGGTTCTGGGCGCGCCGGCCGCGGTGCTGCAGCCGATCTCCGGTGACATCAGCGCACGACAGGTCGCCCGGACCCAGCCGGTCAAGCTCGCCGCGGCCGAGGCTCACTTCGAGACTCAGGCGGGTGCGCCGCTCATCCTGGGCGGCTGGCCCAACCCCGAGACCGGCCGGACCAGATTTGCCATCGAGATTCCTTATGGACTCTCCCTGCTCGCCTTTCACGATCCCGAGGCCGTGGTCAAAGGCCTGAAGGATTTCCCCCGGACGAACTGGCCCAACGTTCGCATCGTACACGCGGCTTTTCAGATCATGGTGGCGCTCGGTACCTATCTGGCGCTGGTCTCTTTGTGGGCGGCGTGGGTGGTGTTCAAGCGCAAGGACGTGACCGCCAACCGGAGGTTGCTCCAGGCCATCACGCTGGGCGGCCCAATGGGCTTCCTCGCGATCGAAGCCGGATGGACTGTGACGGAGGTGGGCCGGCAGCCCTGGATCATCTACGACGTATTGCGCACTGCCGACGCGGTTACTCCCATGCCGGGACTGATCGTGCCGTTTCTCCTTTTCACCCTGCTCTACTGTTTCCTCGGGATCATCGTGGTTTGGCTACTGTATCGGCAGATCATCCGGAGTCCCCGATCCAGCGAGTGGACCCGGGTCTACGTTCATCGGCCGGCCTCCGATGCCTGAGCTCGGTCTTCCCGAGATTCTCGCCGCGGTCCTGGCACTATCGCTGAATGCCTACGTGCTCTTCGGCGGTGCGGACTTCGGCGGCGGAGTGTGGGACCTGTTGGCCTCAGGTCCCCGGCGCGAGCGCCAGCGCACCGTCATCGCCCATGCGATCGGTCCCATCTGGGAGGCCAATCATGTCTGGCTCATCCTGGCCATCGTCCTGGCGTTCACCTGCTTCTCCCCGGTGTACGCCCGGCTCGGCACCATCCTTCATATCCCCTTGACCCTGATGCTGGTCGGTATTGTCCTCCGGGGCTCAGCGTTCACCTTTCGCACCTACGACAACGAGCAGGACTCGGCGCAGCGCCGGTGGGGCCGAATCTTCGCCAGCGCCAGCGTGATCACACCAGTTCTGCTGGGTGTCTGCATCGGCGCGGTGGCATCGGGGCGAGTGGCGCCGGTAACGTCGGGCAGCTTCACGCGGCAGTTCGTCGAACCCTGGCTGACCCCCTTCGCTCTCAGCGTCGGACTGCTGGCCCTGGCTCTCTTCGCCTTTCTTGCAGCCGTGTTTCTGACGCTGGAGACCCATGACCCGCAGCTGATCGAGGATTTCCGGAGGCGTGCTCTCGGGGCAGGCGTCGCGGTTTTCTTCGCCTCGGCTCTGGTGTTACTGCTGTCGCACTCCGCCGCGCCGCTGGTGCGCACCGGCCTCATGGGTTCCCCCTGGGCGTTTCCGCTCCACCTGGCGACGGGCATCACCGCTCTGGCTGTCTTTGCGGCGCTCTGGTTTCGCCGGTTCCGCATCGCTCGGTTCGGCGTTGGACTGCAGGTCTCGCTGATCTTCTGGGGCTGGGCTCTGGCGCAGTATCCTCTGTTGGTGCCACCCGACCTCACCATTGCCAACTCGGCGGCGCCCGAGAGCACTCTGCGCCTGGTCCTCATCGCCCTTGCCGTAGGAGGAGCGGTGCTGCTGCCCTCGCTCTGGTACCTGTTCCAGGTGTTCAAGACCGTGCCGGCGGACCCCGGAGCCCGGCCGGGAATTCGCTCCGAATAGTCGCTCTTACCAAGGCAGCTTTCCGATTGCATTCTTGACGGACTATGGTCGAGATCTCAGTGCACACGGCGCGGCTCGAGCTTATGCCGCTCGACGCCGAAGCTATACAGGCTCTGCTTGCCGGGGATGCACCGCTTCTGAAGAAGCTCACCGGTGCCGCGTTCAGGGAGCCGGTAGCGCCTCCCCCCTATATGGCCGAGTCATTGCCGGTGGTGAGGGATCGGCTGCGGCAGATTCCTGAGGAGGCACCCTGGTGGAACTGGCTGGTGATTCGCCAGGACAACGGCGAGGCCCTGGGATCAGTCGCCTTTGGGGGAAAGCCGAAAATCGACGGGGCGGTGCTGATCGGTTACGCCATGTATCCGGAGCATGCCGACCAGGGATACGCTACCGAAGCGGTCAAGGCGCTGGTCGAGTGGGCTTTTGCCCAGCCCGGGGTGCGGATCGTTCGGGCACTCGCTCCGGTGTGGAATACACCGGCGGTACACGTGGCCGAGAAGGTCGGAATGCGGCCGGTTGCCTCCGATGAGGATGACGAGGTCGGGGAGGTCCTGGTCTACGAAATGGGGCGTAATTAAAGTCAAAGTCTAGAATAGCTGTCGAGCAAAGCGCCTATTTAACCTCCTCTCTTCGACCGGCTTTCAACATCCTCTGAATGGGTTTTACCATGAGCGCCAGAACCACGGCGGTGGCCAGCGCCGTCACCGTCACGATGGTGAATAGCTTGGGCAGCGGCATCGTCTCGTAGAAGCTGGACGCCATCCCCGCAAGGTAGTTTCCGACCGCCAACGCCAGAAACCACACTCCCATCACCAGGCCGGCGATTCGGACCGGGGCCAGCGTGCTCATGGCACTCAGCCCCACCGGACTGAGGCACAGCTCACCCAGGGTCTGCAGCAGATAAGAGAGGACGAGCCACAGAGGGCTCACCCGTACTCCGGTAACGGCGGTGGAGGCGGCGCCGATCATCACGGCAAAGCCAAGCCCCAGCAGAAAGAGGCCGAGGGCGAACTTGGCGGGGCTCGAGGGGTTCCGGTTGCCGAGACGCACCCAGACGGTCGCGAAGATCGGCGCGAACAGAATGATGAAAAGCGGTGGCAGCGACTGGTACCAGCTGGCCGGAAAGGCATGCCCCAAGACTGAGTTGTTGGTGCTCCGGTCGGCGAACAGGTTGAGCGTCGAGCCCGCCTGCTCGTACGCCATCCAGAACACCACCGCGGCGGCGAAGAGCACGGCTATCACGACCAGGCTCTTCCGCTCCTCACTGGTCCACCCGCGACTCAGGAAGAGCCAGGCGAAGAACGCCAGCGTGACGGCGATCAAGACCCACTTGAAGTTGCGAGAGATCGCCTCGGGATCGAAGCCGACCAAGCCACCCAGCACCAGCGCCACCCCAACCAGCAGAATACCCGCGGTGACGAGCCCAGCCAGCCGGACCTGACGATCCACCTTTGCAGCTGCGGCTGGGTCGGCCGGTCTGACAGGGTACAGCCCGTCCGGCGAGAGATGCTTCCCGCCCAGCACGTACTGCACCAGGCCCAGGAACATTCCGACCGCTGCCGCGCCGAAGCCCCAGTGCCAGGAGATGTCCGGCCGGATCCCCGCCGATGCGAGCAGCCGCTTGAATGCCTCGCCCTGCGCCAGCCAGCCGGTGATGATCGGGGCAATCAGCGCGCCGGTATTGATGCCCATGTAGTAGATCGAGTAGCCTGCGTCCCGCCGCACATCGTTCGGGCGGTAGAGCTTGCCGACCAGCACGCTCACATTGGATTTAAGGAGTCCGGTCCCGGTCGCGATCAACGCCAGGCCGAGATAAAACGTCGTATTCGATGGCACGGCGAGGCAGATGTGTCCCATCATGATGATGACGCCGCCCACGAACACTGCGCGCCGGAGACCGAGCACCCGGTCGGCCACCCAGCCACCGGGAACCGAGAGCAGGTAGACGGAGCTGACGTACAGCGCGTAAATCGGGCCTGCAGTCGCGGTATCGAAGCCGAGCCCCCCGGCGGCGACCGGTGCGGTCATGAAGAGGATCAGGATCGCCCTCATGCCGTAGTAACTGAACCGCTCCCACATCTCGGTGAAGAAGAGAGTGGACAGTCCCCGGGGATGCCCGAAGAAGCGAGTGTCCGGTTCGATGGGGTGAGACCCGGGACGGGGGACGGCGGCTGTGGCCACGGTTAACTCCAAAAACGTGAGCGGGAACAGCAACAGCGTGAGCGGTGAGCGGGTCTTTTTCTTCCCGCTTACCGCTTACGTTTGTTAAGAACATCGTCTAATACGACTTTGTCGATCTTCCCATCCATCCGCACCCGCACATCATAATTTTCCCAATACATGAAGTTCTTCAGCGCCTCGAGGAACGCGGGCGTGGCGCTTCCTTGCCGGGCCTTGAGCCACTTCTCCGGCTGGTTGACCGGTTCGCTCATGAGGATCGGCTCCAGCCGGGCGACGATGTCGGGAGTGAGGCTGACCAGATCCTTCGGCTCACTGGGAAAGAAGTGCAGCTTGTGGAGCGCCAGCAGCCGCTCCAGCTCGGCGATCGGATTGGCCGCATCGTATACCCTGATGTCGATGAACCGGTCGTTGGCACCGAGATAACCGCCATTCTTTCGAACCACCAGTAACGCGGCCGACTGCATGCCGCGCTTATCACCCCCGCCGGCCTGTCCGGCCTTGAGCGCCGCCATCAGCCGGTCCGCCAGATTACCTCGGGTGCGCTCGAACGTCTCCGCCAGGTTTTTGACCGTCTGGTCGGACACCATGATGTTCGCCTGGGCGGCGAATCCTCGACCAACGATGACGTCGCCCTTTCCACCAGCCCGTCCGCCAGTCCCGCCGCCAGCTCCAACCCGACCACCCGCCCAGTCGAACGTCGACGTCCCGGTGAAGCTCGCCGCGTTTCCCCGGGCGTCGACCACTCCGACCTGGCGGTCCTGGAGCATGGTGTCGGTCCGCATCACGATCCGGAGCGCCTCCTCAGCCGTGGCGCCCTGGGCGATGAGGTCGAGTCCACGCTCGCCATAGGCGGTGTTGCCCAGGCTCTGGGTGGCCACGGCGCCGACGCCGGCTCGACCCCAGGGCACGATGCCGCCGACGTTGGGAAACTTCGATTGCACTGCCACGCCGAGATCGCCGGTGGCCGAGTCATAGGCGACAATGCTGTAGGTGTGCGCGAGTTTCTGGAGGTGGGAGGGGGCGATGGTCGGGGTCTGGCCGGTAAGCGGTGAGCGGTAAGCGGTGAGCGGGTAAACGAGCAGCACAGATACACGCAGCAAGAGGCGCTGGCTCCGTTTCATGATTGCTTCCCGAACTTCTTCTTGAGAAATGCCAGCTGCGCCTCGACCGCCTGCTCCCGCCGTTTCTCGTCATTGGCCCCCGGAGCGGGGTCATCATCCAGACCCGGTCCAGGCCGGTCGGCCCCGGCCGCTTCGAGGTCGCGCCAGGCGGCGTCGATCGACTCCGCGGGGTTGCCCGGCCGTGCCGCCCGGTACTCGGCCATCATCTCGGCCACCTCGCGCTCCACCAGCGACAGCTCGTCCCGCTGCACCACCACCTTCCGCTCGAGCACGCCGACGCGCTCGCGGTGACGAATGGTGAATCTCTCGGCCAGGGAGACCGTCTGCGGGTCCGGAACCTCCGCGGCCAGGCGGCCCCGCCGCTCGGCGGCTTCCAGGTGTTGCCGCTCAGCGTCGAGCTCCCGCTCGGTGGCCGCCAGGGCATCACGCATGACCCGCAGCCCTACCTTGGCTTCGAGGAGCGCCTCACGGAGTGCCGCTGCCCGGGCCCGGGGATCCGGCCGGGAGTGGTCGCGGAAGAGTCTATCCAGCCGATCTTTCAGACTCTCGAACACAGGTCTCGATTACGGTTCATGTTTGGCCCCGGAAAGACGCTGTCACCGAACCGCCTCTGTGACCTTTTAATTATCAAGAGTCGTCGAATGGTAGGAGTCGGCCGGAGGAGCGTCAAGCGAGCGCTCCCCTATGCCGGGAGCCGGTTTCCTGGTATACTCGGTCTCTTCCTTCGACATCTGCAGCTCATCGACCAGTGGAGGCGAGCGTTGGCGCTCACCCTGCGCGGCTTGCTGGATGGCTTCGAGCAGCTCCGGATCCGGCACCGCCGGCAGCTGACGTTCCTCGCTCCCGCGCTGGAGCGGCGACGCCCCCGCATCGCGGCCGAAGACTACGCCGCACGGCACTCCATCGAGCACACCCTCGATCGTAAGGCCGAGTTACGCCGCCTGGCGCCCACCTGGCAACCTGCAGCCCGCCGCTACCATCAGCTCCTGGCTTATGAGCTGGCCGGGTTACGTGAGGTCGTTGCGGCCTTGCGTTCGGTAACCGGTGGCCGTGAGCTGGAAGAGTGCCTGGCCGAGACGGCGGTGCAGATCGATCGCCTGGAAATAGAAATCGCCTGGTGCGGCCCACTGCTCGGCAAGGCCGAGGGGATTCGGGTACTGAACGGCTGACAATTTGCCGGCGGAGTCTGGCGCGCTGGACCGGAAGCGCTGGACCGAGCTCTGGGCCAGGCTGGGCGCCGAGGGATCCGGCGTTCCGAGCTTCATCGAACTCAACCGGGCGTATGCCGAGCCGGCCCGGGCCTACCACAACGCCGCCCATATTCGGGATTGCCTCGCTCAACTGGATCTCACGCGCAGCCTCGCGGATCGGCCGGATGAAGTCGAGGCTGCAATCTGGTTTCACGATGCGGTACATCTCCCGGGCGCATTGGATAACGAAGACCGAAGCGCGCGGCTCGCCTGGGACACGCTGACAGGCGCCGCGGTGTCGCCGGAAACATCGCACCGTATTACCGAACTCGTACTCGCCACCCGCCATGTCGCCCTGCCTGACACACTCGATGCCCAGCTCCTCTGCGACATAGATCTATCGATCCTGGCACGAACGCCGGACGAGTTCAATCAATTCGAGCGGTGGATCCGGGAGGAGTATGCCTGGGTACCGGATTCGGTTTACCGGAGCTCGCGATCGGAGATCATGGCCGGCTTTCTCCGGCGCCGCTCGATCTATCAGACGGAGTACTTTCGGAGTCGTTACGAGGTACCGGCTCGCCA
>JBJMPK010000198.1:0-4308 GCA_045803245.1 Gemmatimonadales bacterium
ACCCGGGGGCGCTCGCCTGGCTGGCCTTTGATGAGGCCGCGCTGGTTGGCGATGATCGCCACGGGCCAGCCCTCGATGTGACCGTGCCCGCAGAGGATCTCACGGGCCACGCCGGGCTGGAACTCGTCCAGGGCGCCACCGTCGATCAGGCAGGCCAGCACCTGGCGCATGTCGTAGGAGAGCCGGTGATCGTGCGGCAGCAGATCGTAGAGATCGGCTGGGGGCCGCGCCGGTGCCACGGCGGGCCGCACCCGGTGACTCAGTCCCTCCAGCCTGGGCAGACGCCCCACGTAGTCCCGGATCCGCCCGAGGCAGTCGGTGTCGTTGGCAGCCCGGTAGTGAGCCACGGCGCTCAGCTCCGTGTGGGTGACCGCGCCGCCCAGGCTCTCGGCGTCGATGGTCTGGCCGGTGGCGCCCTTCACCAGGTTGGGGCCGCCGAGTCCCATGAAGCTGGTGCCCTCGACCATGAAGATCACATCGGAGAGGGCCGGGAGATACGCGCCACCCGCCACGCAGCTGCCCATCACGGCGCTGATCTGGGGCACGTGGAGATAACGGCGCATGATCGAGTTGTAGTAGAAGATGCGGGCGGCGCCGTACTGCCCCGGGAACACGCCTTCCTGGTAGGGGAGATTGACCCCCGCGCTGTCCACCAGGTAGACGATGGGGATCCGCTGGCGCATCGCCACTTCCTGGGCCCGGAGGATCTTGCGAATCGTCTCCGGCCACCAGGAGCCTGCCTTCACCGTGGCGTCGTTTGCGACCACCACCACCTCGCGCCCTTCCACCACACCGACACCCGTGATCACTCCCGCGCCGGGAGCCTGCCCGTCGTAGCGGTCGTACGCCACCAGGAGCCCGAGCTCCAGCCAGGACGTATCGCGATCCAGCAGTTGCTGCACCCGCTCCCGGGGCGAGAGCTTCCCCTGCTGGTGCATCTTGGCAACCCGGGCCGCGCCGCCGCCTTCCTGCAGCCGGGTGGCGAGCTGCCGGTATTCGTCGGTGAGCGCGCGGAGGCGGCTACCGGCCGGGCTCATGACTCCAGGTGAGACGCGGCCCACGCTTGGATGTACTCGATGAGCTCCGAGGTCGGCGTACCGGGCCCGAAGAGCCGCCCGATGCCCTGCTGTTGCAACGCGTTCATATCTTCGGGTGGGATGATTCCGCCGCCGGTCACCAGCGTCTCGGGCCGGCCCATATCGGCCAGGAGCTGGCGAACCCGGGGAAAGAGGGTCATGTGCGCGCCGGAGAGGATCGAGAGTCCCACCACGTCCACATCCTCCTGCACCGCCGCGGTGGCGATCATTTCAGGAGTCTGGTGCAGTCCGGTGTAGACCACCTCCATCCCCGCGTCCCGAAGGGCGGCAGCCACAACCTTGGCGCCGCGGTCGTGCCCGTCGAGGCCGGGCTTGGCTACCAGCACGCGAATGGGGCGTCTATTCACGATGGTCCTGCCAAGAGCGCATCGGCCAGGTCTTTGATAGAGGCAGTGGTGCGGCACGGCCGCGCCGGATCGCCGGCGCCACCGAGCAGTACCGCTTCGATGCCGGCGGCCCGGGCTCCGACGATGTCGATGTCGTAGAGATCACCGACATAGAGCGCTTCCGCCGCATCGACACCGAGCTCCTGGAGCGCCGCGTGAAAAATCCGGGGATCCGGTTTCTCGATGCCGATCAGTCCCGAATCGATCACGACGTCAAAATAGTCGCGGAGTTGGGCTGCTTCGAGCGCCTGCTGAACCCTGCCTTCGCTGTTCGATACCACGGCCAGACGGAGTCCTGCCGCCTTGAGCCGGTCCAGAGCATCCCTGGTCTGCTCCGGCACCAAGCACCAGAGGTGCCGTTCCCCGTGCATCTCGACCAGCGTCTTCCGGACCTCGCCCATGCGCTCGGCTGGAATCCCGGCCAGCAGAAACAGCGCTTCAAGATAGGCTGTTGCGCGCTCCTGGTCGCTGCCGGCCCGCTCCATCGCCCGGGCCGCCTCATCGGCGTGCCGGGCCAACTGGTCCTGCGTCAGTGGTACCTCGAGAGCGGCGCCGACTCCCCTGGCTATGCGCTCATAGTCGAGAAAAACCAGCGTATTTCCGGCGTCGAAGAGAACGGCTCGCAAAGCAGATCCCGAGCCCTTCGCGACGCTCAGGGCAAACTCCGCGAGGGGATCAACGGAAGCGGAGCAGGGCGCCCAGGCTGTCGATTGCGTCGCGAGCCTCGGGCTCGTAGACCACGTTTACGTCCACTCCCTGACGCAGGGCCTCTTCGATGGCGTCGTCGACGACATCCAGAGCCGGGATCGGCTCGCCTTCGCCGCGGCACTCGCGGGGCGTGAGCGCCAGCCGCCCGGAGTCACCGCAGCGGAAGCCCGGCTCGCTCGCATCGGCGTTCACCAACAGCGAGCGCACCTGCCCCCGGGACAACGCGCGCAGAGTGGGCCGCAATCCATTCAGGCCCCACCCGGTGCCGATCCCCTCCAACATCTCGTGCACCAGCTCGCGCTCGGAGGCACGCTCGTAACCCTCTCGTACCGCCAGTGTGGCCGCATGCACCGATGCCAGGGTCACATCTTTGGGGTTGAGCCGCACGGTCCCGATCAGCCGCTCGGCGAGATATGAATGAAGGAAGGGCTCGACTGCTCCCGCTTCCGGTCCCGGTCCGGCGAGCACGATGCCGTGGGCGGGCTGGCGCCGGTCGATCGCGAAGAGCTCCCGCGCGATCGCCTCATAATGCCGCTGCTTCTCTTCCCGGATGCGGTTGTGGTAGGTATGCTCGCCCCAGCCACCCCGGCCGTCTTGATCGGCATGAAACTTCTTGCCTCGGGTGCTGTCGGCCCGAAGTCCAGGCAGCTCGTTGGTCTGATACGCCGTCACCTCAAAGAACCGGGCAGCGGTGCGGTCGAGCACCACGGTCAACAGGCGGCCAAACTCCTCCTCCACCGATGCCAGCTCCCGGATCAAGGGACTTCCGTTGATGGCCAGGCGGGAGCGATGCACGACCGGCAAGGGCACCGTCTCGAATAGCTCGATTCCTTCACAGGCAAAGACGGCAAGTCCTTGTGTGGGTGGGAGATTCCCCGGCGCCCTGAGAAACTGCTGGATCCGATCCAGATCCCGGAGCACCGCGTCCGCCGCAGCCCGATCGAGCCCCAGCCGCGGAAGCCCCTGCACCGCCGCTTTCACCCGGTTCTTCAGCTTGATGAGATACTTCCCCCGGGTCCGATCCCTGGGCTCCAGCTTGAGGTAACAGGTAACCACCCGGTGCTGCCCCGGCTGGACCCGGGTGAGTCGCTCCAGCGCTTCGCCGACCAACAACCGGTCGCTTCTTCCATTAGTAGAGACCCCGTCCCGTGCCTCCCGTCCCTTCGCTGGGCTCAGGGCAGGCTCTTTAAAAGAAGACCGGCTCGCGATAGCTCCCATAGATCTCCTCGAGCACATGCCGGATCTCGTACAGCGTGCAGTACGCACGCGCGCAGTCGAGCATGGCTGGTATGATGTTTCGGTCTTCGGCGGCGGCGCGGTGCAGCGCCTCCAGGCGCTCGGCGACCAGGCTCGGGTTCCGCTGGGCCCTCATCCGGGCGATGCGATCGCGTTGGGTCCGTTCCGCGGCGTCACCAACTTTCAGGATCTCGACCGGGGCCTCCGCCTCCTCCACGAAGTCGTTCACCCCCACGATGGTTCGGCGCCCCTGCTCCAGCTCGGCCTGGAACCGCATGGATGAGTGCGCAATCTGGCGCTGGAACCAGCCGGACTCGATTGCCTTGACCACCCCGCCCTGGGCCTCGATCTCGGCGAACAGCCCTTCGGCCTCACGCTCGAGGCCATCGGTCAGCGCCTCGACATAATAGGACCCGCCCAGGGGGTCGGCGACATTGGGCACACCGGTCTCGTAGCCGATGATCTGCTGGGTGCGGAGCGCGATCCGAACCGATTCCTCCGTCGGCAGGGCCAGCGTCTCGTCCAGCGCATTGGTGTGGAGCGACTGAGTGCCGCCCAACACCGCCGCGAGCGCCTGGTAGGCCACCCGCACCACGTTGTTGTGCGGCTGCTGCGCCGTGAGCGTCACACCCGCGGTCTGGCAGTGGAAGCGCATCTTCCAGCTGCGCGGGTCCCGGGCGCCGTAGCGGTCGCGCATGTGGCGGGCCCAGATCCGCCGGGCCGCCCGGAGCTTGGCGATCTCCTCGAAGAAGTCGTTGTGGACGTCCCAGAAGAACGACAGGCGCGGCGCGAACTGGTCGACGTCCAGCCCCGCCGCGCGCCCCAGCTCGACGTAGCCGATGCCGTCCGCCAGCGTGAACGCCAGCTCCTGCACCGCCGTC
>JBJMPK010000199.1:0-5223 GCA_045803245.1 Gemmatimonadales bacterium
CATCCGGCCCTTGATGCCGGACTCCAGCACCACGCCGCGCCCGCCGGCTTGAATGTGCTCGCCCACCAGCTCGTGGCTCGAGTTCATCGTCACGTAGCACAGGTGAGTCGCCTCGGTGTAGTCCGCCATCTTGAGGCAGAGCGGATCGTCGGCGTTGAGAATGGCGGTATCGCGCGCTACCTCCACCACGATCCGCTTCACTTCCGCCAGCTGCTCCACCGTCCCGATGCCCCGAAGACCCAGATGATCGGCCTTTACGTTGAGCACCGCGCCCACATCGCAGTGTCTCACGCCCATGCCGGCCCGGAGCCTGGAAGAACGTGGTGTCGAAGGTCCGCAGCCCGTGACGGATGTCTTCCAGCTTGAGGCCCATGCTGAACGCCATCGCCGCCGCGAACATGGCGTTCTGCACGTTATGCGTGGCCCTGCCTTCCAGCGTCGCCGGAATCAGGTGGGTCCAGAGCAGCGGGATGTGGGCCCCATGATCGTAGATCGTGATCATCCGCCCCTTGATGCCGGATTCCAGCACCACGCCGCGGCCACCGGCCTGGATGTGCTCGCTCACCAGCTCGTGACTGGGATTCATGGTCACGTAACACAGGTGAGTGGCCTCGGTGTAGTCCGCCATCTTGAGGCAGAGCGGATCGTCGGCGTTGAGAATGGCGGTGTCGCGCGCGACCTCCACCACGATCCGCTTCACCTCCGCCAGCTGCTCCACCGTGCCGATGCCCCGAAGACCCAGATGATCGGCCTTTACGTTGAGCACCGCGCCCACATCGCAGTGTCTCACGCCCATGCCGGCCCGGAGTAGTCCGCCCCGGGCTATCTCCAGCACGGCGACGTCCACCGACGGGTCGCTCAGTACCATGCGCGTCGCCAGCGGGCCGGTCATGTCCCCCGGAACGGTGCGCTGGCCGTCGATGTAGACGCCGTCGGTGGAGGTCAGGCCGACGTGATGGCCCGCCAGCTTCTGGATGTGGGCCAGCATGCGTGCCGTGGTAGTCTTTCCGTTGGTTCCCGTCATGGCCGCTATGGGGATGCGACACGGGGCCCCCGGCGGAAACAGCATCTCCATGACTCGCCCGCCGACATCTCGCGGCGTCCCTTCGCTGGGCGCCATGTGCATTCGGAAACCGGGTGCGGCGTTCACCTCGCAGATGGCGCCGCCGACGTCTTTGTACGATTCGGTGATATCGGTCGACAGGAAATCCACGCCCCCGACGTCCAGTCCGATCGCCTTCACCGCGCGAACCGCCATCTCGATGTTGTCCGGATGAACCTGATCCGTCATATCGGTGGCGGTGCCGCCGGTGGAGAGATTACCGGTCGAGCGTAGAAAAACCTGTTCCCCGCTGCCGGGGATGGTATCCCGGGTGTAGCCCTTGCTCGCCAGCAGGGTCTCGGCCTGGTGATCGAACACCAACCGGGTGAGCACCTTTTCGTGGCCCACCCCACGCCGCGGGTCCTGATTCACCTGCTCGACCAGCTGCTCGACGGTATGACTCCCATCACCCACGACATGACCGGGAACTCGTTTTGCCACCGCCACCAGCTCGCCGTTGATGACCAGCATCCGGTGGTCCTCGCCGGTGATGAAGCTCTCGACGATGACGCTCCGGCTGTGCTCCCGGGCGATGTCGAAGGCGGCCCGGACCTGCTCCGCCGTGGTCAGGTGGATCGAGATGCCGCGGCCGTGGTTGGCGTTGTACGGCTTGACCACAACCGGATATCCGATGCGCTCCGCGGCCGCCACCGCGTCCTCGGCCTGCTGCACCAGCCGCTGCTGCGGCACCGGCAGACCCAGGTTGCCCAGCATGCGGTTGGTTTCCTCCTTGTCGGAGGCCAGCTCGACCGCGATGTGGGATGTGCGGCTGGTGACGGTGGCCTGGATCCGCTGCTGGTACCGGCCGTGGCCGAACTGGATCAGACTCTGATCGTTGAGCCGGATCCAGGGGATCCGCCGTTCTTCCGCGGCCCGCACCAGCGCCATCGTGCTCGGCCCCAGCGCCCGCCGCTGGGCAAAGCGGATGAACTCGTCGCGCTCCGCCGCAAAGTCGAACCCCGGCGGTACCGCTCCCTCCGGCCGCAGCTCCGGTGGCAACAGCGAGTGCAGCAGGGTGAGGCCGAGCCGCCCGGCCTCAACTCCCACTTCTTCCTGTTCGTACTGGTAGACCACCCAATAGTGGCCCGGCGGTCCGCTCGATCGGGTCTTGCCGAAGGTGACGGTTTCGCCGGCGATGTTCTGCAGCTCGATGGCGACGTGCTCCAGGATGTGTCCCATCCAGGTGCCGTCGCCTTCGGTGAGCCGCCGCACGAAGCCGCCCCGCTTGCCGTAGGAGCAGGTATGATCGTGCAGCCCTGGCAGTGCCTCCAGGAGGGGATCGGTAAAGCGGCGGCCCAGCTTACCGGAAGGACACTGCTCCAGCGGGCCCAGATCGATGTCGAGGCGGATGACGGGAAAGTGGGCGTACAGGCTCGGCCCCACGAACACCGCTTTGTCGAGAATGCGCATCGCTTCTCCAGTTACCCAGTCGCCAGTCGCCAGTCGCCAGTCGCCAATCGCCGATCGCCAGTCGCCGGTCACCAGTCGCCAGTCGCCAGTCCTCTCACCTCTCACCTCTCACCTCTTACCTCTTACCTCTCACCTCTCACCTCTCACCGCTTACCGCTCACCGCTCACCGCTTACCCGCTCGCTTCGCCGCCTTGTCTCCTGTCTCTACACCCTCCACCCGGTGAGCCAGCGCCGGCGCCGCGGCGGCAAGGCGCGACTGCAAGTTGAAGGTCGACCCGTGATCGAGGATGTGCAACTTGAGCCCGATGAGACAGACCACGTCGTTCTTCCGGACCCGCGCCATCGACGAAAACTCGAGACCCGAGGGGTCCACGATCGTCAACGCCCCGCTACCCACCACCTCGAGGGTGTCGTCCGGGCCGATGAACCCGGCGGTGTTCTCGTCCAGGCCGATCCCGATGGCAAAGGGGTTGTAGGCCAGCGCAGTCAGGAGCCGGCCCAGGCGGTCCCGTTGCCGGAAGTGCTGGTCGATGATCACCTGGTTGGTGAGGCCCAGTCCGGGGGCGAGCGTCACGATCCGGGCGCGGGGGGAGGCTCCCTCCTTGCCGAAGGCGATCATGTGCTCGCAGAGGAACGCCGCACCGGCGGAGGTTCCGGCGACGTGCATCCCCTCACGGTTTCGCCGCCGGAGCGCCTTGGCCATCTGGGTTCCGCCGATCGTGGTGCTGAGCCGCAGCTGGTTGCCGCCGGTCAGAAACACCCCGTCCACCTGGTCCAGCAGGTCGAGCCACTCCGGATGCTCGCCGTCGGACCGGGTGGCGATGGGCAGTGCCTTGGCCTCTCGCACCCCGAGGCTATGGAACAGCTCCTCGTAGCGAGCTCCGGTCTCGCTGACCATCGAGGCGGTCGGGATGATGGCGATCCGGCAGTCCGGCCCGCACAGCGATGCGAAGCGCCGCAGGATGGCCACGTCGCCCATCTTTTCTTCCGCGCCGCCGACGGCCACGATATATCCCCTCTGCTCCGTCAAACGGCTTCCTCCTGTTGGTCGAAGGTTCCCCGGACCACTGTCCGCCCGGCCAGAACGTGCCAGCGGCCTCGGGCCATCACATCCCGAACTGCGCCTTCTTCATTCAGCACCACCAGATCGGCATCCGCCCCCCTCGCGAGTCTCCCCTTCCGCGGGAGCAGCAGCAGCCGCGCCTGGTTGGGGCCGAACGCCGGCAGCACCCGCTCCAACGGCTGGCCGCAGGCGAGCAGCTCCTGCAGCGTCTCGGCCATCGCTCCCGGACGTCCGACATCCATCGCGACGACCTGGCCCGACGGGTCGAACACCGGAAGGCAGCCCCCGCCATCGGAGCTTACCGTCACCCGCTCCGGCGAGAGTCCCGCCTCGAGGTAACGGCTCAGCGCCGCGGCAGCGGGCCAGGCATCGTCTCCATCTTCCACCGGGAACGCGGTGATGTCGATGGTGCATCCCCGGGAAGCCAGACCGAGCGCCTCCTGAAACAGCGCCTTACGCCGGTTCACGTGGGTCGGGTTGAAGACCCGGGCCGGCAGCTCGGTCCGATCCAGGGTCTGCCGCACCAGCTCCAGTCCCCGCGGCCCGTCGCCCACATGCAGATGCAGAATGCCGGCTTTGCCCATCATCAGTCCTGCGACATGGGCATCGCTGGCGATCCGGGCCAGCTCATCGACCGTCGGCTGGCTGGAGCGATGGTCGCTGATGGCCACCTCGCCCACGCCGATGATCAGGTCGATGAGGACGATATCGAGTCGCACGCTCCCGGTGATTGTGGCCGGTGGCACGTGGTAGCCGCCGGTGTAGCAGTACGCGCTGATCCCCTCCTGGATCAGCCCCCGCGCTACCGTCACCAGCTCGGCGGTGGTGCGCACGGCATCGTCGGTGCCGAGCACGCCGATAGCGGTGGTAACTCCGCCAGCCGTGAGCCGGCTGAGCCCCAGCGGCGGAACTCTGGTGTCGGGGCCAGCCTCGCCTCCACCACCGGTGAGATGGACGTGGCAGTCGATCAGCCCGGGAATGACTCGGCGGCCCTCCAGATCACGGACCCGGACCTCGAGCGCCGCCGGCAAGTCCGGCACTTCGGCCCCGATCCAGGCGATCCGTTCTCCGGCTACCAGCAGATGCTGGTTCCCCTTTGGCTCGGGATCGTACAGATCGGCGTTGCGCAGCAGCTCCATCATGCTCCTTGGGAATCGATTGCGAGTGGAGAACTTACTTCCGGCACGAAGCGGAGACCATTGTCGGGTCAATGTGGGTGACCCATATCACACCACGCATCGCGCCGCTCCCGAGATTGAGTGCATCCGTAAGTTCAAGGGACGATCGTGCCTCTCACCGGATCCACCGCCACCAGCCGACGAGCCATCACCGAAGCCCTGGCGGAGGCACGGGCTCGCACTCTGCTCCTGGTGAGTCCATTGACCAACGAAGAGATGCGGCGCCGGCCGGAGGCCGAGATAGAGTCGGTATTGGAAGAGCTGGAACAGATCGTCCGCTTCGAGGAATCGGCGCTGCTCGATGCGGCCGACCAGCTCCCCATCGAATCGTACGACGAGTGGTTCGATCGGATGATGGACGTTCGCCAGCGGGTGCTGGAGCGGCTCAACTCCACCGATGCCCCTCCGGACGTACTGCCCGCCCGCGATCGCTATGTCATGGTGCTCGAGCACGAGTACCGGCAAAATG
>JBJMPK010000018.1:0-7377 GCA_045803245.1 Gemmatimonadales bacterium
GTGGCCGCGGCCCAGGTGGTCCCGGAGGTGGAGGTGGGCAAGGTGGTGGCGGTGGTCAGAAGGGTGGCGGCGGCGGAGGCGGTGGCCGTCCAGGCGGTCCGGGCGGCGGAGGTGGCGGTCAGGGTGGTGGGGGTCAGGGCGGTGGCGGCGGTCAGAAAGGCGGCGGCGGCCAGGGCGGCGGCGGCCAGGGTGGCGGCGGCCAGGGCGGAGGGCAGAAGGGTGGTCAGGGTGGTGGTGGCGGCGGCGGGGGGTGGGGCGGCGGTCAAGGCGGCTCTGGTGGTGGGGGAGGTCGCGAGCGGTAGGCAAGAGTTGCTCACGTAACAACGTCCGAATCCGGCGCCCCCGCTCTCCCCACGAGAGCAGGGGCGTCGCGGTTTGGGTATACTAGTTGGTTCTCTCGTCTGGCCCCTCGTCCAAGACTACCGATGAGCTCCTGCGCTTTCGGCGTGCCAATTCGGATGCCGACCGAAAACCTGGAATCGACATGACTGGCAAGCGCGGCCGGGAAGCGCGACTCAAGCGGGAACACGCCGGGCTCTATCCCGGGCTCAAGCCGGGCTTGTGGATGCCCGTGGAAGATCTGCTCCGCCACATCACCAACCTGATTCATCAAGACCGCGCCAAGGCGAGGGTCATCACCGGCACTCGCTTGCTCCGTCAAGAGCACTTCGAGTTCCGGGGAGCGTCCGCTCGGCCGGAAGGCCTGCCTTCGGGCTCCACACGTCTCAGCGATTCCGGTGCTGAGCCACGTGGCCAGGACGGAACGGGACGCGGGATCTCAGACTACCAACCGGCCAAGAATAGAGGATCCGAGCCATGAGCCAAACGTCGCGAGCTGGAGTCCAGCCAGGCCGGCGTGTCAGAGCCGACGTCCGGCAGGCCCTCCTGAAGTCCGGCTTTGCTCATCTTTATCCAGGCATCCCGCCGGGAGAATGGCAGCCAGCCGCGGTGATGGCGGACCAAGTCATCGCGCTCCGCCCGGGCGCCGCCGCAGGCTCGGCCTCGGTGCGGGACCGGGTGCTCGATGGCCGCCATTTCGAGTTTCGGGGGCGGCTCTCCGCAGGAGCCCTGGATGATCAGCGGCGCTCGCGTCTGGAGGATCGCAGAGAGCGCCAGGCCGAAATCGACCAGGCGTGATTGGCGTCACGTCTACCAGGGCGGCTGGCAGCTAGTGTGTGGCCATGGTTTCGAGGAGTAGTTCGCAGTTCGGCGACACACGAGAGGCGCAGCGTATGAAATGGACTCCATGGATCGTTGGCTCCCTTTGCGTTGCCGTGGTGGCAGGCTGCAACGGGAACAAGCGCGACACCAACAGCGGCTCGGTAGGTACTGGTAGCGACACAGCCGCGATGCAGAGCGGGGCCGCAGGCACCGCTACCGACACCACCCCCATACAGTCCGGAGACACGGGGGCGGCGTCCGGCACAGCCGGCGGGACCAGCACCGACACGGCGCGCAGCAGGGCAGCAGGCGGAACGCCGGGCAAGGCGAATCAGACCAAATCTGGCGTCACCAATACCAAGACCGGTGCCTCTACCCTGGGTAAGGGCGCTACCACAACCAGGCCGGACCAGGGGCAGCCAGTCACCGCTAAGGGCGATACCATCGGGACTATTACCGGCGACAGCACCAAGTCGCCGCAATAATCGGGTGGGTTCGGGGCGCGGATGGTTATCCGCGCCTCACCGCTTCAACTAATTAGTGCGGGAGCAAATGTGACCCCCGTCACTATGGGCAGGTATACATTGACCTATCATATGGCTAGTATCGCCCATATCCATTACCGAAAGACGTCGAGCTTCTCATGAGCTTACCCGATGTGCGCAGTGCACCCAGCATCCTCGTGGTCGACGACCAGGCTACGGTGCGCCGCATGGCACACCGGCTTTTGAGCGAGTGGGGGTTTCGAGTCTTCGAGGCAGAAAGCGGGGAGGAGGCAATCGAGGTACTTGAGACCGCCCGTGCCGGCATTCAGCTAGTCATCGTGGACGTCGTGATGCCGCTGGCCGATGGAGTAGAGGTGACCCGTGAGATTCGCAAGCGCTGGCCGGGGCAGCGCACCCTTTTTATGTCGGCCCACCCCGCCGAGGTACTGGTGCAACACGGTGTTACCCAGTTGGAAGCACCCTTCCTCGCCAAGCCGTTTACTCGCGACGAGCTGTTGACCAAGGTCAGTGAGGCACTGGCCCGGCCGGTGCCGACTTCCACTGAGAGTCCTCCTCAATAGAGCCAGACCCTTCGGAGTTGGTCACCCATAAGCCTGCGCGAGAGTGCCCTATAGCGGAGCCTCATCCGCGGGGCACCTGCGGCGTCGTTAAGGCCCGGCAGCAAGCCCAAGCCGCCGGCGATGCCAGTACCCGCGTTTCGGATGAGCCCTAGATCCGCCCCCGGCCCAGGGTGAAGTAGAACGTAGCGCCCTGCCTCACCAGCCCTTCGGCCCACACCCGGCCACCGTGCCGATGAACGATGCGCTGAACGGTTGCCAGTCCGATCCCGTTGCCGGGAAACTCACCCTGCGGATGCAGTCGCTGAAAGGGGCCAAACAGCCGGTCGGCGTACGTCATGTCGAATCCCGCGCCGTTGTCGCGCACGAAATACGTAGCTTCGCCCGCCAGGTGGCTCACCCCGAACTCGATCCGGGTTTCGGCCTCTTTGGCCGTAAACTTCCAGGCATTCTCCAGCAAATTGTCCATGACGATCTTGAGCAACTGGCCGTCGCCGTTCACGATGACGCCGGGTCGGATCTTTGCTTCGACGGTGCGCTCGGGATCGCTTTCCTGGAGGCGGCCGAGGATCATGGCGGTGATGGCGCTGAGGTCAACCTCTTGCTCCCGCAAATCCGCGCGGGTGACCCGAGAGAGGTAGAGCACGTCGTCGATGAGCTGTGACATATGCTGGCTCGCCTCGCGCACCCGGGTGAGGAAGCGCTGGCCGGCTTCATCGAGCCGGGCGCCCTGGCTCTCCAGCACCGCGCGACTGAAGCTTTCGATCCGGCGGAGCGGTGCCCTGAGATCGTGCGACACCGCATAGCTGAAGCTCTCCAGCTCGCGGTTCTTGTGCTCCAGATCGCGCACCAGCTCCGCTCGGGCCTCTGCCAACTCGAGCGCCGCCTGCTCGCTTTCAGCCAGCAGCTTGGCCTGACGGCGGAGGAGCTCGTTCTTCTTGGCCAGCTCGACGAACACCGCCACCTTCGAGCGCACGAATTCCGGGACCACCGGCTTGACCAGATAGTCCACCGCGCCGACGGCGTAGCCCCGAACTGCCTGCTTTTGAGTGTTGTCGGCCGCGGTGAGGAAAAGGATGGGAGTATGCCGCGACTTGTCCCGCTGCCGGATCAGCTCCGCGGTCTCGAAGCCGTCCATTTCCGGCATCTTCACGTCGAGCAGTATGACCGCGCATTCATGGGTCAGAAGCCACTTCAAGGCCTCGCGGCCTGATTCGGCCTTGATCAGGTTCTGCTCCAGGTTCTGGAGCATTGCTTCCAGAGCAATCAGGTTGGCCGGCTGATCGTCGACCAGGAGGATGTTTACGCGATCGTCGGTCGGCCGGTCGGCCGGTCGGGCGGTCGGGCCGTCGGTTGGCTCTGACAAGCGTTCGGCTGGGCCGGCGGCCGGTGACTCCAGCGGCCCATCCACCAGTCCGCCGGTCCGCGCGTCTGACCGGCCGACCGCCTGACCGTCTGACCGCCCGCCTACCGGTACAGCCATACTCTGAGCAGCGACAACAGCTGGTCCATGTCCACCGGCTTGGCGATGTAATCCGAGGCGCCGGCCTCAATGCACTTCTCCCGGTCTCCTTTCATGGCTTTCGCCGTAACGGCAATGATCGGAAGGTTGCGGAACTTGGGCATTTCCCGGATGGCGCGCATGGTCTCATAGCCGTCCATCTCGGGCATCATGACGTCCATCAACACCACATCCACGTCTTGGGTATCCTGCAGCCGGGCGATGCCGTCGCGGCCGCTCTCGGCGTAGATCACCTTCATTTCACTCCGCTCCAGGAACGTGGTCAGGGCGAAGATGTTGCGCACGTCGTCGTCGACCACCAGGGCCTTTCGCCCGGTGAGAGTGGGATCGGTCCGATGTAGCTGCTCCAGCATCCGCCGCTTGGACTCCGGCAGCCGGTCAGTCACCCGGTGCAGGAACAACGAGGTCTCGTCCAGCAAGCGCTCAGGCGATTGGGCGTCCTTGATGACCACCGATTCCGCCATCCGCCGGAGCTCGGCCTCTTCCCGCTTGGACAACTGCTTGCCCGTGTACACGATGATGGGAAGCTTCCGGAGACCGATCTCGCCCTTCACCCGGGTAATGAGCTGGAAACCGGTCATGTCGGGCAGGCCGAGGTCGAGTACCATGCAATCGAACGACTCCCGCTGCAGTGCCTCGAGAGCGTCCGCCCCGGTAGTGACCGCCGTGGTCTGCACGTCTCCAGTGCCGATCAACTCGGCAATGCTTTGCTGCTGCACCTCATCGTCCTCCACCACCAGAAGCCGCTTGACCGGACGATCGACGAACTCATGCAGCGTAGTGAGCGCGTCGGAGAGAGACTCCTTGGTCGCGGGCTTGGTGAGAAAGTCGATCGCACCGAGCCGGAGCCCTCGCTGCCAGTTCTCCTCCACCGAAATGATATGGACCGGGATGTGGCGCGTGGCTGCATCGTGCTTCAACCGGTCGAGAATGGTCCACCCGTCGGCGTCCGGCAGCCGCAGGTCCAGGGTAACTGCGGTCGGCTGGTACTCCTGGGCTAATGAGAGTGCCCGATCCGCCGTCTGCGCCACCAGCCCCTTGAAGCCGCGCTCACGCGCCAGGTCGAGCAGGATCTGGGCGAAGTTAGGATCGTCCTCCGCGATGAGGAGGACCCGATCGCCTTCCTCGATCTGGGCCCGGTCGTCGCTGACCGCGCGGTCCACGACCGGTGCGAGCATCACGCGCGAGCTGGCCGTCAGCATCGGCTTGGGCTCACTCAGCGTCCCGGCGGTCCCGCCCTCACCATCTCCCACCGTCGTCTCTACCGGTTGGGCCGGATAGATCAGTGGCAGATAGAGCGTGAAGGTGCTCCCCACCCCGGGCGCGCTCTGGATCTGGATCTCACCACCCAACAGCCGAGTGATCTGCCGGCTGATGGAGAGACCGAGCCCGGTGCCGCCGAATTTCCGGCTGGTGCCGGTGTCGCCCTGCTGAAACGCCTCGAAGATGACCGCATGCTTTTCTTTGGGGATGCCGATGCCGGAGTCGGTTACCGAAAAGGCGATGACGGTATTGGCACCGTTCAGGATCTCCTGCTCCGGATTCCATCCACTCGTTGCCACCGACGCGCGCATCGACACGCTGCCCCGCTCGGTGAACTTGAACGCGTTGGACAGCAGATTCTTGAGCACCTGCTGCAGCCGCTTGGTGTCGGTCTGCATCGCCGGCGGCAGCGCCGCGTCGAGATCGACCTCGAACTGGAGCCCCTTGAGGTCCGCTACCTGGCGGAAAGTGCTCTCGACGAACTTCCGCACTTCCGCGAAGGGGACCGTGGTGATGTCCACCGCCATGGTACCCGATTCGATCTTGGACAGGTCGAGGATGTCGTTGATGAGGTCGAGCAGGTCCGAGCCGGAGCTGTGAATCGTCTGGGCGAAGCCAACCTGCTTGGATGTGAGATTGCCGTCGGCATTTTCGGTGAGGAGCTGCGACAGGATCAACAGGCTGTTGAGCGGCGTCCGGAGCTCGTGCGACATGTTGGCCAGGAACTCGGACTTGTATTTGGAGATGAGGGCCAGCTGCTCGGCCTTTTCCTCCAGTGCGACCTTAGCCTGCTCCACTTCCATGTTTTTCTGTTCCACTTCGGCCTTCTGACCCGCCAGCAGGTGAGCCTTTTCCTCCAGCTCCAGGTTGGTCTTCTGCAGCTCGTCCTGCTGATTCCGGAGCAGGTCTTCCGACTTCTGTAGCGATCGGGTCTGCTGCTCCAGCCGCTTGTTGGTCTCGGTGAGGGCTTCCTGCTGTGACTGCAGGCCTTCGGTGAGCGCCTGCGACTGCTTCAGCAGCTCCTCGGTCCGCATGTTGGCTTCAATGGTATTGAGCACGATACCGATGCTCTCGGCCAGCTGCTCGAGGAAGGTGAGCCGGATCTCGTCGAATTGATCGAAGGTGGCCAGCTCCAGCACCGCCTTCACCTCGCCCTCGAAGAGCACCGGCAACACCACGATGTTCCGCGGAGGAGCCTCCCCCAGTCCCGAGCTGATCTGGATGTAGTCGCCCGGCACCTGATTGATGAGCAGCATCTGGCGTTCCACGGCACACTGCCCCACCAGACCCTCGCCCAGGCGGAACTCGCTGGACACGTGCTTCCGGTCCTTGTAGGCATAGCTGGCCAGCAGCTTGAGCCGCGTCTGGTCGCCGCCGCTCTCGACCACATAGACCACCCCATGGTGAGCGGTGACCAGCGGCGCCAGGTCGGAAAGAATGAGCTGAGAGACCGCGGCCAGGTCGCGCTGGCCCTGCAGCATCCGGCTGAACTTGGCCAGGTTGGTCTTGAGCCAGTCCTGCTCCATGTTCTTCCGGGTGGTGTCGCGGAGGTTCCGGATCATCTCGTTGATGTTGTCCTTGAGCTCCGCAACTTCACCCTGGGCTTCGACGGCGATCGACCGGGTCAGGTCTCCCTTGGTAACCGCGGTGGCCACCTCCGCGATCGCGCGGACCTGGGTGGTGAGGTTGGCGGCCAACTGATTCACGTTGCCGGTCAGGTCACGCCAGATTCCCGCGGCTCCCGGCACCCGGGCTTGCCCGCCCAGTTTTCCGTCGATGCCGACCTCACGGGCCACATTCGTCACCTGATCGGCGAAGGTGGCCAGGGTCTCGGTCATCCAGTTGATGGTGTCGGCCAGGGTGGCAATTTCGCCCTTCACCTCGACCCGGAGCTGTTGCTTGAGGTCGCCGTTGGCGACGGCGGTGACCACCTTCGCGATGCCACGGACCTGGGCGGTGAGGTTGGCGGCCATCGAGTTCACGTTGTCGGTCAGGTCCTTCCAGACGCCGGCGACCCCGGTCACCTGTGCCTGCCCGCCCAGCGTTCCCTCGGTGCCCACCTCTCGGGCCACGCGGGTCACTTCGGACGCGAACGAATTGAGCTGGTCCACCATGGTGTTGACGGTGTTCTTGAGCTCCAGAATCTCGCCCTGCACATCGACCGTGATCTTCTTATTCAGCTCGCCTCTCGCGACCGCCGTCGTTACGTCGGCGATGTTACGGACCTGGGCGGTCAGGTTGCCCGCCATGTAGTTCACGTTGTCGGTCAGGTCCTTCCAGGTACCGGCCACGCCCTTCACGTAGGCCTGCCCGCCGAGCTTGCCTTCGGTGCCCACTTCTCGGGCCACTCGGCTCACTTCAGAGGCGA
>JBJMPK010000200.1:0-5837 GCA_045803245.1 Gemmatimonadales bacterium
GCTGGAAGATGAGCCTCGCCTCCTGCAGTCGCTGACCAAGCTGACCGGGGTCGACATCGAGCTCCGGGACGATCCCATGATGCGGCTGGACGAGTTCCGGCTGATGAGCCGGCCTGCGGGACGGGTCGTGACGGATCTGTACGCTGTCGCGTAGTGGCTGGGAAGCGGGCCGGCAGGTACCTCCTAACCCCTTGAACCAAACGACGTCCCCATCTACTTTTACGGGCTGGTTAGACCACCCTTCGTTCAGGATGTCGGCATGTACGCGATCTTTCGCGCGGCAGGGAAACAGTTTCGGGCGGAGAAGGGGAAGACCCTCCGGCTCCCGCTCATGAGCGCGGAGGCCGGCGCCAAGGTCACCTTCGACGAAGTGCTGCTCTCGTCCGATGGACAGACCATCAAGGCCGGCACACCGCTGGTCAAAGGGGCCAAGGTCGTGGGCGAGGTGGTAGGAGACGGCAAGGAACCCAAGATCTACGTATTCAAGTTCAAGCGGCGGAAGAACTATCGCCGCAAGACCGGACACCGGCAGGGCTATACCGAGGTCCGCATCACCGACGTGAAGTTGGGCTGAGGCACATATGGCACATAAGAAAGGCGTAGGCTCCAGCCGGAACGGGCGCACCAGCAACCCCCAGTATCTGGGGGTGAAGCGCTATGGTGGAGAGAGGGTGGTCGCGGGGAATATCCTGGTACGGCAGCGGGGCACCAAGTTCCACGCCGGCCGGAACGTCCGCCGCGCCAATGACGATACGCTCTTTGCCCTGATCGACGGATTCGTCAAGTTCGAGTTCCGGGACAAGAACCGGAAAAAGGTCTCGGTCTATCCCCAGGCGGAACCCGTCGCGTCCTGACCGTCCGGCCGAGTGATGAGAAGGGATGCGGAAGCCACTCCGCATCCCTTTTTTGTTTAACTTGAAACACCGGCGGCGGCCTAGCCGTCATGTCGGGTCACGCGAGAGGGAGGGCAAGATGACGAAGTCCACGCTGTTCGACCGGTTGAATCAGGAACTCGAGGCGTTCGGGAAGAAGGCCCAGGCGGCACTCGATGAAGGAAAGCTTCAATTCGAGCTACTTCGGCTCCGGCGCCGCCTGGACCATGTCGCCCGCGACCTGGGCCTGATGGTGCATCGGCGGGAGCGCGGTGGCGAGACCGAGCCGCGGCGGATCGATGCGCTGCTGCTGAAGATGGACGACCTCCAGGCCGAGATTGCCCGTCTGGAGCGTCAGATCGCCCAGTCGCGCCGGGGCGAATCGGCCCCCGCTGAAGCCGCCGAAGCCGCGCCGACAGCGGGAGCGGTGTAAGGTCTCACGCCCGGGAGGCCTCACCCAGCCGGGGAGCGATGGCCACTCGGATCCGGTCGGGATAGTTACCGCAGAGTCCGTCGACACCCAGGCGCGCCATGCGGTCGAGGTCTCCCAGCTCGTTTACCGTCCAGGCGATCACCGTGCCCCCTGCCTCATGGACCTGGGTGACTAGCTCCTGATCCACCTGGCGCCATTCCTGCCATAACATGGTGGCGCCCGCTCCCCGCATCGCTCCCACCGAGTCCTGTAAATACGCGGACAGGAGGATGCCTCGCCGGAGGGCGGGACAGATTTGGCCCAGCCGGTAGACGATTCGATGATCGAAGCTGTGGACCGCGTATCGGTTCGGAGCCGGTCCCCGCTCGAGGATGGCCAGCAGGTGGCCGTCGTTGGCGGAGGGGAGGCTCTTCACCTCGACATAAACATCGCGGTCTCCGACCAGGTCGAGCACCTCGTGCAGCAGCGGCAGCGATTCTCCATTCCGAATGCGCGCCTGCCGGGCCTCCGCCAGCGACATCTCGGGGATAAACCCGAAGCCAGGCACGTCGGCGTCGTGGTGGACCACGATCCCCCCGTCGCGAGTGGCGTGGACATCGAGCTCCACCCCATCCGCATCGAGCATTACCGCCCGCCGGAAAGCGGCACGTGAATTCTCGTATTCGTATCCGGAGGCACCCCGGTGGGCGATGACGCTCGGGCGTCGCATCGGGAGAAGATAGCTCGCGAAGTCGGGGGCCGGGAGCTAGGAGTCGGGAGTTTGTCACCCTGAGCGAAGCGAAGGGGCCAGACCTCAGCCGTTCGACAAACTTTGACTTCCGGCTCCTTCGCAAAGTTTACCTTGAGCGTAGCGAAGGGCTCAGGATGACAACCGCCCGACTCCCGGCTTCGAGCTCCAAGCTCTCAGAACACGTACCGCCCCGTCCCGAACCGTGAGGCTCATTGGGAGAACCGGTCCTGGTACGCTGACATGGCCTGGCCGATGGCGTTTTGGGCCGCGGCCGCACCCTCGAAGCCCCGGGTCTCGGTGTGGGTGCCTTCCAGGTCCTTGTAGACCCGGAAGAAATGCTCGATCTCCTTGAGATAGTGCTGCGGAATGTCTCCCAGATCGTTGAGGCCCTCCGAGTAGGGGTCGCCAAGCGGAACGGCGAGCACCTTCTCGTCGGCGACTCCGGAATCGACCAGGTGGAAGAGTCCGATGGGCCGGGCGTCGACCAGGCAGCCGGTGAACACCGGGATCGTCATCAGCACCAGCACGTCGAGGGGGTCGCCGTCGTCGCCCAAAGTTCGGGGGAGAAAGCCGTAGTCGCCGGGATAATGGACCGCGCTATGCAGCACCCGGTCGAGGCGAAAGACTCCTGACTTCTTGTCGAGCTCATACTTGTTGCGCTCGTTGGTCGGGATCTCGATCACGGCAGTCACCTCCATCGGGGGATTGGGGCCGGTGGAGAGATCGTGCCAGGGATGGAAGTTGCGTGGCTGCACCGACAAGTATGTGGCCTTGCGTCAGGAGAGCGGAATGTATCGAATCCCTGAGTGTCTTGCATCCCCGCGCATGCCCGACGAAATTTTACCCCAGCCCGAGTGGCGGAATGGCAGACGCAGCGGACTCAAAATCCGCCGAGGGCAACCTCGTGCGAGTTCGACTCTCGCCTCGGGCATCTTGCATCACGCCGCCTCGTGGAACAGCACGTGGTACAGCACCAACCCCTGCAATACGGCGGCCGCGATCACCTGGGCCTCGAAGTACGGCATCTGGCCGATCGCCCCCCGTGATAGCGGCTGCAGGGCTCGGTTCACATCGTCACCGTACCGCATCCCTTGAAAACGTTTCATCAGGCCAGCCGCCGTTGCTCCCTCGACCCAGGGCCGGGTCTCGACCGTGGCCTTGGTGACCACCGCACTCTTAATGCTGCCGTCGCGACTCAGTGTGAGTCCTACCTCGATCGGTCCGTGTATCGTGTTCACCTGAGGAAAGAGGACCACGCCCGAGAGCTGTCCCGCTCCGGTCTTGCCCAGGTAGAACCTCAAGTTGGGATCCTCGGGTGAGAAGTCCTTGACCTCCCGCCGGATCTGCGCAAAATCGTCCTTCCCGATGGTGACATTTCGGACATAGAACTGCTTCGCGTCCTCCAGCGTAGTGCGGATCACGTCGGTCTGCTTGACCAGAACAACGGTCGGCGTCGGATGGCGGGCGCCGGCCAGGAGCAGCGCCAGAGGCAGGGCCCCTAGGTATCGAGAGTGCATGATGTCTCCTTCATGTCGTTGGGCGAGGGCCGATCGCGCGGAGCGTTCCGCCCAGAACAATGAGATAGACCAGCGCCATCCCCCATCCCGAGGCGATCGTGAGCCAGGCGAAGCCGGGGAGGTGCGCCTTCATCAGCCATTGGCCGGCAAAATCGAGCGCGCCGAAACCGAAGGCGGCGACGATCATCAGGTCCCGGAACCACCCGGGCCAGCCCAGGCCGAAGATGATCAGTGACTCGAGCGCGGCAACGATGGCGTAAATCATGATGTGGATGTGGCTGTCCTGGATCAGCAGGTTGGTATCCACGGTGTGCTTCATCTCCGGCACCGTGCCGAGGTTGAGTGGCTGCTCCGTGCTGGTGGACTGCGCTGGCATCGCGCTTATGTCCATCGCCGGCGCCGGCACGTAGGTGGCCGCCACCTGCGACGGGGTGAGTCCGCTCCAGGTCTTCACCATGAGGAAGGCAAAGACGTAGGAATACCCCAGGACCAGCAGGAAGAGCACCGCTGCCAGCTTGACGGTGCGGGGCGCGTCGCGTAAGCGGTAGAGGTCCATGGGCGACTCAGAAGGTGGTGACGAGCTGGAGCCGGTACTCGATGTTCCAGGTGTCCGGTCCGCCGTCGGTGTCGAAGAATGGTTCGCTCGAGTGGTTGACCCGGAGCTCGCCCCGAAGCTGGAGCCGGGGAATCCGCACCGTGGTGTGCTGGACGTTGGCGAAGATTCCTTCCCGTCCCACACCGAGCGAGTACAGGGGGGCGATGCTGTAGGACTCCAGTGTCTGGGTGGCCCCGGTGCGCGCGCCATCCCCGTCGCGGAACACTTCGGCCCGCGCCGCCAGGCCCCAGTGCCGGGTGAAGCGGTGGAGCACGGTCAGCATTCCCCCCTCCCAGGTCGCGTCGCCTCCGCTAGGCAGGACGTCGCGGTCGCCGCCGAGGTTGGCCTCGCCGGCGAAGACCCAGTCCCAGGAGGGCTGCAGCGCGTAGTCGACACTTACCAGGTAGCGGTTGTTGGTCGCTCCCTGATCGCCTTCGACACCATACAGCCCGCTCAGCCCCAGGGTCACGCCTGACCGCGGGACAAGCTCGAGCCGCGCGCCAGCGCTCTTCCCGTGATTGGGATCGAGGTCGGTGTCCCACCCGTTGAAGAGGAAAGCGTCCACGCCGAGGCTCGGCCTTGCTCTCCAGCTTGCATCGAGTCCCACCATCTTCACCGGCCGGCCCAGCTCGAAGTTGAAGCTCGGGCTCACCAGGAAGTTGAGTGGCTCGTCGTCCCGCTCGAACCCGATCGGCAGATCCAGCTTTCCGAAGTTGAGCCCGAGGTTGGACGCGCCGGACGGCACCACCGACAGGAGCAGGTTATCGATCTCAACCTCGGTGCCGGGCTCACCGCCGCCCTCGGGCGGGGTCAGCGCCGTGGTGAGCTGGCCGAAGACGTAGACCCGGTCGGTGATCTCGCGGAAGAGGGCGACGCCGACTTTGCTGGCCGCGAAACTGTTGTCGCCGGTGCGGCCGGCATAGCTGTAGTCACCCACACCAAAACCCGTGATCTGGAGCGGAAAGCGATCGATCTCGCCCAGGTCCCCGGCTTGGCTTCCGAGGTCGATAGCGCGATCGAGCGTATCAGCCGGCTGCTGCGCCGCCGCCGGTGTGCTCCCGAGAAATCCGCCCAGCAGCGACAACAGTGTCGCTGCCGGTAGCAACGTTTGCGAGGTCCGCCTCATGAGCCTCCTCCAGAAGGTCGAGTGGCCGAACGCCGATCACACGGTACCGGAATGCTCAAGACCGGGCCGGTTCCGGCCGATCAGGCACTCAGGCGTTTGATGATGGATCGCGGTTCAGGCCGAACGCGGAGGGGGTGGATCTGCGGTTGGGATGTGCTGGAGGTGGACCCGGGCGGGGGACGCGAAGCGAACGGCAACGATCTGGAGTGGTAGAAGCAGGGGACCGACTTCAACCGGCAGCATGCTGCCAAGCGGCTGGGCGCTAGGGAGCTCGCTCCGCATTACGCTGTCGGAGTGGCAATGGATGACGCGATCCGGGGAAGGTAGTGCAACGCTCGCGACCTGCGCGTGCCCCTGCAGAAGGCAAAGTGGGGCACACACGATCCAGGGCTGGGCCACGAAGAACGCCAACAGCGTCGCGACTGCTATAAACCGGTCGCGCCGAGGCGAACGTCTTTCCCGGGAAGGCGGGTTGTTGCTCTGCATAGCGAACCCGAAACTAGCACCAGGCGCTCAGGAGCGACAGGCTGGGCCGATCTTTGCAGGACCGCGGACCGCAAACCA
>JBJMPK010000201.1:0-7985 GCA_045803245.1 Gemmatimonadales bacterium
AGCTCCCCAAGCTCACCTGGATCCGGTTCGGGATATGGTTGGCGCTGGGGCTGGTGATTTATCTGTTCTACGGGTTGCGGAATAGCCGGTTGGGAAAGCGAGCGGCCGGACGGGTCAGCTGAGTCAGATCGTGTCGGATGCCGCGAGGCTGAGCGCGCCGGTAACGGCATCGACCGGATTGTCGCTGGGTCGAAAGACGGTTTCCTCGGCGAGCTTGGCGAGAAGGGTTTTCCTGAGGGGCTGACCGGCGCCAAGCAAGCCACCGGTGACGGCCACGGGAACCGGCGGCGTGATATCCATTTTGGGTACCAGGCAGATGGCCAGCTGGGAGAGCTCTCTCGCGGCATAGTCCGCGATGCCTTGTGCCAGTGGGTCACCGGAGGCGGCAATCGCCAGCACGTGAGGCGCGAGAGCGGCCACCTCGGCCGGCGTGGCTGTGGCGGCCCAGCGGACCAGCTCGTCGTAACTGTCGCTCCGGGTTGCGGCGAGCAATCGGTCGCTCAACGCTGTCTTGGGGCTCCTTCCATCCACCGCCCGGCTCACCGCGCCGAGTGACGCGCGTCCGATAGCGTAGCCGCTACCCTCGTCTCCCATCTGCCAGCCGTATCCGCCGATCCGGTGCCGCCTGCCGGTTCGGTCCCGTCCCACCGCCACGCTGCCGGTGCCGGCGCTCACGACGATTCCCGGTCCATCAGCGAAGGCAGCCGTGAGAGCGATGTCGATATCGGTGGTGACGACGACCTTTGACGCGACGTTCTCGCCCCGGAGCGCCTTTCGGAGCTCATCCTGCTCCGGTTCCCGTCCGGCTCCCGCCGCACCGACGACGAGGATGTCGCCCAGCAGAAGGCCGGCCGCGGAGAGCGCCTGCCTGACGACGTCGGCAATAGAGCTCGCCGAGACGAGTGCCCGCCCCGGGCGAACGGCGGCTCCCGGCCCTTCCGCCCGCCCGACAATCTGGCCGTCCTTGGAGACGGCGACCGCCGTCTTGCTCCCACCTACATCTGCACCAATCAAGATTCGGGGCATTCAAGTACCACTGAGAGAAAAACTAGCCGCAGATTCTTAAAGGGTGTTTTTGTTGTAAATCTGCGATCATCTGCGATCATCTGCGGCCAATGCAGTTGCGGTGCCGTGGGGAAGATAGCTCAGCAGGGCGCCAGTCAAGACGGTCAGTAAGGTGCCGAGCGGAACGTACCAGGGCCAGGCCAGACGTCCTATCGGGGCCAGCCACGCGAGATCGGTGTGCGCCGAGAGACGCCGGGCAAAGACTACGACGAGCATGACGGCCACGGTGAAGGCAACCGCGCCCACCACGTCGCGCCCGCGGGCTCGAGGCCACCGTCCGGCAAGGATGTAGGTGCCGAGCAGCGGACCGTATGTCACCGAGGCGATTGACAAGGCGAGTACCACGACCGGGGTATCGGTTCCGCTCGCCATATAGTGGAAGAAGAGGGCTCCCAGGATGAGACCGGAGGCCCACACCGCCGAGAGCAAGCGGCCGACCCGGAGCAGGTGCACCGGATCGGTGCGTCCGGTCCATGAGGCGTAGAGATCGTGCGTTGCCGAGGACGCCAACGAGTTTATGGCCGAGCTGTGAGTTCCCATCGCGGCGGCCAGGATGCCGGCGACCACGAGTCCCGCCAGTCCCGTGGGAAGGTGATGCAGAACGAAAGCGGGGAACAGCTGGTCTCCCGGGACGCTCTCCGGTGCCAGACGGGCGGCCCAGATGGCGGAGCCCACCAGCAGGAAGAGCGTAAACTGGAGGATGACCATCACCCCCGATCCGACCAGAGCGATGCGGGCGTCGCGCAACGACCGCGTGGCGAGTAACCGCTGCACGATGAGATGGTCGGTACCGTGGGATGCCGCTGACAGGAGCGCACCACCCACCAGGCCGCCGAAAAGCGTATAGGTACGAGTGAAGTCGATTGCCGGATCGATCACCTTCAACTTCCCGGCCTGGCGTGCCAGATCCAGGGCTATCCCGGGGCTACCCACCAGCTTCCAGGCGACCAGCAAGGCGCCAATGCCTCCGGCCAGGTACACGGCCAATTGAAGAACATCGGTCCAGACCACCGCCTTGAAGCCGCCGAACCAGGTGTAGATCATCGTGACCACGCCCATGGCCACGATTGACGTCGGAATGTTCCAACCGGTCACCAGTGCGAGTGGTATGGCGCTGGCGAAGACCCGCACCGCATCGCCGAGGAACCGGGTAACCAGAAAGACAGTGGAGGTCAGGCGTCGAGTCCCGACCCCGAAGCGAGACTCCAACCTGGCGTAGGCCGTCTCCTGGTCTCCCCGGAAGTAGCCGGGCAAGAGCCAGGCGGCCACGCCGATGCGGCCAATGAGATATCCGAAGCTCAGCTGAAGAAAAGTGAGATCGCCACGGGCTCCGATGCCTGGCACCGAGATGACCGTGAGCGCCGAGGTCTCGGTGGCCACAATGGAGAGCAGGATGGCCAGAGCGGGAAGGTCACGGGCGCCGAGGAAGTAGTCGGCAGCACTGCGCTGGCGCCGGGCCACCCAGAGGCCGACGCTCAGGGTCAGGATGAAGTACAGAACGACGACGATGAAGTCTGGTCGATTCAAAAGCGTAAGCGGTGAGCGGAATTGTTGAACAGTGTGAGCGGTAAACGGTAAGTGGTGAGCGGGATGGACGTGAGAAGGGCGGCCTTAAGAGAATGCCTCTCTCGGCCGCCCCGTTTACCGCTCACTGCTTACCGCTTACGGTTTTCAGGCCGTAAAGCTGCTGCCGCAACCACAGCCACCGGTCGCGTTCGGGTTGCTGAAGGTGAAACCGGAGCCCTGCATCGACGTGACGTAATCGATGGTGATGCCGGTGAGATACTGAGCACTGAATCCATCGACGAAGACCCGCACCCCGTTGACCTCGGCGACCATGTCGTCTTCCAACGGCCGCTCTTCGATGTTCAGGCTGTACTTGAACCCCGAGCACCCGCCCGGCAAAACGCTGACCCGAAGGCCCGCGGTTTCGGCCGGCACCTGCTCCTGGGCGATGAACTTCTGGACCTCTGCGGCCGCCGGGCCGGTCAGGACCAGCGAGAACCCGGTGGCGGGAGCCTGCTGCTCGACACCGCTCATGCTAACTCCTTCGAGAATCCCCACATACGGGGGTAAATGCGCCAGAACGATTCACTTCGACTGGGAGAAACCTAAGCCAGCGCCGCGGCTGCTGTCAACGCTGGCCACGAGCCGCTCGTCGGCCCGCAAATTACGCATTATCAACGCGAAAGCGGCGATCGCCGTGAGGCTGTAGAGCACGCCTTGAAGCCGGGTCCCGGTGAGAAAGGCCCCGACGCCAAACAGGGCCGTGAACACCGCAACTACCCCCGCAACCCAATTGACTACGGACAACGCGCCTCCCGGGATCGGGTCATCGCCAAACCCGAGCCGCTGCGCCACCGGCCGCCAACCCAACCCTCCGGGCCGGACCCGCCGGTAAAAACGATCGAGCACCGCGTCGGACTCGGGTGGGGTCAGGTAGGTAACGGTAAGCCAAACCGCTGTGGTAACGCCCACCGTGATCAACATCGCAAAGGCGTAATCCCCACTCGAAGTATCGGTAGCATTCACTCCGGACAGGTGCAGGATCACCGACGTGACGAATGACGCGAGCATGGCGCTGATCTCGGACCAGGCGTTGATCCGCCACCAGTACCAACGCAAGATGAACACCGCCCCGGTGCCCGCTCCCAGGCCGATCAGCAGCTTCCAGCCCTGCTCCACACTCTCGAGGTAGGCCATCACCACCAGAGAGAGGAGCATCAGGGTCACGGTGGCGAATCGTGATGCGATGATCTGCGCTTTGCGGCTGGCGTTGGGCCGGATGAAACGCAGGTAGACGTCGTTGACCAGATAGGAGGCTCCCCAGTTGAGATGGGTGCCGATGGTGCTCATATAGGCGGCTGCGAAGGTAGCGAGGAGGAGACCCTTTATCGGCGAGGGGAGAACATCCACCATGACCCTGACGTAACCTTCCTCCGGCTTTGCCAGGTTGGGATATCGCAGGACCGCCACGAAGCCGACCAGAATCCAGGGCCAGGGTCTCAAGGCGTAATTGGCGATTTGAAACCATAACGTGGCGAGTAGTCCGTGACGCTCGTCCTTGGCCGCCAGAATCCGCTGCGCCACATAGCCTCCGCCGCCCGGTTCCGCGCCGGGGTACCATGCTGCCCACCATTGCACGCTCAGGAACACGATCAACGTCGACAGCGGAAGCCAGGCCTTGTCGGTCGGAGGGAGCACACTGAACGCCGCCTCGTAGGAGCCGAAATGGGCCGACGCCTGCCGCACCATCGAGTCCAGCCCGCCCACCGACTTCACGGCGAACACGGCGAGTACGATGACGCCCACCATCTTCACCACGAACTGAAAGGTGTCGGTTACTACAACTCCCCAGAGCCCCGAGAAGATGGTATAGAGGGCCGTGATGGCGAACAGCAGGATGGCCGCGGTCCAGGGATCGATGTTGAGGGAGATCCGGAGCACCGTCACCATGGCCAGGGTTACCCAACCCATGATGATCAGATTGATCGGTATTGCGAGATAAAGTGCCCGGAAGCCGCGCAGCACCGCGGCCGGCTTCCCGCCGTACCGCAGCTCGGCGAACTCGAGGTCCGTCATGACACCTGCCCGCCGCCAGAGCCGTGCGAAGAAGAACACGGTGAGAATGCCGGTGAGCGCACCGTTCCACCACAACCAGTTTCCAGCGACCCCATACTTGGCAACCAGTCCGGCGACGACCAACGGGGTGTCGGCTGCGAAGGTGGTGGCCACCATCGAGGTACCGGCCAGCCACCAGGGGAGCTGCCGACCGGAGACGAAGTACTCCTCCAGCGACTGACTGGCCTTGCGGGTGAACACCAGAGCGATCCCCGCCGATATCAGGAAGTAGAGCGCGACGATGAGCCAGTCGCTGAGTTCGAGCGTCATTGAGCGTCCTCGAAGAGGGTGGTCATCACGAGATCCGCTACCGCGGCCCGCACCGGGTTCCACCGCGGGTTGTCGCGAGTGGGGTTGACCCGGTTGCTGAGCAAGACGATGGCAAGTTGGTGCTCCGGGTCGATCCAAAGCGACGTGCCGGTAAATCCGGTGTGGCCGAAGCTCATGGATGAAAGCCGCCGGCCGGCACTGCTTCCCGGAGCGGGAGTGTCCCAGCCCAGCGCCCGGCTGGAGCCAGGGGCCAGGTTCTGCCTCCGGGTGAATTCGCGAAGGACGGACTGCTGGAGTGTGGGCCCGCACGGCTGTGCGGGCGAGGGTAGCCCACACGCGGTGCGGGCCCACACTCCCAGCAGCCACTCCGCGAATGTCAGCAGATCTGCAGCCGAGCTGAACAATCCCGCGTGTCCGGATACGCCATCCATGATGGCCGCGTTCTCATCATGCACTTCGCCCCGCAATACCCGGCCACGCCAGGGGTCCAGCTCGGTGGGCGCGATGCGATCCAGCTGGTCGGATTCGGGCAAGTAGCCGGTGGAGCTCATACCGAGCGGGCCGAAGACCCTTTGGTCCAGCAGTGAATCCAGCCGCTGGTGGTACACGGTCTCAACGATCTGGGTTAGGACAATGGCGCCGATGTCGGAGTAGACCTCCGACCGGCGGGGAGCCGAATCCAGCGGCGTGGCGTCGGCCATCGCAAAGACCTCAGCCCGGCTGGTAGCGTCGCGGAACAATGGCCGCCAAGCCGGCAAGCCGCTCGCGTGGGCGAGCAGCAGGCGCACAGTGACGCGCTCCTTGCCGGCCCCCGAGAACTGGGCGATATAGCGCTGCACCGGCGCATCCAGATCCAGCTTTCCTTCGGACACCGCCAACATGGCTCCAGTGACGAGCCCGACCACCTTGGTGAGCGACGCGAGATCGTAGATCGTTTGGGCGTCCGGACGCCCGGGTTGGTCCGCTCCGACCTGACCGGTGCCGTACACGAATCGCTCGTGCCCGTGCAGGATCGCGAGCACCGCGCCCGGAGCCGCACCCGCGGCCACTGCCGAATCGAGAAACTCCGTCGCCGGCCCCAGGTGGTTCACGTCGAGCGGCACCGGTGTGGGGGAAGGTGGAGTGTGAGGGGCGCAGGCCAGCATGAGCATCGTCAGTGGTGACCAGTGGCGGGTCACGGCACTCGCCGTTGCAGGCCCCAACCGCGGTGATAATCCGGCGGAATCGAGATCGGCAGCCGGCCGGTGATGGATGCGGCGCCGGCCAACGCGCGGGCGACGGCCTGCTCGGTCACCGTGTTGGAGCGCCAGCCGATGACATAGGAGCCCACCTCCGGGAGGTCGGTAATGAGGTACGGATTTCCCAATGACACCAAAATGCTCGGACGCTCCCGAGCAGTGGTCCCAATGAGGCTGATTACCGCATCGGGAAGCCCGATGGTTCCCCGTCGATCCACCGGCTTGTCGGATACCGCAAACACGGCGATGGGGCTGCGCTCAAGCGCCACAGAGGCGGAATCGTAGCTGGCCGGTCCGCTCGCGGGCCAGAGCTTGAAGGGAGTGACGGCAAAGCCCCGGATGCGCAGCTCGGAGGCCAGGCTATTCCCCAGCGACCGATTGTCCTCTTCGCCGTAGGTAACCAGCGTCAACGGCGGACGGGCATTCTTGAGGCCGTACACCGTCCCGTTTACGTCCTTGACCAGGACCACCGAACGAGAGGCCATCTCTCGCGCTTCCTCCCGGAACTCGGCCCGACCCACGATGAGGGCTATGCTGTCGAGCGGGGCGGTGCGCCGGACGAACAGGCCAACTCTCTGCTTGAGCTGGAGCACCCGGCGAACCGAGCGGTCGAGGCGCTCGAGGCTGATCTCTCGCCGCGCCACAGCCGCCACCATAGCGTCGATAGCGGTCTTGGGGTCGGCGGGTTGGAGCAGGATATCGGAGCCAGCGATGAAGGCACGGACCCCCGCCTCGGCCCCGTACTCCGTGGCGATTCCGCCCATGTTCAGGGCGTCGGTGATGACCAGCCCGCGGAAGCCGAGTGAGTCGCGCAGGAGGCCGGTGAGAATATTCGGGGCGACTGTCGCCGGACGCAGCTGGCCGACATCGATGCCGGGCAGCGCGATGTGCCCTGACATGATCGCGGTGACGCCCGCGGTGATGGCGCTGCGGAACGGCACCAGCTCGATCGAATCCAGCCGAGCCCAGTCCGAGACGATTACCGGCAGCGACAGGTGCGAGTCGGTACCGGCATCTCCCTGGCCGGGAAAATGTTTGGCGGTGGCAAGCATCCCGTGCTCTTGCAGCCCCCGTATCTCGGCGGCGACGAGACGGCCCACCGCGTGGGGGTCCTCCCCGAACGACCGCACGTTGATGATGGGGTTGGCCGGGTTGTTGTTCACGTCCGCGACCGGAGCGAAGGCCAGATGAATGCCGACGGCACGGCCTTCGAGTGCGGTGACTCGCCCGATCTCATACGCGTCCGAGTCGCTCCCGGTGGCGGCCACGCCCATATTGGGAGGGAAGGGGGTACCTCCGTTGAGGCGGATCGCGGTGCCGGCCTCCAGATCCGAGCCGACCAGCAGCGGTACGGGGGAGCGCTCCTGGAGCCGGTTCAGCTTGGCCGCCACGTCGAACGGCGAGCCGACCGAAACGATCAGACCACCGACGTGGAGGGAGTCGACCCAGCCCTGCATTTTCCGGAACGTTTCGTCGTCAAACGCGGCGTAAGTGCCGGGAACCCAGGGCATCACCAGTTGGGCGACCTTGTCGCGCAGCGGCATCGATTCGAGAAGCGCGTCAACGTCCACCTCCGGCGGGCCTGCCTGGGGGGGGAACTGGGCCGGTTGGGGAACCGGGATGGGACCTGCTCGCCCGCAGGCCCATAGCAAACCCAACATCAGCACGAGGTACTTGAAGTGCACAGATCTCTCGCCCTACTGGGATTGTGGGGATGGTGTATCGGCTGCGCTGGCCACTCTCACTCCGATACCGCCTTCGGTGCCGGCGCGGGTGCCACACCGCCGCGGG
>JBJMPK010000202.1:0-26736 GCA_045803245.1 Gemmatimonadales bacterium
AAGCAGGGCAGGAGTACGGACATCAAGAATCTCGAACGGTTGCACGACCTGAAAGTCGATCCCGACATCGTCGACTTTCTGAATGCCGCATGCGCGGTGAAAGACATGAGTAAGCTGAAGCGGGTGCTGGCCAGGAAACCCTCACTGGATGCGGATGTCCGCCATCTGGATGAGGTCGTTGACGCCCTTGGCGCCATGGGGTTGGCCGACTTTGTCGAGATCGATCTCGGGGTGGTTCGGGGACTGGCGTACTATACCGGAACCGTATTTGAGATCTTCGACACCGGCAGAACCCTCCGGGCCATCTGCGGAGGCGGGCGCTACGATCAACTTCTGGATGCCGTCGGTGGGGTGGAGTTGCCCGCGGTTGGTTTCGGAATGGGCGACGTGGTCCTGGGGGAATTGCTCAAGGACAAGGGCCTCGCTCCCGCGAATCCATCCCGTATCGATGTGTTTCTCGCCTTCATCACCGGGGACGATCTCCCTCATGTGCTTTCGCTGGCGCACCGCCTCCGAGATGGGGGCCTTAGAGTGGAATACGCCTTGAGTCCGCAGACCGTGGGTAAGCAACTGAACCTGGCCAATGCGCGTAACGCGCGCCTCGCCGTGGTTGTCGGCCCGGATGAGCGGGCCCGGGGCGAGATTGTGCTCAAGGATCTGGCGACGGGGTCGCAAGAAGCCATCGCGTTGCAATCGGCTGTAGACATCATCAAGGCGCGCCTTCATGGCTGAGAACAAAGCACTCACCCCCCGCGCGGTCGATTTCAGCGCCTGGTACAACGAGATCGTTGCCCGGGCCCAACTGGCCGACTACAGCCCGGTCCGCGGATGCATGGTCATCCGGCCGAACGGGTACGCCATCTGGGAACAGATGCAGCGGGCTCTGGACCAGATGTTCAAAGATACCGGGCATCAGAATGCGTACTTTCCACTCTTTATCCCTCAGAGCTATCTGGCGCGCGAAGCGGAGCACGTCGAGGGGTTTGCCCCAGAGGTGGCGGTCGTGACCCACGGCGGGGGCAAGGAGCTGGATGAGCCTCTGATCGTCCGGCCCACGTCGGAGACGATCATCTACGCCATGTACGCGAAGTGGATCCAGAGCTACCGCGACTTACCGCTACTGATCAACCAGTGGGCCAATGTAGTCCGCTGGGAGATGCGCACCCGGCTCTTTCTCCGGACCACCGAGTTCCTCTGGCAGGAAGGACATACCGCCCACGCGACGGAGGCCGAGGCGGAGGAGGAGGCCCGGCGCATGCTCGGGGTCTACCGGACCTTCATGGAAGAGTGGATGGCTATGCCGGTCATCACCGGCCGCAAGACCGACAGCGAGCGGTTTGCCGGCGCCCTACGCACTTACAGCCTCGAGGCGCTGATGCAGGACAACAAGGCGCTTCAGGCCGGTACCAGCCACAACCTGGGCCAGAACTTCGCCCGCGCGTTCGAGGTCACGTTCCAGACGGCGAGCGGCGATCTGGATCACGTGTGGAACACCTCCTGGGGCGTGTCCACTCGTCTGGTGGGGGCGCTCATCATGACCCACAGCGACGACCTCGGCCTGATCTGCCCGCCCCGGCTGGCGCAGTATCAGGTCGTCATCGTCCCCATCTATAAGACCGGTGAGGAGCGCGCCACCGTACTTCAGGCCTCCGATCGGCTTCGCAAGGAGCTGGCGGCGTCCGGGCTGCGGGTCCATGTGGATGTCCGGGAAGGGATGAAGCCGGGCGCCAAGTACTACGAATGGGAGGGCAGGGGCGTGCCCCTGCGGCTCGAGGTCGGGCCACGCGACGTCGCGTCAGCCTCGGTGGTGCTGGCACGAAGAACCGGCGGCAAGAAGGAGAGCTTGCCAATGGACGGGCTGGCGGGGCGGCTCATCGGTGTGATGGACCAATTTCAGTCCGACCTGTTCGAGACCGCCAAGGCTCGGAGAGAGGCCGCCACCCTCCGTGGTGCTACGAAGGAGCAGTTCATCGCGAGGATGGAGAACGAAGGTGGATTGGTGTATGGCGGCTTCTGCGGTCGTCCCGAGTGCGAGGCTGAGATCAAGGAGCAGACCAAGGCGACCATTCGAGTCCTGCCGGACGAGGAGTTCCGTTCGGCCGTCGCGCCGGCCACCTGCATGTGGTGCGGGCGTCCCAGTCTGGCCGAGGCCGTGTGGGCGAAGGCGTACTGAGCGGCCGAGCGGTGGGGCAGCGTGTCAGCGGGGCGGTAACCGCCCACCTGTTCACCGATGCCGGCCTCGAGCGCAGGAACGGTGCCCTGCTGCTGTCAGGCGTATCCCTGTCGGAGATCGCGGCGCGGCTCGGTACCCCGGTCTTTGTGTACAATGCCGAGGCCATTCGCCGGCGGTACAACGCGCTCGACGGCGCGCTCAAAGCGGTGCCCCACCGGGTCTGTTACGCGGTCAAGGCCAACAGCAATCTCGCAGTGCTCCGGATCATTCGAGACCTTGGCGCCGGCGCCGACATCGTCTCTGCCGGCGAGCTGGCCCGGGCGTTACGGGCGGGGTTTACCTCGGACCGCATTGTGTTCAGTGGAGTGGGCAAGACGACCGAGGAGCTCACGACCGCAGTCCGGGCCGGCGTCGGTCACCTGAACGTAGAGTCTCGTGAAGAGCTCGAGCTGCTCGGTAGTATCGCCGAAAGCGAGGGAGTGGCGGTGCCGGTTGGCATCCGGGTAAATCCCGGGGTCACCACGGACACCCACCCTTATATCTCGACCGGCAAGAGCGGAATCAAGTTCGGCCTCCCCTTCGATCAGGTCGTTCCCGCGGCCGAATACATCCTGCGGCACCCGCGACTCGAGCTCACCGCGCTTGCCATGCATCTCGGCAGCCAGCTGGTCGACACCGATCCGTTCGTCGAAGGAATCGGGCGCTTACTGGAGCTGATCGCCCGGTTACGGAGGCAGGGGATAGCGACCTTGCGGGTGATCGATATCGGCGGGGGGCTGGGCATCCGCTATGCGGAGGAGCGATCGCTGGATCCGGTGGAATTTGCCGCCGCGGTGCTGCCGTTGTTGTCTCCGACCGGGCTCACCGTGTATCTCGAGCCGGGTCGATTCCTCGTCGGCAGCGCCGGCGTACTCCTCACCCGGGTACTGTATCGCAAGCATTCGGGAGGCAAGGAGTTCGTCGTGGTGGATGCGGGAATGAACGATCTGGTGAGACCGAGCCACTACCAGGCTTACCATGAGATCGTGGAGCTGGAAGAGCACGGCCGAACGGCCGGGCGGGCGGACGTAGTCGGTCCGGTCTGCGAGACCGGTGACTTTCTCGCTCTGGACCGCATGCTGCCCGGCCTCGCCGCCGGTGACGCCCTCGCGGTTCTCGGCGCAGGCGCCTATGGCTTTGTGATGGCGTCCAATTACAACTCTCGACCCCGCCCGCCTGAAGTCATCGTAGATGACGGCAAATGGTGGGTGGCGCGGCCCCGAGAGCAAGTCGACAATCTGTTCGACTCGGAACGAGCGTCGCCCTGAAGTGGAGCGCAACTTGAACAGCAGTGTTCCCGTGCCTTCGTGGTAAAAACTGCGCCGGAGCGCGGCCACGGAAGGCTGGCTCAGGATGACACGCGTGGCGTGGCGGTGCAGTCGCATCACGACGGCATCCTGATCATCGATTTCGGATCCCAGTACACCCAGCTCATCGCGCGGCGGGTGAGGGAAGCCCACGTCTACTGCGAGATCCACCCGCCCTCCCGCACCGTGGATTGGATTCGCGAGTGGAAGCCCAAGGGAATCATTCTGTCGGGCGGCCCCAATTCGGTGTATGGAGAGCGCGTTCCCACCGCCGACCCCGAGCTGTTGGAGCTGGGCGCGCCGGTCCTGGGACTCTGTTACGGCATGCAGTTGCTGGCGCACCTCTCCGGCGGAAAAGTCGTCCGCGCGAACCGGCGGGAGTACGGCCGGGCCAACGTGCGGATCGAGGGTGGCCGCCTGTTTCAAGGCTTTGGATCCGGCGAAGAGACGCCGGTCTGGATGAGTCACGGCGATCACGTGGATGCGCCTCCGCCAGAGTACCGCGTCACCGCGTCCAGCGTCAACTCGCCGGTCGCGGCGTTCGAGCATACCCGCCGCCCACTCTTCGGCGTGCAGTTCCATCCCGAGGTGGCCCACACACCTCGCGGGGGTGAGATCCTCAACAACTTCCTGTTCGAGATCTGCCACTGCGCGCCGGATTGGACGCCGGGTCACTTCATCGAAACCGAAGTAACGCGCATTCAGGAACTCGTGGGACCGAAGCAGCGAGTGATCTGCGGATTATCCGGCGGCGTCGATTCCGCGGTGGCTGCGGTACTGGTCCACCGGGCCATCGGCGACCGGCTCACCTGTATCTTCGTGGACCACGGCCTTCTGCGGCTCCACGAGCGGGACCAGGTGGAACAGACCTTCCGCCGCCATCTCGGGATCGACCTCAGGGTGGTGGATGCACGCACCCGGTTTCTCGAAAGGCTGGCGGGCATCACCGACCCGGAAGAGAAGCGGCGTCGAATCGGGCACACGTTCATCGATGTCTTCGAGGCCGAAGCAAAGTCGGTCGGCAAGAACATCGGGTTTCTGGTGCAGGGCACCCTGTACCCCGATGTCATCGAATCGCTCTCCCCGCTGGGGGGGCCATCGGTCACCATCAAGACCCATCATAATGTCGGTGGACTCCCCGAGCGGCTGCCTTTCCAGCTGCTGGAGCCGCTGCGGGAGCTGTTCAAGGATGAGGTTCGCCAGGTCGGACGCGAGCTGGGGCTGCCGGAAGAGATCGTGGGCCGGCACCCGTTTCCCGGGCCCGGGCTGGCCATTCGCATCCTCGGAGATGTGACGGCCGAGAACCTCGAGATGCTTCGTCGGGCCGATCACGTGTACATAGAGGAGATCCGCGCGGCAGGACTCTACGATGACATCTGGCAGGCGTTTGCCGTACTGCTCCCTATTCGTTCGGTGGGGGTACAAGGAGATGGGCGCACCTACGACCAGGTGATCGCGTTGCGCGCAGTCACCAGCCGGGACGGGATGACCGCTGACTGGTTTGCGTTTCCTCCCGAGGTCCTGGCCCGGGTCTCCAACCGGATTGCCAATGAAGTGGAAGGGGTAAACCGGGTGGTTTACGACGTGAGCTCGAAGCCACCGGCTACGATCGAGTGGGAATAAACGGAGGGGCGGACAGCTGTGCGTCCCCCTACACGTTTTTCTCGGCCAGAAGCCGCAGGAACTCATCGACCGACTTGAGCCCGGCCAGCCGGTCCGGCACATCCGGCTCTTTGGCAAACTGGGCGATCTTGCCGAGCACCGGGAGGTACTGGTTGGAAATCTCCAGCGGCGGTGCCACTATGAGAAAGAAGTTGAAGACCGGCTTGCCGTCGATCGCCTGAAACTCTGCTCCCGCCGGCACCCGGCCGTAGCCCAGCCGGAGGCGAGTCACCATCAAAGATCGGCAGTGGGGGATGGCGATTCCGCGGCCCACACCGGTCGATCCGAGATTCTCGCGACGCTGTAACACCCGCAAGAGCGTCCCGCTCGAGCGCTCATCCATCCGAAGCAGGCCCACCAGCTCCTCGAGAATCTCATCCTTGGAGCCGCCCCGCAAAGCCAGGTTGATCGAGTTGGCGTCGAAGTAGTCGTTGAGCTGCATTGGTTCCACGCAGTCTAGAGTCAGCCCGAGCGGTGACGCGGGCAACCTAATTTGGCTCCTCTTCCATTGCCACCCCTCGTGCGGCCAAGTATTTTCTCCCCATGCAGTTGCCTTACCCATCCACGCACGAGTTCCCCCTCATTCTGGCCCCCATGGCCGGAGTGTCGGAGGCTCCCTTCCGCCAGATCTGCCGGCGGATGGGCGCGGATCTCGTGCTGTCCGAGTTTCTCTCCTCGGAGGCCATTCGCCGCCGCATCCGCACCACGCTCGAGGGTGCCGAGTTCGAGGAGATCGAACGGCCCATCGGTATCCAGATCTACGGCGCCGATCCCGATGCCATGGCCGAAGCTGCCGGCCTCATCACCGAGCACTATCGGCCTGAGTTCATCGATATCAACTTCGGATGTCCGGTAAAGAAAGTGGTGCAGCGGAATGGCGGGTCGGGTTGCCTGCGAGACCTCGATCTGGTGCACCGCATCATCCGGGCGGTCATCGGGGCCACCCATCTCCCTGTCACGGTCAAGACCCGGAGCGGCTGGAACGACGAAACACGGGATCCCGTGACAATCGCCCTGCGCATGCAAGATGCCGGCGCTCGGGCCTTCACCCTGCACGCCCGTACTCGTACCCAGATGTTCTCGGGGACTGCCGATTGGGATGAGATCGCCCGGGTGGCCGAGGCGCTCGACATTCCCGTCATCGGCAATGGAGATCTGGAAACGGCAGAAGACATCGTACGCATGCGCCGGCACACCGGCTGTGCCGGGGCCATGATCGGTCGGGGCGCGTTCGGCAATCCCTGGCTGTTTCGCGATGGTCAGGCCTTGCTGGCGGGCAAGGATGCGGCGACATCTCCCGACGCGCCGGAGCGCTTCGCCGTCGCGCTGGAGCACGCCCGGCTGGCCATCCGGCTGCAGGGAGACACTCGGCGGACCGTCATGGAGTTCCGGAAACACCTTGGCTGGTATACCCGGGGGTTGCACGGGTCCAGCGCGCTGCGCCAACGTCTCTTTCAGATCGAATCGATCGGGGAAGCCGAAGCGATTTTCCTCGAGTATCTCGAGCCCGTCGCCCAGGTGGCGTGAAAGCCGAGCAGCTCGAAGCCCTGTTGGCCGACGTAGCCGCGGGTCGTCTCGCGCCGAAGGCCGCGCTGGAGCGATTGCGGCATCTGCCCTACGAGGACCTTTCCTTCGCCCGGATCGATCACCACCGAGCGCTGCGCCAGGATCACCCCGAGGTCGTCTTCTGCGAAGGTAAGACGGCGGAGCAGGTCATCGCCATCTGCGAACGACTCGAGGCGGTCACCGGCTCGTTTTTGGGAACCCGCGCCAGCGAGACGCTGGCTACCCGCCTGGCCGCCCGATTTCCTCGCCTGATCTGGAATCCACTCGCCCGGACGGTTCATCTTCCTTCGCCCCAGCCGGCGGCGCCGGCGCCGGATACCGGTATCATACTCGTGGCCTCTGCCGGCACGAGTGACCTTCCGGTCGCCGAAGAAGCGGCGGTGGTGGCGGAAGCGTTCGGGCATCGCGTCGATCGCCTGGTCGACGTGGGGGTCGCCGGACTGCACCGGCTCCTTGCCGCGGGCGGCCAGTTGCAGCAGGCCCGCGTGATTATCGTCGTCGCCGGCATGGAGGGAGCTCTGCCAAGTGTCGTGGGAGGAATGGTGGCCGTACCGGTCATTGCGGTGCCGACCAGCATCGGGTACGGCGCGTCATTCGGCGGGTTGGCCGCGCTTCTTGCCATGCTCAACTCGTGCGCCGCGGGGGTGACGGTGGTCAACATCGACAATGGTTTTGGCGCCGCGGCGGCGGCCAGCCGGATCTGCCGGGGATGACGGTCCGCACCATCGTCAGCAGCACCGACCCACCCTTCACCTGGGTGGACCTGGTATTGCCGACCCGGGAAGAGCTGGCAAATGCTGCCCGCAAGTACGGTCTGCACCCCACCTCGGTGGAAGACTCGCTCGACCCCGAGCACCTGCCCAAGTACGAGCGAATCGGAACTACCACTTTCATCATCGTTCGGGCGATCGATTCGGCGGCAGAGGACGATTGTTCTACCCTGCACGAGCTCACCCGCAAGGTGGCCATCTTCTACGGGGCCGACTTCCTGATCACCATCCACCGGAGCGACCAGCCGTTTCTCACCGCGATCATCGATCGCTATCGCAACCCCAATCCGCCGGATGGAGCAGAGCGGCGCAAGAGCTTCCTGCCTCGGGTCCTCATCGAGATCATCAACGATGCGGTGGCCACATATCAGAAGCCGCTCGAGGAGGCCGAAACCTCGATCGACCAGTTCGAGGCGACTGTGTTCGGCGAGCACGAATTTACCGGGCTGCTCCGCCGGATCTATCTGGTGAAGCGGCGGGTTACCCTCATGCGCCGGATGTTGTCGCATACGCTCGACGCGGTGAAGAAGCTGGTACCGGGCTCCGAGCCAGCCGCGCCGCTCTACCAGGATCTGCGAGAGAATGTCGAGAGCATGCACTTCTACGCCGATGAGCTGCTGGAGGACGTGAACAACCTGCTCAGTATCCAGCTCGCGCTAGCGTCGCATCGAACCAATGAGGTGGTTCGGGTCCTCACCGTCTTCTCCGTGTTCTTTCTGCCGCTCACCTTCATCGTCGGCGTCTACGGCATGAACTTCCTGCACATGCCGGAGCTGCGGGAACGGTGGGGCTACCCGCTGGTGCTGGCCGGGATGGGCCTGGTCACCCTGGTCATCTACCTCTGGTTCCGGCGGCGAGGCTGGCTCAAGGGATGACCGAGCCAATGGCCCTGGTCCTCGTCGGAGTCGTAGCCGGCCTATGCGGCTGGGTCGCCGGCCGCCGCCCGCAGCGCGGCCGGGTCGCGGCGGGCGTCGCGCCTCATCTGTTGCCGGATCCCGCCCTGGATTGGCTCCGCCGGGCGCACCGAGCCACCGGACTCTGGATCACCGAGCTGGACCCCAGCGAAGAGGGCCCCCGGGCGGAGCGGATCGTCGATGCCGAACGCTTGTCGGTGTCGCAGATCGTCGCCGTGGACCGCCGGTTGGAGCGGGCTCGGGATCAGGAGCAGAGCGGGGTCGAGCGCATGGAGATCGGGACCCTGGTCTTCCATGCTCAGGGCGGCGCCGCGGTCGGAGTGCTGCTGCCGGACGACTATGAGGCCGCAGGGCTCGACGGGGTGGGGGAAGACCTTCGGCGGCTGCTGGAAGGGATGCGCCGCCGGCCCCAGATCGTGGCGCTGGCACAGGCGCAGGCGGAGGAGGCCTCGCTGGAGTCGGCTGCCAGCGTGGGCCTGCGGCTGGCCTATCAACTGGAACGCCCCCTCGATGCCCAGGTTGTCGTCGCAGCCTATGAGAACGCGGAGGAGAAGACCGCCGAGCCCGATTCGAAGACGCCGCGCATTCGCGTGATCGGAGTCTCCGGACGGGGTGATCGCCGGCTGCTGGGCACTTTGCTTCCCGCCGAGAGCGACCTGGCGCGGGTCGCCCAGGGGACGCTGGAGACGTTCGTCACCTCGGGCGACCCATTGGGCGGGGTGGTGGCCGATCGCCGCAACCGGCCCGGGTCGGTGCTGCTTCTGCCCCTGAAATGGGACCATGGGGCGGTGGGGGCCGTCGCGGTATGGCTTACCGCCGGCCGGGAGCCGATCGGAGCCGCCCGGGCTGAGCTGGAGGAGGCCGTCCGAAACGCCGCCCCCCGGATCGCACGCGCCCTGCTGGCCGATCAGCACAAGCGCGAGGCGACCATCGATCCATTGACCGGCGTTCACAACCGGCTTGGCTTCGAGAAGCTGTTCTCGCTGATCACCGTCAAAGAGGGAGCGCTGATCTACGCCGACCTGGACCGCTTCAAGAGCCTCAACGATACCCTGGGCCATCCGGCCGGCGACGCCGCCCTGGTGCACTTCTCTCGCATCATCCGGGAGCAGATTCGTGCCGGCGACGTGGCGGGACGCATAGGCGGGGAGGAGTTCGCCGTGTGGCTGCCGGAGACCGGACTCGATCTCGGCGCCCGCATAGCCGAACGCATCCGGCTCAAGCTGGGCACCACCGCCTGGGACTGGCGGGGACGCACCTGGCCACTGAGCGCCTCGTTCGGCGTGGCCGCCTGCCCCGATACGAGCCGAAGCCTCGATAATCTACCGGCGCAGGCCGATTCGGCGTTGTATGTGGCGAAGCGAAGTGGGAGGAACCGGGTAGAGCGAGCGGGGTAGGCGGGCGGACAGGCGGACGGATGGACAGTTGGATGGATGAACGACCCCATGTGATTCAGATCCCCAACCGTGGTGACCACCTCTCAAACTACCTTATGTGTTCGCCGTAAGTGTCTGTGAGATGATAATATGCCATCACGACTTAGCACGTCCGTCCGTCCGCCAGTCCGCCCGTCCGCCCTTTCTTCCCACCCCTAAATCGGCTATGATTCTCGGACCCGGGGGCGACTGGCTTCGACGGGTCGGTTGAAGGAATTGCAGCGTGTCCAGGTCCAAGGTTCCTGGTTAAACCGCTTGGAACGATTCAACTGCCAATACTGAACTGGCAATGGCTGCGTAAGCTGAGCTAACGCTCGCTTATGCTCCTTCGATGGATGGAGCCCGCCTGGGGCGCTGCCCATCGAATCGCAAATCCGGGCTGGCTGGCCGCACCGCTCCGGTGCGTCTGGCGAGAGATCGAAGGAGATAGGCTTCGAAGAGGTCGGCTCAACACCGCTTCGAAGTGACGGTAAGAAGTCGAGCCTACACACGTAGACGCGGTTCTGGACGCTCACTCGGACCAGGGTTCGATTCCCTGCGCCTCCATCAATCGGGACCCTCCTGGCGGAGTGTCCCTTTTTTCTTGGTATTATGTGGTCGTGAATCCTCCACGGAGCCGCGCATGAGTTCTCCGACCCTGACTGCCACGGCTGACGGGATGGTGTTGTCTACCGGGCAGATCCGCTCGGCCTTCCCCGCGCTCGAGCGATACCACAGTGGCCGGCCCGTCGCGTATTTCGATGGGCCCGGCGGCACCCAGGTCCCCCGTCCGGTGGTCGAGGCGATGGAGGATTATCTCTTCCACCACAATGCCAACACCCACTGGGGCTACCCGACCAGCGAAGAGACCGACGCCCTTATCGCAAACGCCAGGCAGGCCCTGGCCGATTTCCTGGGAGCCGCGCCCTCGGAAATCTCCTTCGGGGCCAACATGACCACCCTGACCTTCCACCTGGCCCGCGCGCTCGGCAGAGGCTGGGGACCAGGCGACAGCGTGATCGTCACCGACCTGGATCATCACGCCAACGTTGCCCCCTGGCGAGCGCTGGAACGGGAACGGGGAGTGACGGTCAGATCCGTGCCGCTGGTTCCGGAAACCGGCCAGCTCGATTGGGAGAAGCTCGTAGAGCTCTTGAAGTCCGGTCCCCGTCTCCTAGCCATCGGCGCCGCATCGAACGCACTCGGCACGATCAGCGATGTCAGTCAAGCCGTTGGACTGGCTCGGGCCGTGGGAGCGCTCACATTCGTCGACGCGGTGCACTTTGCGCCTCATCAGCTGGTCGACGTCACGCAGATCGGATGTGACTTCCTCGCCTGCTCGGCGTACAAGTTCTATGGCCCCCACATCGGCCTCATGTTTGTCCGCGACGGGTTGCTTGAGACGCTCGACGTGCCCAAGCTGGCACCCGCCCCTAACCGCGGACCCGAGCGGCTGGAGACCGGAACCCTGAATCACGAAGGGATCGTCGGGGCGGCAGCAGCGGTGGGTTTCCTGGCGTCGCTCGGGCGCGGGGAAACCACTCGCACCCGGCTGGTGCACACCTTCACTGAGCTGCATGCGCGGGGACAAGCTCTGGTAAAGCGGCTCTGGTCCGGACTTGCGGCTGTCGATGGAGTGAAGCTTTACGGGCCTACTCCCGCCTCGCCCCGGACTCCCACGGTGGCCTTCACCGTAGCCGGCCGCTCCACCGATGCGGTGGCCCGGCATCTGGCCGGCCGCGCCGTGTTCGTATCCAACGGCGATTTCTACGCGACCACAGTCGTGGAGCGGCTGGGACTCAAGGATGGCTTGGTGCGGGCCGGATGTGCCTGCTACACGACGGAAGAGGAGGTCGATCGATTAATCGAGGGGATAGGTGCATTCATTTCGCGGCTTTGAACGGAATCTTTACTCTCGTCTTTTCCCACTCCAGCACCAGCCTCGCATTATTCCCATCCGGCTCCGCCCGGATGGTAAAGGTCTCGATCGGTGCGCTCACCGATTCGCTCTTCACCTTGGCCCGGCCGAGCTCCTGCGCCTTCACTTGATCGGTGTATTGGTCTTCTCTGCCCCATTGCGAGATCGAGCGGTTGACGATGATCTCCCACTCGTTGCGTCCCGGAACGGTGTAGAGCGAATACACCCCTGGCGTCACGGCAATACCCGCCACCGTGAGTGGGATGGTGGTAAAAAAGATCGTGGGCTCGTTGGCGCCGGTGCGCCACAGCTTGCCGTAGGGGACGTCCTTGCCACCCACCATGACCCGCCCGCGTGACGAAGGCCGTCCGTAGCAGACTTTCACCGGCTGATTGGCCACCTTGAAGCTGAGCGAATCGAGCGGACTCTTCCGTCCTTCGAGGGGAACGTTTCTGGAGGGACAGGCCGTGTCAGGATGGGGTAGGACGGGCGCCAACACTGTTGGATCGGTGACTCCAGTGAGCGCCAACAGGGCCGATAGCGTGACGAGATACATTGCACCTCTCCTCATGAGTTCATCAAGGCCTACGGCGAAGCGCCTCTCGAGTTTCGAGTGCCGTTGCCAGGGCGCGGTCAGGGGTGGTGCCCAGGCAGTTCAAGTGGCCCATCTTGCGTCCCGGTCTGGCCTCGGCTTTTCCGTATAGATGCAGCCGCACCCCGGGGCGTCGGAGCGCCTCCTCCCATCTCGGCTCTCCGGCGCTCCACAGATCACCCAGAAGGTTGATCATGGCCACGGAGGACAGCAACCAGGGCTTGGCCAGCGGCAACCCGCACAGTGCCCGGAGCTGCTGCTCGAACTGATCGGCCGAACAGGCATCGATCGTATAATGACCGCTGTTGTGGGGGCGGGGGGCCATTTCATTGACCAGGAGCTTTCCCTCGACTACGAACAGCTCCACGCCGAGCACACCCACGTACTCCATTTTTTCCGCCAGACCGGTTGCCAGGTCGCTCGCCTCCCGGCTCAGCGCATCGGGCACCCGCGCCGGCACTACGGTGGTTTCGAGGATTCCGTCACGATGCCGGTTCTCGCCGACGGGAAACGGCGCCACATCGCCATCCGCGCCGCGGGCCAGGACTACCGAGAGCTCCCCCTCGAGCGACAGGCGCCGCTCCAGAACGCAGGGCACCCGTCCGAATCGGGTGAAGGCCGCGAGGGCGTCCGCTTCGCTCTTTACCTCCGCCTGTCCTTTCCCGTCGTAGCCTAACCGGCTGGTCTTGAGCAAGGCGGGAAAGCCGATCTCGGCGACAGCCTTTTTCAATTCGCGATCGTCACGCACCGGGCGAAACCGGGCAGTGGGAATGCCATGACTCTCGAGAAAGGTCTTTTCCCGGATGCGGTCCTGGGCGGTCGCCACCGCCCCGACCGCGGGGCGCACCAGCGACGAGCGCGACAGGAGGTCCAGTGTGGCAGCCGGAACGTTCTCGAATTCGGTGGTGATGGCCGCGCAGCTCGCGGCCAGGTCGGCCAGGGCGTGCTCGTCGTCGTAGGGGGCGCAGATCTGACGGTCGGCCACGGCGCCGGCCGGGCTCTGGGGATCGGGATCGAGCACGACCACACCGTAGCCCATGGTGCGTGCTTGCAGGGTGAACATCCGGCCCAGCTGGCCCCCTCCCAGGACGCCGACAACGGCGCCGGGAAGGATCATGAGAGCTCCGGAAGTCTCAGGTCCAGGGCGCGCCGCTCCTGGGTCCGGCGGAACGTCTCCAGGCGCTCGGCCAGATCCGGGTCGTTGAGCGCGAGGATAGCGACGGCGTACAGTCCGGCGTTCCCGGCACCGGCACTGCCGATAGCAAACGTCGCCACCGGTATGCCGGCGGGCATCTGGACGATGGAGAGCAAGGAATCGAGACCCTGCAGGTGTTTGGTGGGAATGGGGACGCCGAGCACCGGGAGCGTGGTCTTGGCGGCGAGCATGCCGGGAAGGTGTGCCGCGCCACCGGCACCCGCGATAATGCATCGGAGTCCGCGGCCGGCGGCATCCTCGGCGTAACGGTAAAGGAGGTCGGGAGTGCGGTGGGCCGACACAACCCGGGTCTCGTGCGGTACGTCGAGCTCAGCCAGACGCCGGGCAGCGTGCTGCATGACTTCCCAATCCGAGTCGCTTCCCATCACGATCCCGACCAGGGGGTCAGCCATTGTACTCAAACGGTCGCGCGGGTACGGTCCATCGTACCCCGGGTAGCCAGCGCCGCCTGGGCGGCTGCGAGGCGGGCGATCGGCACCCGGAAGGGAGAACACGACACATAGTTCATCCCCAGCTTGTCACAGAAGGCCACCGCTGAAGGCTCGCCCCCGTGCTCGCCGCAAATGCCCAGCTTGAGGTCGGGACGGGTCCGGCGGCCGAGCTCGCAGGCCATCGCGATGAGCTTGCCCACGCCGGCCTGATCCAGCACCTGGAAGGGGTCATCCTCTACCACACCGTGCTCGAGATAGAAAGGCAGAAAGCGGCCGGCGTCGTCGCGCGAGAGTCCCCAGGTAGTCTGGGTCAGATCGTTGGTACCGAAGGAGAAGAACTGCGCCTCCCGGGCAATCTCGTCGGCCGTCAGAGCCGCTCGGGGCAGCTCGATCATCGTTCCCAGCAGATAAGGCACCGTGATCTGCCGCTCCCGGAAGATCTCCTCCGCCACCTGCCTGACGATGAGCGCCTGTTTGCGGAACTCGACCACGCTCGCGGTGAGCGGGATCATGACCTCCGGCATCACCCGCCCCTTGCGTAAGGCGACGGTGCAGGCCGCCTCGAAAATCGCCCTCACCTGCATCGCAGTGATCTCGGGATAGATGATCCCCAGGCGGCAGCCGCGCAGGCCCAGCATGGGGTTCACTTCGTGCAGCCGCTCGACAATGGTCTTGAGGGCGGCGGGCTCCAGCTTGAGCTCCCGCGCCAGGCTTTCGATCTCGTCCGGTTGCTTGGGCAGGAATTCGTGCAGGGGAGGATCCAGCAGGCGGATCGTGACCGGGTATCCCTCCATGGCGCGGAAGATCGCTTCGAAGTCGCCCCGCTGCATGGGAAGCAGCTTGCTGAGCGCCCGTTTCCGGCCTTCGACATCCTGCGCCACGATCATTTCACGCATGGCGACCAGCCGGTCGCCCGTGAAGAACATGTGCTCCGTGCGGCAGAGCCCGATTCCTTCGGCGCCGAAGTCCCGCCCCCGATGCGCGTCCGCCGGCGTATCGGCGTTTACCCGAACCCGCAGCTGCATGATGCGGTCGGCCCAACCCATCACCCGATTGAAGTTGCCGCTGAGCTCCGGCGCGATCAGGGCGGCCTGTCCCGCGAACACCTTGCCGCTGCTCCCATCGACTGTAATCCAATCGCCCTCGCCAACACTGCGACCGTTCACCGAAAACCGGTTTGCCTTCTCGTCGACCAGCAGTGCCTGGGCCCCCGCGACGCACGGCTTTCCCATCCCTCGGGCAACCACCGCCGCGTGCGACGTCATGCCTCCGCGCGCGGTGAGGATCGCCTTGGCTGTCACCATGCCGTGGAAGTCTTCCGGTGACGTCTCCCGCCGCACCAGGATGACCGCATGGCCGCTCTTCCCCAGCCGCTCCGCCTGGTCGGCGTCGAAGACCACGGTGCCGCACGCGGCGCCGGGTGAGGCGGGCAGGCCGGTGGTCAGGAGGTCGAGACGGCTGTTGGGATCGATCGTCGGATGGAGCAGCTGGTTCAGGTCGTTGGGAGGGATCCGAGCGACTGCCTCCTGCTCGGTGATCAGGCCTTCGTCGACCATATCACAGGCGATCCGTACCGCCGCGTGACCCGAGCGCTGAGCCCGGCGGGTCTGCAGCATGTAGAGATTGCCGCGCTCGATGGTGAACTCCATGTCCTGCACGTCTCGAAAATGGCGCTCCAGCGTCCGCGCTACCCGCTCGAGCTCCTGGTACGCGTGGGGCAGGCGCTCCTTCATCGTGCCGATCGGCAGCGGAGTACGGCTGCCCGACACCACGTCTTCACCCTGGGCATTGAGAAGGTACTCGCCGTAGAGTCGCTGCTCGCCGGTCGAGGGATCCCGGCTGAAGGTGACCCCGGTGCCGGAGTCCTCCCCCAGGTTGCCGAAGACCATGGACACGATATTGACCGCGGTTCCCATCGAATCGGGAATATCGTGCAGCTTCCGGTAATCGATGGCGCGCCGGGTGTTCCAGCTCTCGAATACCGCGGCGATGGCACCCCAGAGCTGATCCACCGGCTCGACCGGAAACTCCCGGCCCGATTGGGAGTGGACCAGCTCCTTGAAGCGCCGCACGATCGCTTGCATCTCCTCGACCGGAAGGTCGATATCCCGCTCGATGCGGCACCGCTGTTTGTGCTCGTCGAGGATCTGCTCAAACGGTTTCTTGGAGATCTCGAAGACCACGCTGCCGTACATCTGCACGAAACGGCGGTACGAATCCCAGGCGAACCGTGGATTGGCGCTTTGGGTGGCCAGCCCCTCCACCGTCACGTCGTTGAGCCCCAGGTTCAGGATGGTCTCCATCATTCCGGGCATCGATACGGCCGCGCCCGAGCGGACCGAAACCAGCAATGGATTATCGCCGTCGCCCAGGTGCTTACCGGTGGTGGTCTCGAGTCGCTGAAGGGCGTTCTCCACCTGCCCCTGGAGCCGCTTGGGGAACTGGTGACTTTCGAGGTAATGGATGCAGAGATTGCTGGCGATGGTGAACCCCGGCGGAACCGGAATCCCTATGGTGGTCATCTCGGCCAGGCCCGCACCCTTCCCGCCCAGCACGTCTTTCATGGCGGCGGTGCCGTCGGCCCGGCCCTGGCCGAAGAAGTAGACCAGCGGCTGAGTGTATGGGCCGCTCATGCCGGCGTGGCGATGAGCGGGGTGGCGTGACGGAGCCGGCGTCCGGGGTCGTCCGGGGTGGGTGTCGGATAGTGGCCGGAAAAGCAGGCGTGGCAGAATCCGGTGTCCCGACCGGCGGCCTGCAGCATGCCGTCGAGTGAGAGGTAGCCCAGCGAATCGACTCCCAGGAATTGACGGATCTCTTCGATCGAATGGGTCGACGCGATCAGCTCTTCGCGGGTCGGCGTGTCGATGCCGTAATGGCAGGGGCCGGTGATCGGCGGTGAGCCGAGCCGGAGATGCACCTCGCGAGCGCCGGCGGCCCGGATCATCTGGACCAGCTCCTTGCTGGTATTCCCCCGCACCAGGCTGTCGTCCACCACCACCACCGACTGGCCGTGAATCACCTCGCGCACCGGATTGAACTTGATCTTGACCTTGGCCACCCTCAGCGCCTGGGTCGGGTTGATGAACGTGCGTCCCACGTAGTGATTCCGAATCAGGCCGTACTCCAGCTTGATGCCAGACACCTCCGAAAAGCCGAGCGCCATGGCGTTGGAGCTGTCGGGCACGCTGAAGACGACTTCGCCGCCGGGGGCGGGTTGCTCCCGGGCGAGCTGCCGGCCCAGCTCCCGGCGCACCCGGTCCACCGACTCGCCGAATACGCTGCTGTCCGGCCGGGCGAAGTAGACCAGCTCGAAGACGCACCGGCTCACCGGGCGCGGCGCCAGCCGGGGGAGGTGGGTGACATGCCCATTCTCGATCCTGACGAAGTCGCCCGGGCCGAGCTCGCAGCTGACTGACGCGCCGATGAGATCGAGGGCGCAGGTTTCGGAAGCCACCACGATTCCGTTCCCCAGCCGTCCGATCACCAGGGGACGAAACCCTCTGCTGTCCACCACCGCGTACATGGTGCGGCCGACCGTGATCACCAGGCTATAAGCCCCGTCCACCTGCTCCAAGGCGTCACGGATCTGGTCGTCTGCCGTATCCGCCGGGGAGCGCGCGATGAGGTGTACCAGCACTTCCGTATCGCTGGAGCTGGTGAAAATCGCTCCCCGTTGGACCAGGTCACGCTTGATCGCCTCGGCGTTGACCAGATTGCCGTTATGGGCAATGGCAAGTGGACCACAGCGGGTGTTCACGCTGCAAGGCTGGGCGTTGGCCAGTACGGTGCTGCCGGTCGTGGAGTAACGGGTGTGACCCACCGCCACGTCACCCGGGAGACCTCCCAGGATCGCGTCGTCGAAGTTCTCGGAGACGAGTCCCATACCGCGATGCGATCGCGCAAGGCCGTCCCGGTCGATGGCCACAATCCCGGCACTCTCCTGCCCCCGATGCTGGAGCGCATAGAGGCCGAGATACGCCAGCCGGGCCGCGTCAGAGAGACCCGAGACGCCGATGATGCCGCACATGCTATTCCCCCACGGCGCGATCGACGTCGGGGTGCTGCATCCGGCGGGGAATCGCGTCAAAGTAGATCCGACGAAGTGCTTCGGTGCTCCAGGACAACAGCTGAGACCCCAGCTGGAGTTCCAGCGCGCCGGCGCTCTGGACCCGGCCGGCGTGGAATACGGGAACGCCGTGTTCGTTGGCCAGAGCGATCAGGTAGCGGGAGGAAACCGGCCGGCAAGAGACGACGGCCCGGGCGCCGTCTTCGCCGTAGAGCACGCCTTCTTCCGGCACCTCGGGCGCGTAGCCGGTCAGGTCGAGGTCCGCCCCCAGACTTCCCGGGACATATGGTCCCCCGATCACGGCTTCGGCCAATGCGACCGCCAGCCCCCCTTCGGAGCAGTCGTGCGCGGAACGGAGCAGCCGGCGTTGGGCGGCGGCCGCCAGAAATCGCTGGAGCCGGAGCTCGGCCTCGAGGTCGATGGCAGGGGGCTCACCCCCGGAGAAGTCGCATACCTCGGCCCAGTAGGCGGAGCCGCCCAGGATCCCACTGGTCTCGCCCAGAATGTAGATCTCATCGTTGGGCGAATCGAAGTAGCTCCCTACCCGATCCTCAATCCGCGGCAGCAGGCCCACCATTCCTATGGTCGGGGTGGGATCGATGGCGCCGTCCGGACTCTCATTGTAAAACGAGACGTTCCCCCCAGTGACCGGTGTGCCAAAGGCCCGGCAGGCATCGCCTATACCGCGGCAGGCTTCCCGGAACTGGAAGAACACCTCCGGCCGGTCCGGATTTCCGAAGTTGAGACAGTTGGTGATTCCCAGCGGTACCGCGCCGGTACACGCCACGTTCCGCGCCGCTTCCGCCACCGCCGCCTTGCTGCCCTCGTACGGATCGAGCGACACCAGCCGGGGATTACAGTCGACCGACACGGCCAGCCCGAAGTCGGTTCCGCTGACTCTGAGGACCCCCGCGTCCGAGCCGGGAGGGAGCGCGGTCGCGGCCTGAACCGTCGAATCGTACTGTTCGTAGACCCAGCGCTTGCTGGCGATGTTGGGATGGTCAAGCAACAGCTCGAGGGCACCTTCGAGATCGACCACCGGCTCACTGATGTCCAGCGCCGACCGGCGGGCCCGGGCGTCCTCCCCCTCTTCCGCCGCGGGATAGTAGACCGGACAGTCCTCCAGCAGACGCTGTCCCGGAATGGCGACAACGGTCTGCCCCTCATGGCGCACCCGGAAGATGCCGTCATCGGTAACGTGACCGACCGCGGTAGCGCTGAGCTCCCACTTGGCGCACACCGCCTGGATCTCCGATACCCGGGCAGGCTCCGCGACCACGAGCATCCGCTCTTGTGACTCGGAGAGCAGGATCTCGTATGGTGTCATTCCCTCTTCGCGCGTGGGCACCAGCCCGGTGTCGATTTCTACGCCGACCCCGCCCCGAGCCGCCATCTCGGCCGACGAGCTGGTGAGACCGGCCGCACCCATATCCTGGATGGCGACGATGAGTCGCGAAGTGATCAACTCGAGACTTGCCTCGAGCAACAGCTTTTCGGTAAAGGGATCGCCGACCTGGACCTGGGGCCGTCGCCCCTCACTCGCCTCCGAGAGTTCCTCGGACGCGAAGCTGGCGCCGTGGATGCCGTCGCGGCCGGTACGAGCGCCGACGGCGAGGAGCACGTTGCCCACACCCTCGGCCGCCGCGCGAATGAGGTCTCGTTCACGGAGAAGGCCGACGCACATCGCGTTGACCAGTGGGTTACCGGCGTAGCCGGGGGCGAAAGTCACCTCACCGCCCAAGGTGGGCACGCCGACGCAGTTCCCGTAGTCGCCGACGCCGCGGACGACACCGGCAAAGAGGTAGCGGTTCCGGGGGTGCTCCAGGGGGCCGAACCTCAGGCTGTTGAGCAGTGCGACCGGCCGGGCGCCCATAGTGAACACGTCGCGCAGAATACCCCCGACCCCGGTCGCAGCGCCCTGATACGGTTCTACCGCGGAGGGGTGATTGTGGGACTCGATCTTGAACGCGACGGCCCACCCCTCCGGCAACCGCAGGACGCCGGCATTCTCGCCGGGGCCTTGCACGACCAGCGGCCCCGAGATGGGTAGCGTCTTCAAGACCGGTTTGGAGTGCTTGTAGGAACAATGCTCCGACCACAGTGCCGAGAAGACCCCCAGCTCGGTAAAGGTGGGTGTGCGGCCCAGCAGCTCCAGTATCCGGCTGTACTCGAGCTCGTTGAGATTGTGCTCGCGCACGACCTCCGGAGTAACGGTCGGCTCACCGGGCAGAGACACTGCCTCGGTGACCGCGCTGGCCGTGCCGGAAACGGTCACTGCCGTGTCCTCAACTGGAAGGGTTTCCAGTACCGTGGATCGGTTTGTTGCCTCGGGCCGGGCGTGGACTACGCCGGAAAGCCGAGAGCGCATCGATCAGCACCCGGCCCAGAATGCTGGGATGATCCTCGTGCGCCACCGCCTGCAGCTCGCCTGCTTCGAGCCACATGCCGCCGCAGTGCGGACAGGTCTCGATCTGGACCCCATGATATTCTCTGCTGCCGAGATCGTAGCCATCCTTCGGACACTTCATGAAATGACTCTTCCGCTCCGCGTCGATGGAGTCGGCATTCACCCGCGCTCTCTGCCGGCGCAGCAGCTCGGCATCTTCCCGGGCGAAATACTCGTCTTCGTTCCGGCTTGGCTTGTCCTGCTTCATCGGCTCGAGACTCCCAGTTTCGATTGGCCCTGATGCCAGCTCAGCAGGGAAGTGAAGACCCCGGTACCGCCGGTCAGACCGAGCACACGGTCGGCCGCCCGCTCCGGATGCGGCATGATACCGACAACATTCCCCTCGGCGTTGCTGATGCCGGCGATATGATTGGCCGAGCCGTTGGGGTTGGGCTGGAACGGCGATCCCTCGGTGGCGGCTACGTAACGCAGTACCACCCTTCCCTCGGCCTCGAGCATGCGAAGCGTGTCGGGCAAGGCGACGAAACGCCCATCGCCATGGGCCACGGGAAGCCGGAGCCGCGCGCCGGCTTCGTAATCGCCGGTGAATACGGTGTCGGTGCGCTCTACCGTAACGTCCACCGGCTTGGAGACGAACGCGAGGCCGGCGTTTCGCATCATTGCGCCGGGGAGCAGGTGCGCCTCGCACAGGATCTGAAACCCGTTGCAGATGCCGAGGACCGGGCCCCCGGCCGCCGCATGTTGCTTGACCGTCTGCATGATCGGGCTGAACCGTGCGATGGCCCCGGACCGAAGGTAGTCGCCGTAGCTGAATCCGCCCGGCAGGATGACCACATCGGCGCCCCGAAGGTCCACATCCCGGTGCCACACGAAGTAGGCCTCCGCGCCACTGCGCTCGGCCGCTCGCAAGGTATCGAAGTCGCAATTGCTGCCGGGGAAGCGGACCACTGCGACGCGGGTCATCACTCCTCCTCGATGTCCAGCAAGTAGTCCTCGGTGACCGGATTCGCCAGCAGCTTGTCGCACATCTGGCGAGCCCTGGCCTCGGCCTCGTCCCGGGAACCGGCGGCCACATCGAGCTCGATGGCGCGTCCCACTCGTACCGCGCCGGCCTCTTCGAAGCCGAGTGCCGTGAGTGCGTGCTCGACCGCCTGGCCCTGAGGATCCAGCAACCCACTCCGTGGCATGACGCGCACGTGTACTCGGTAGCTCATTCGTCCGGCTCCTGGCGGCGGTCACTCCATCGGCCGCGCCGTTCGTGTGAGAGGGGCGGTGGCAAGGTGGGATCGTTGCCGTCCGCGACCCGTTCATCGACAATCGACACCGGTTCGGGGCGTTCCATGAGTCCCAGGATGGTGGCCCGGGCCAGCCCGAACGTCATGTAAAGAAGACCGAGGGGAAACAAAAAATACTCCGGCGCCAGGAGTCCGCCGAGCAGGATGATTAAATGTACTGCCAGTCCCAGTATTCCCTTGGCGCTCCTCACCCCGATGGGCGGGAACTTCGGATACTTGACGTTGCTCACCATGAGGACCGCGAGCAGAAGCATGAGGACCACGAGGCCTTGGTGCTGCAGGTCGAGGTATGCCAGGGAAGCGCGATACCAGTTCGTCTGGCTGAAAGGGTAGTACACGGCGAGCGTCATCCCGGCGCTGGGCGACGGCAGGCCGGTAAACCACCCGCTCGACGGCTTGCCGGCCGACAATACGTTGAAGCGCGCCAGCCGGAGCGCCACGGCCACGACGTAGATCCAGCACAGGATCCAGGCAAACCGGCCGGCGTTCGAGAAGTCGAGGAAGTACATCAGCAGTGCCGGGGCCACGCCGAAGGAGATGACGTCGACCAGCGAATCCAGTTCGGCCCCGAAACGGGTGCCGGTTCCCGAGAGACGGGCTACCCGTCCGTCCAGCATATCGAGAATGCCGGCGAACACGATGAACCAGCCCGCCCAGCGAAAGTTTCCGTTGAAGGCGGAAACGATCGACCAGAACCCGAAGAACAGGTTGCCCAGCGTGAAGGCGCTCGGCATTACCACGACGACCTGTCGCATCGACGGCCGCCGGAGACCCTCCCTCCGCTGCCTCAACTCCATTCCGCCACCACGGTCACTCCCACCAACGTGCTATCCCCGGTTTTGACCAGGAGCCTGGCTCCCAGCGGGAGGAACAGATCCACCCGCGAGCCAAAGCGGATCATGCCCATGCGCTCTCCTTGCCGGACCTCGGTACCTACCGTGTGATCGGTGACGATCCGTCGCGCTATCAGGCCCGCGATCTGCCGGATCAGCACCTTCCCGTGCGGGGCAGCGACACCGACGGACGACTGCTCGTTGTCGAGACTGGATTTTTCGGCTGCCGCATGGCCGAACTTGCCTCGATTGTAATGGCGGTATTCCACTGTGCCATCAGTCGGATACCGGTTCACGTGACAGTCGAAGACGTTCATGAAAATCGAGATCCGAAGGGCCCGGTTGCCGAAGAAGGCCGGCTCCTCGGTCTCGACTATGCTCACCACCTTGCCGTCAGCCGGGGCGAGAATGAGACGTTCGCCCCGCTGGCCCGATCGAACGGGATCCCGAAAGAACGCCACAACCCAGACCGACAGGATGAGCCAGGCGATACACGCGATCCACCAGGATACGGTGGCGTAGCGCAGCGCCCCGGCAATGAGGCCGAGCGTGATGACCCACGCGGTAACGATGAACCAACGGCCTTCCGGAGCGGTGCGTATCACAGCTCGTCTCCCAGCTTACGCCCGGTCAGCCGGCGAAAGGCCTCCAGATATCGAAGACTGGTAGCCTCGACCACGGCATCAGGCAGGGGCGGAGGCGGGGCCTCGCCGTTCCAGCGGCCCTCAGCTTTGATCGATGCGAGATAGTCTCGCAGCGGTTGTTTGTCGAAGCTCGGCTGCGACCGTCCCGGAGAATAGCGGTCAGCCGGCCAGAAGCGGGACGAGTCCGGCGTAAGCAGCTCGTCGATGAGCTGGAGCGTCCCATTCGCGTCGGTCCCGAACTCGAACTTGGTGTCGGCGATGATGATCCCGCACCCGCCGGCATGATTCCGGCCCGCCTGGTAAATCGCGAAGCTTGCGGCCCGCAGCCGTTCCGCCAGAGGGCGGCCTAGCGTTTCCGCAACATTGATGAACGTCACGTTGGTGTCGTGCCCGGTCTCCGCTTTGGTGGCTGGAGAAAACAGCGGCGGATCGAGCCGCGAGCTCTCTTCCAGACCGGACGGCAGCGGTTCACCGGCAAGAGTGCCGAATGCCTTGTATTCGGCCCACGCCGAGCCTGACAGATATCCCCGAACCACACACTCGAACGGGACCGGTACCGCCCGCCGGACCAGCATGGCGCGGCCGGCGATCTCGCTCTGGTACCCGACGAGCGCGGGAACCCGCGCGAGAATTTCCGCGGTGCGCGCGGTAACGAAATGCGACGGGAAGATCGAGGCCAGGCGATCGAACCAGAAGGCGCTGATCTGGGTCAGCACCGCGCCCTTCCGGGGAACCGGCTCGTGCATGATGACATCGAAGGCACTTACCCGGTCGCTGGCGATCAGGAGCAGGTGCGCCGCGTCCACCTCGTAGACCTCGCGGACTTTTCCCTTCCTGAGCAGCGGGAGCGGTAGGCGGCTCTCGACCAGGGTGGCCTCCCGCCGCCCGGCGTAGGGCTTCACACCCTCACCTCGACGGCCTCGGCGTCGGCTGCCAGCGGCCGGGCGCGGGTGAGCAATGGTTGGAGATACTCGTCGATGAACTCGCTCACCTGCTGCGCCGCCCGACCGGTATAGTTGGCTGGTTGCAGCTCGGCTTGAAGTACCGTCGCCGAAACGGCACGGAAGCCGGGGTCCGTGGCCAATCGATCGAGCAAATCATTGGGCTCGCCCCGGCTGACCCGGTCCGCCACCGCCAGGCTGTGGCGCCGGATGACCTCGTGCAATGATTGCCGGTCGCCTCCGGCGGCAACGCCGAGCATCAGCCAGCGCTCCGTGGCCATGAACGGCATATGCTCGCCCACGTTGCGGAGGATCACGTCGTCCCTCACTTCCAGCCCGGCCGCGATGTTGGTGGCGAGCACCAGGATGGCGTCGGTGGCGAGAAATCCTTCCGGGAGCGTCAGCCGGCGGTTGGCGCTGTCGTCCAGCGTCCGCTCGAGCCATTGGGCCGCGGCGGTGCTCCCGGTGTTGGCCTGCAGCGAGATGACGAACCGGGCGAGTCCGCTGATCCGCTCGGCCCGCATTGGGTTTCGTTTGTAGGCCATGGCGCTCGAGCCGACTTGCTCCGACTCGAACGGCTCGAGCAGCTCGCCTTCGTGCTGCAGCAGCCGGAGGTCGCCCGCGAGCTTCGCCGCCGACTGGGCGATACCGCTGAGCGTGTCGAGTACGCCGCTGTCGACCTTGCGGGTGTACGTCTGGCCGGTGACCGGGAACGGCTCTTTGAAGCCCAGCCGCGCCGTAACCCGGCGATCCAGCTCCCGGACCTTGTCGTGGTCACCACCGAAGAGCTGGAGGAAAGAAGCCTGGGTGCCCGTGGTGCCCTTGCAGCCCCGGAACCGCATCGTTTCGATCCGGCGGCAGATCTCCTCGACATCCAGGGCGAAGTCCTGCATCCAGAGCGTCGCCCGCTTACCCACCGTGGTGAGCTGGGCCGGCTGAAAGTGGGTATAGGCGAGGCACGGCAAACTGGCGTGACGAAGGGCGAAACTCTCCAGCGCTCCCAACACCGCGACCAGACGCCCGAGCAGAAGCCGCAGCCCGTCGCGCATGACCAGCAGATCGGCGTTGTCGGTAACGAAGGCGCTGGTGGCTCCCAGGTGGAGATAAGGCCGGGCCGCGGGCGCCTGGTCGCCAAAGGCGTGGATGTGCGCCATGACATCGTGGCGGAACCGGCGCTCGTAGCGCGCGGCAACGCCCAGGTCGGCATCGTCGAGGTGGGCCCGCATCTGGGCGAGCGCCTCATCCGGGATGTCGAGCCCCAGCTCCCGCTCGGTCTCGGCCAACGCCAGCCACAACCGGCGCCAGAGTCCAACCCGGTGCGGCTCTCCCCAGAGTATCTGCATGGCCGGAGAGGCATAACGGGACCCCAGCGGAGAACGCCAACGCTCGTCGCTCATCGGAAGACCAGGTCGGTGAAGGTGACCTGGTTATCGCGCTCGAGATAGATCCGGATGACCTGCCCCGACCGCACGTTCAACAAGCTCGAGACTTCCGCGGCGCTGTGCACCGGGGTCCGGTTGACCCCGAGAATCACGTCTCCCGCCTGAAGTCCGGTGGCCCGGCTGACCTCCGGCGAGATGCGGAAGATGAGCGCCCCCTGCGGGCTGCGAATGCTCCGCTCGGCTTGAACGGCGGGTGTCACGTTGATCAGCTGAAGGTCTTGCAGCACGGTGATCTTCTCGGCTGCGACCGTGGGCAGATCGCCCGTGACGATGCGACGCCGAATGCTGCCACCCCCGCTCCGTACCGCAACCTCGACGGCATCGCCCACATGGAGGTCGAGCTTGACCGCCTCCCAGTCGAGATAATTCCTGAGGCGCCGCTGGTTGGCTTCGACCAAAACATCGCCCGGGCGCAGCCCGGCGCGGGCAGCGGGGCCGTCAGGCGCGACGCTCGCGAGGGCCACTCCTCCCTGGCTCTTCCACTCGCGCATGGCGCGGGCCCCTTCCACCTCGAGTCCGACCCAGGCGCGCCTGACGTTGCCGCTCTTGAGGATTTCGTCGGCTACCCGGACCGCGCGCTCGATCGGTATGGCAAAACCGAGACCCACCGATCCGCCGCTGTTGCTGAAGATCGAGGAATTGACACCTACGACCTCACCCAGCGCGTTCGTCAGCGGACCGCCGGAATTCCCCGGATTGATCGCGGCGTCGGTCTGGATCATGTCCAGATACAGGCCGGTTTGATCGCCGCCAGGGAGGATGTTTCGGCCGGTGGCGCTGACTACCCCGACCGTCACCGTCGGTTCCGCATTGCCCAGCAGATAGGCGTAGGGATTCCCCAGGGCGACGACCCACTCGCCGATCATGAGATCGCGGCTGTGGCCCATGACGACGGTCGGCAGGTTCTCCCGCTTGACCCGCAGCACCGCGATGTCGGTGAGCGGATCCTCTCCCACCACCGTGGCGGGAAGATCGCTTCCGTCCGGCAGTGTGACCACGACGCGCTCGGCGTTTGCCACTACGTGCTGATTGGTGAGGATGATGCCATTCGACTTGATCACGAAGCCGGTACCGTAGCCCTGAACCAGCCGCGCGCCCTCGGGTA
>JBJMPK010000203.1:0-7319 GCA_045803245.1 Gemmatimonadales bacterium
CGTACTGACATCTACGCTCTCGGGATCATGCTGTTCGAGATGGTCACCGGGCAACTCCCTTTCGTCAAGCAGCGGGCCGAGGCGCTGATGTTTGCCATCATCAACACTGCGGCGCCGGCCGTTCATTCGATCAGACCGGAGACGCCGGCCGAGCTGGACCGCTTGATCAGCGAGTGCCTGCACAAAGATCCGGCGCACCGCCCCGCGTCGGCAGCGTCGGTTGCTGCGTACCTGCGCCGGATCCGCCAAGGCGGCCCGGCCGTCACATCCGCCGTCCCCGCGAGCGACGCGATTCGGTCCATCGCAGTCCTTCCGTTTCGCAACGTTTCGCAAGACCCCGCCCAGGAGTACTTCGCGGACGGTATGACCGAAGCGATCATCTCCGATCTGGCGCGGATCCGGGCGCTTCGGGTGATCTCGCGGACATCGGCGATGCGGTACAAGGGCACCCCGCTCTCGCTCCCCGAGATCGCCCGGGAGTTGAATGTCGACGCCGTGCTCGAGGGCTCGGCGCTGCTCCTGGGCAACCGGGTGCGCCTGAGCGTGCAGCTGATCTCGGCGCGGGCCGATGAGACCCTCTGGGCCGCCCGCTATGACCGTGAGCTCGAGGATGTCCTCGGGCTGCAAAGCGAACTGGCCGAGACCGTGGCGCGCGAGATTGCGATCAAGCTGACGCCGACGGAAGCCAGCCAACTGGCCAAGCGCGCCGCGGTGAATCCCGAGGCTCATCTCGAGTTTCTCCGGAGCCGGCATTCCTACTTCGCCGCATCGCCGCAGGCGGTCGAAGTGGGTCTTCGCCATGCCCGGCGCGCGCTGGAGCTCGACCCGAGCCTGGCGCCGGCCTGGTCGGCGCTCGCGGATTGCCATGCCTTCCGCGCGCTGCGGGGGATGGCGCCCCCGGCGGAGGCCTTCGCCGAAGCCACCACCGCGGCGACGCGGGCGCTGGCATTGGATCCGTCGCTCGCCGACGCGCACGCAGCACTGGGCGTGATCCGCTCGCACTCCGGCGACCTCGCCGGCGGCCTGCGCGCTCTCCAGAGGGCCATCGAGCTGAACCCCGGCCTGGCCGCGGCCCACGACCGGCTCGGGCGCGTGCTCTACGCGTACGAGCGGCACCCCGAAGCGCTCGCGGCGATGAACAAGGCCGTGAGCCTGGATCCCCTCTCGATGTTTATCCGCACCGGTGCGGGAGATGCCCACTACTTCGCGCGCGAGTATGAGAAGTCGGTCGTGCACTACCGAATGGCGCTCGAGCTCGACCCGCGCTTCGACGGCGCACACACCGACCTCGCCCGCTCACTGGAGGCACTGGGCCTGTTCCCCGAAGCGCGGGCCGAATACGAGGAGGGACGGCGCCTCGCAGGCGGCGTCGCCGGCCCGTCGTTCGGGCTGGCGCACCTCGAGGTTGCCTCGGGCAACACGACGGAGGCACGGCGCATCCTCGCCGAGCTGACCGACGCACGCTCCCGGCGCGTCGTCTCCGCGTGGGGAATTGCGGCGCTGCACGCCAGCCTCCGGGACGTGGACGAGGCGTTTCGGTGGCTCGACATAGCCGTCGAGGAGCGGGCTGCGGGGATGATCCTGCTCCGGGTTCATCCGCGACTCGATCCGATCCGAAGCGATCCGCGCTACCGGGCGCTCGTCCGCCGGGTCGGGCTCGAAAGCGCCGCCGGGTGACGGCGGGGCCTGCGAGATGGCCTTCGTTTGCCTTGCACATTGCCCGATGCGTCACTGAAATCCGCTTCGAGCGGGAGGCCATTTCAGAACGGGCGTCCCATCCCCGATTTCTATGTGATTGGGAAATAATCGATTAAACAGAGCTTCCCCGCGACTCCCCAGCCACCGCCCTAATTACACGATCCTTGCTCCGTTCTATCCCCCCGCCGGCCGGCCCAAACCAGGATTTTGCGGAGGTACGAACGATATGAGCCAACCATTCTCGGGGATTCCGGATCCAGGGTTTCCTCCTCGAAGCAGAAGGCGCTTCCAGCCCGGGGTCGTACAGCAGGCGCTGCGGCGCATGCTCCGGGAAGTGCAGCGAATCGGGCAGGATCTGTGGCTCCGAGGAAAACGCAAACCTCGCACGGTTGCCCTGACTGGCGGGGCGGTCGCTCTGACGCTGGTTGGCGCTTACGCCCTCAGCGCCTCAGGGGCCGGCCGATCCTTGTGCCCCGCAGCGGGCGAGGGAAGCTCTTCCAGTCCCACGGGCCGAAAGACGGCCCAGTTTCTCCTGCTCCTGGACCCGGTCTCCCACGCTGAGGCGGGATCGGAATTGGAGATCCACTACGATGTGTGTGGATTGGCTTCGGGGACAGCCTACCGCGGCCGCATTCAGCTCTCGCAGCAACGAGCGGTGAAAAAAGGGTCAGCCAACCGCAAGCCCCTGGTGGTCACGTTCAGGGATCAGGTCGATGGACTGGCCGCCCGCCGGAGCCAGGAGCTGAATCTCGGCTCCACCAAGCCCGGGGCATACACCCTCGAGCTCTCAGTGGTCGATAATCAGGGGCGAGAGCGCAAGAAAGTTCAGAAGGTTCTGGTCAAGGCCGAGTGACCTGCTCGCAGGTGCGGGCCCAGGGTATCAGTTCCAATCGCTCGTAGGAGATTGCCGCGCCGGTGTCCTGACAGATCCCGAACTGCTCGGGATGCTGGTACAGACGCTCGAGCGCGGCGTCGATCTCGGCCAGCTCGCGGGAGATTCGGGTGTCATTGGCGGCATCCAGCTCCGCATCCATCGTATCCGTCCCCCGATCAGCTGGGTGAAACGGGAACGCCGTCAGGTCTCCCGCCAGATCTTGCTCCGCTGCGCCGGCGTGCTCCGAGACCGATCGGTTGAGGATACGCAGCGCGCGCGCCCTCTCTTCCCGCAATCGATCCTCGAGATGCTGCAGTTGCTCGGCTGTGAGTGACACGGTGCCCTCCAGTTTCCTCGAAGTTTTTGCGACAGGCGCCCGGCGCGCGATTGACGCTTTCTTACAAGTTCATGCTCCATCTGCGCCACGGCCAGCCGCCAGCTACAGTCGTTCCCCGCTCGGCGAATCGTCCGATATCCTCCTCGAACATGTGTCGCAAAACAGCTCCTCGCTGCCGCAAAACCAGCCTTGACAGTCCCTGAACCGTAATCAAACGTAGCTGCACACGCAGTACGCTGACTGCCTCCCGACCCAACAGGACAAGTAGAGATAGCCTCCGGCAAGCCAGGCCGGCGGATCGTACGGGATCCACAGCCCGGGGCCTGCCATCTCAGCGGTCCCGCGCCGGCAACGGACGTTGAGACAGCGAAGTGCTGCAGGAAGCGAGAGAGCCAATGGGACCCTACCGAGAGCGAGTGGTTCCTTTTACGGCGGGCGATGGTTTCGGGTGCAACCTGATCCATGTCCGGGGAGAGGCCGAGCCGACCCGGGGCCCGGTCCTGCTGGTGCACGGCGCCGGAGTCCGCGCCAACATCTTCCGGGCTCCGGTACAGACCTCCCTGGTCGACTACCTCGTGGCTCGCGGGTACGACGTGTGGCTGGAGAACTGGAGGGCGAGCATCGATCTGCCTCACAACGAGTGGACTCTGGATCAGGCGGCCGTGTTCGACCACCCTCAGGCCGTGAAGAAAGTCCTGGCGGAAACCGGTGCCCGGACGTTACCGGCGGTGATCCACTGCCAGGGGTCGACCAGCTTCATGATGTCGGCCGTCGCCGGCCTGCTCCCCCAGGTCACCCCCATTCTCTCCAATGCGGTGTCGCTTCATCCCGTGGTGCCCCGGCTTTCCGCGCTGAAGCTGAAGCTGGCCATCCCGCTGGTCGCCCGGCTCACGCCGTACCTCGACTGTCAGTGGGGAATCCACTCACCCACGCTCATCTCCCGGGCTATTACCGCGTTCGTCCGGCTCACGCACCACGAATGCGACAATCTCGTGTGTCGCTATGCGAGCTTCACCTATGGAACCGGATTCCCCACGCTCTGGCGACATGAAAACCTGAATGCCGAAACCCACGATTGGGTCAAGCACGAGTTCGCCCACGTGCCGCTCACCTTCTTCCGCCAGATCCAGCGGAGCGTGGCCCGGGGACATCTCGTCTCGGTGAGTGGGCTGCCGGAGCTGCCCGAGGACATGGTCTCTCGGCCGCCGCAGACCGATGCCCGGTTCGTCTTCTTCACTGGCGACCGGAACGTCTGCTTTCTGCCCGAGAGCCAGCAGCGCACCTACGATTTCTTCGATCGGCACCGTCGCAACGTCCACTCGCTTCATGTGCTGGCCGGCTACGGCCACCTCGATGTGTTCATGGGACAGAATGCGGCCCAGGAGGTCTTTCCGCTCATGGCCGCGGAGCTGGAATACCCGCACTGACGACAGGAGGCCTTATGGGGGTTCCCGCCCGGCTGCGGCGGCAGTCGAATCGGTACGCGCTGGTGGACGGCATCCCCTTCCAGCTGCCCGTGACCTGCCAACCATCGCCCGCGCTCATGGCGGCCTTCCCGATCGACGCCGAGCGCGCCGCGGCGCTGCTCCCCGGCAACGAGGTCCACCCTTTCCGGCTCTGGAACCGGGGCCTGCTGGTGATCACGGTCATCCACTACCTCGCGACGAACATCGGCACCTACATCGAATACAGCATCGCCATTGCCTGCACCCACGGACGCAAGCGGGCTCCGCGGTTGCTGCCGGCGGTCCTGATGAAGCACTATGGCACCGGCCAGTACGTCGTTGACCTCCCGGTGAGCACCGAGATTTCGGTCAAGGGCGGCAAGGGTATTTGGGGGATGCCGAAGCATCAGGCCAGTCTCGATTTCAAGATCACCGATCGGACGGTCAGCAGTCAGTACGATCTCGACGGCCGCCTGGCCATGCTGATCGAGGTGGACCGGCCCCGGCGAACTTGGCTTCCCCTCAACATCGGGACCGCCAACTATTGCGGGTTCCGCGGCCTCCTGATGAAGTCCTACATCTATTTCAAAGGGCGCGCCGGCCTGGGACTGTTGGGGAAGGCTTCGGCGCGGCTCACCATTGGTGACCATCCGCGGCTGGCGCCGCTCAAGCAGCTCGACATCGCCCCCAGGCCGATCTTCACCGCCTACATCCCCGATGCCATCGGCGTCCTGGACGACTACTTCGAGAGCTGGTTCCTCAGCTTCGACCGGACCCCCGGTAATCCACCAGAAGGCCTCGAGAGTGTCGCCAGCCTGGGGCTCGGCCAAAAATGGCCCCCGGTGCCGACCGCCACGCGCTGAGCCAGGGAGACTTCCTTATGAAGCGAATCCTGCTGGCCCTGAATCACGGCTTCTTCTTCTTTGGAACGACGCTCTACGTCGGCGTGCTGTGGGCGCTGCACTTCTTCTGGTTCCCCAGCTGGCGGTCGTTAACCGCCGCGAACTACTACGACCAGTTCATTCCCCAGACCAGCACCGCCACCCGGTTCTTCACCGTCGTGGTGCCGCTCATGTTCCTGACCGGTGCCATCATGGTCTGGCGCGAATGGCGAACCCGCCTCCGCTGGCTGCCGCTCGGCGCGCTGCTCTGTCTCGCCGCCGCCACGTTCGTGGGAACCCGGCGGATTATCCCGGTCAACCGCATCCTCGCCAGTCACATCACCGATCAGGCGCAGGTTACGGCGCTGCTCCAGCGGTGGATGGAGCTGAACGACATCCGCTGGGTCCTCCTGACCCTCTCGTGGCTGCTGCTGATGATCTACTTCTTCCTCAAGGGCAACACGCTGGACGCGATCGCGGGGGAGACCCGTTGATGCCGCGTACCCTCCTCTGGCGGGTTCTGGTATTGATCGCGGCAGCAACCGTACTCAGCGGCATCATTCAGATGCTGCGGCCCGCGTTCGTGCTCGGCTTCGTCGGGGCGGAGGCCACCCCGGCCGGCAGCCACTTCTTCGGCATCGTGGGGATGTTCATGCTGCTTTTCGGCGGCGCCATGCTGCATGCGCTGCTGAGTGCGGTGCCGCAGCCGATCGTCCTGCTCTGGGCCGCCCTCCAGAAATTAGGAGCGGCGCTGGCGGTGGGACTGGGCGTCCACCATGCGATCTTCTCCTCCACCGCCCTGCTGGTGGCCGGCTTCGATCTCGCCTCCGGCGTGCTCGCCTTCTGGTACTGGTCTCATCTCCCGCGGAGTCAGGCGTGACCGCGCCCCACCGCCCAACCGGCAGTCCCGGCCAAGGCGACGCGGGACCGCGGCGGGCGCTGATCCTGGCGGGCGGAGGAATGAGGGTGGCCTATCAGGCGGGGGTTATTCGGGCACTCTTTGAATCGGGACTGACCTTCGCCCACGCCGACGGTACCTCCGGCGGCACCATCAATCTCGCCATGCTCTTCTCCGGATTGAGCGCGGAGGAGATGTGCCGTCGCTGGCGGACGCTCAACGTCCGGGACTTCGTCTCCCTGCTCCCCCTGCGAGAATATTTCAAGGGCCTGGCCGTGCCGGCGATGGGCGATGCCGACGGCATCGTCCGCAAGGTCTTCCCCCACCTTGGAATCGACGTCGGCCGGATCAATGCCGCGACCGGCATGACCGGCACGTTCAACGTGTGCAACTATACCCGGAAGACCAACGAGGCCATTCCCAACGACCGGGTGGATCTCGATCTGCTCGTGGCCGGGATCTCGCTTCCGATCTTCATGCCGGCGGTGCGCAAGGGTGACATCCTCTATCTCGACTCCGTCTGGATCAAGGACGCCAATCTGATGGAGGCGGTGCGCCGGGGGGCGGAGGAGCTGTGGCTGGTCTGGTGCATCGGCAACACGCCGCATTATCGCGACGGCCCCTTCTATCAGTATGTCCACATGATCGAGCTCTCGGCGAACGGCGGACTGTTCGAGGAGTTCGAGCGAATCCGGGAGATCAATCAGCGGATCGCCGCCGGAGAGCGGATCGGTGGCCGTACCAAGCCGATCACGCTGCACGTCATCCGGCCGGAGTATCCCCTGCCGCTCGACCCCGACTTCTACCTTGGCCGGATCGATGCCGCCACCCTGGTCGAGATGGGCTACCAGGACGCCCATCACTATCTGGAAGGCCGCAGCCGGGCTGGACTCCCTTTTGAGCCGGAGGTCACCGCCATGAAGCCGTCGGCCGTCGGGATCACCTTTCGGGAGGTGATGCAGGGGCCTTTCACGCTGGACGCGACCGATCCGGGTGAGGGCGCCAAGCGGGGGGAGGCGGCGGGGAAGGAAGCCACGCTCTCGCTGCACGCCACGATCGACATTCCGAACCTGGACGCGTTCATCGCGGACCCTTCGCATGGCGGCCGGATCACGGGCTCGGTCACGTTTCCGCCGCTGGGGACCGATATCCCCGCCCGGAGCGGCGTGTTCCAGCTCTTCTCGCC
>JBJMPK010000204.1:0-5045 GCA_045803245.1 Gemmatimonadales bacterium
GGCCAAGACCTTCGACATCTTCATTCAGCTGGGCGCCATCCTGGCCATCGTGTGGCTCTTTCGCCGGCGCCTCGCGCGATCACTCGTCGCGGCGGGTCACGAGCCGGCCAGCCGGAGATTCGTGGGCAACCTGATCATCGCCTTCCTGCCGGCGGCAGTGGTTGGGTTCCTGGCCCACGATTGGATCAAGGCCCGGCTGTTCAATCCCACAGTGGTGGCGGTGGCGCTGATCGTCGGAGGGATTCTCATCGTGCTGATCGAGCGCTGGGCGCCGCCCGGGCCAATCGACGACGTGAACGCAGTGCCGCCGCGCACCGCCCTGGGAATCGGCCTGGCGCAGGTGCTCTCCCTCATTCCCGGAACTTCCCGCTCCGGCGCCACCATCCTGGGCGGCTACGCGCTTGGCCTCACCCGGGTAGCCGCCACCGAATTCTCCTTCTTCCTTGCTATCCCGGTCATGCTCGCAGCGACTGTCTACGATCTGGTGAAGAGCTGGCCCGCACTGACCCCGGGCGACGGCCCTCTGTTCGCGGTGGGTTTCATCGTTTCCTTTCTGGCGGCCGTCGTGACCGTGCGGGCCTTTCTGTCCTACGTCTCGCACCACAGCTTCCGCCTGTTCGCCTGGTATCGAATCGCCTTCGGCGCGCTGCTTCTCCTGAGCCGGTCGGCATGACGCCCCGGCTCTACCATTTCGAGCGGGTCGACTCGACCATGGATGTCCTTCATGCGCTGGCAGCTGAGGGAGCCGAGGCGGGGACGGCCGTGGTGGCGGTCGAGCAGCTGGGGGGGCGCGGCTCTCGAGGCCGGTCCTGGCATTCGGCTCCGGGAGGACTCTGGCTCAGCGTGCTGTTTCGTCCGCCGTCGGCGGGAGGGATCGAGGTGATCAGCCTCCGGGTGGGCCTCGCCGTCGCCGAGGCGGTCGAACCCTTGCTGCGTGATCCGATCCGGCTCAAGTGGCCCAACGATCTCATGCTGGGCGAACGCAAGATCGGCGGCATCCTGTGTGAGGCTCGCTGGCAAGGCGAGGGGCTCGCGTGGGTGGCGGTCGGCGTGGGAATGAACGTGCGCAACTCGATCCCTCCGGATCTCAGCGGAAGCGCAACCGCGCTGCAGGTGGAGCAGCCGGACATTGTCCTGGAGGACGTACTGCAGCGGACTGTGTCGGCGTTACGGGCGCTCGACTTGGGCGCCGACCAGCTCTCGCCGGCGGAAACCAGTCGGTTCGGGCGGCGGGATTGGCTGCACGGCCGTGAGCTTCGGGCACCGGCTGTGGGAACGGCGGCCGGTCTCCGGGCTGACGGTGCACTCCTGGTGTACGCCCCTGACGGCGGCACGAACGCCATACGGAGCGGGTCGATCGAGTTGGCCGCCGTCCCCTCCAACCGGTAGCTTCGAGGATGCTGCTCACTCTGGATATCGGGAACACCGAGATCACGGTCGGTATCTTTGTGGGCAACGAGCTCGAGGCGCACTGGCGTCTCACCACCAATCCCGACCGCACACCGGACGAGTGGGGTAGCGCGATTGGTGGATTTCTGCTTCAGGCCGGGCACTCTCCCAACGAGGTTCGGGCGGTCTGTCTGGCGTCGGTCGCTCCGACCGTCACCCAGAGCGTGGTCGAAGGAATCGCGACGATAACCGGGTGCACCGGCGTAATGATAGATGCCCGCAGTCCATTGCCGGTGAAGCTCGAGGTCGACGAGCCCCTGACCGTGGGCGCCGATCGCATCGTCAACGTCCTGGCGGCGGTCGAGCTCTTCCAGGCCGACAGCATCGTGGTCGATTTCGGAACCGCGACCACTTTCGATTGCGTTACCGCCGACGCCCGCTTCCTGGGCGGCGCCATCATGCCGGGGTTGCGGACCTCGGCCGACCAGCTCACTCGACGGGCGGCGAAGCTGCCGGCCACCGAGCTGCGTGCGCCCAGCCGGGTCATCGGCCGGAGAACCGAGGAGTGCATTCAGGCCGGGGTGCTCTTCGGAGCCGCCGACGCGGTGGATGGCATGGTCCGGCGCATCACTGCTGAGTGGCCCAATCCGAAGAAGCCGAGAGTGGTGGCAACCGGCGGACTCGCTTCGATCGTGGCCCCGCTGACCACCGCTATCGAGCTCACCGACCCGGATCTCACGCTGCGCGGTTTGCGCATCGCCGCCAGACACCTCGGCCTCGAGTGGTGAGTCCAAGCCGGCAGTCCGGTTACCGGCTGCTCGGCTCGCGGTTCGATTACCTGCTGCATACCCGTCCACTCGAATGGCCCATTGTCGCCGGACACGCGGCGGTAGGCTATCTGCTCGCCGTATCGCTCGCCGGTGCCGTCCAAGGCCGGCTGATTGGCAGCGCCGTTCTGGGCATCCTGCTATGGGTGGTATGCTTGAACGGCGGGACCCTGGCTCTCAACAGCGCCTTCGATCGAGATGAAGGGGACATCGCGTACCTCCACCGCCCGCCGTCTCCTCCGGCCCACCTTGCCGGTTTTGGATTCGGTCTCATGCTGCTGGGGCTGGTGGGATCTCTGCTGCTTCCGCCGGAGTACCGCGTTGCCTACGCCGTATGCGTGGTGCTCTCGGTCCTCTATTCTGTCCCGCCAGTCAGGCTGAAGGCGGTCCCCGGCGCCGACTGGATCATCAACATGGTCGGCTTCGGGACTCTGACACTGTACGCCGGCTGGGCCGCAACCGGCCTGCCGCTGACTCCACCGGCTCGATTGGTGTTACTGGCCTTCTGTCCCCTGTTTGCCGCGCTGTATCCCCTCACCCAGATCTACCAATTCGAGGAGGACGCCCGCCGGGGCGACCGCACGCTGGCGCGGACCATTGGGATCCGGGGGAGTCTGGTGGTGGCCTTGATAGCGATGGTGGTGGCCTTCACTCTGTTCGCCGCCGCTGCCCTGGCGGCCGGCTGGAATGCCCAGAGCCGCTGGCGCTGGCTGCCGCTCGGCATGGCCGGCATTGCCTGGGCGGTTGTCCTCGTCCCCTGGTCACGACGCCACAGAGCGATGACCAATCAGGCGCACCAGCGTGGCATGTACCAGGCGCTGCTCGCCTGGGCGATTACCGATCTGGCCGTCGTCGTAGCGTGGGGCGTCTGAGGGTCTTGGCCCGCTGAGCGCGGTTCCGGTATACTTCAATTCCCTAATCCCCGCATGGAGTCGGCATGACCACGACGGCGCAGACGAACCGGGACTACGACGCTACGGCGGTTCCCGAAATCGTCCTGGGATCCATCAAGCTCGGCCTGATCGAAGCCGTCGTCGTGCTGCTCTTCTCCCTGGCGTCGCGTTTTTTGGGAGGCGTGTTGGAAACGCTGGTGTCCGCCGTTGTCCTGCTGATCGGTCTCGCCGCGGTGACCATGCTTCCCGGCCTGTGGACCCGCCCGCGTACCATCGAAGGTCTGGCCGGCGCCGCAGGTATCGGGTTGGGTGCGGCGGGTGTGTTCCTGCTGGTCGACATAACCTTGCTTCAGAACATCGGCACGTACACCAGCCGGTGGTATGAAATCGGGGGTGGCAGTAACTGGTGGTACCATCCGGTCTGGTGGATGGCCGGTACCTTTCTGCCCTGGATGGGGGCATGGATTCTGGCCAACCAGACTGTCCGAGGGCGCCAGCCATCTCCCCTGGCAGGACTCGGTACAGCCGTCGTGCTCGCCGTGGTGGTCGCGGTGGTGGCCATACTTCTCGGATTCCCTGGGGCCCATTGGACGCTGGGGACCTTCGCTATAGCCTTTCTCCCGGGTCTGGTCCTCGCCACCATCATATCCGCGCTCGGGGAACGCCGGGCCTGAGCCGATGCGTTGGGTCCGCCTGTTCTTTCGTATTTTCGGATGGCTGCTCACTCCCTTTCTCGCGTGGGCAGCTTCCTTCTTTGGGGCGGTGGCCGGAGCCCTGCTGGCCTTGAAGCTGGACGATCCGTTCCGGGGCCTGGTGATCACGGCCATCTGTGGTGGGATCGCCGGCTTCGCGGCGCTCATCGGCTGGCTGCATTACCTGCGGCGCTCTCCCGAGATCCGTGAGGTCCTCGCAGTCACCGAGGACGGCACTCCCGACACGACGGAGTTTGCCATCGAGGAGCCCGGCGTCACTACTCCGGAACCCTCCCAAACGAGCTGATACTGCCCCGCCATTTCCGATCCAGGCCGCTATGCGCCGCATTCCCCGTATTGGCGGTCGTCGCCCTGTGGGCATGCCGAACCGACGAGCCACGGAATGGTCGCACTGCATCGCACACCCCGCTGGGGCACGCCGACTCCCTGGTCGCCGCCAATACGGAAGGAGTAGAGGTCTGGTTTACCTTGGTACGCGCGGGCCGGGCGGCCGACGGTACTCGCTGCGTCGAACGGGGACTGGAAATCCGGCGCGACGCTACCCGCATCGCGGTGCCGCTTCTGTATACCGGAGTGCCTCCAGTCTTTCTTGATTCCTCCACCATGCGCGCTGAGCTCTGGAACCACTGCCGGGTAGTGGATACTTACCTGGTCGATCTCCGGAGCGGCCGGCCGGTCCGTGAGCGACCGCGGGGCGCGTCGTGAATCGTCGGGTCACGGACTCCAGTTTCGCGATAGGCCTCTTGCTGGCGGTTCCGGTCACGGCGGCGCGGGCTCAGACAGTTGAAGCCCGTATCGGACGGTTCTTCGATGCGGCTGATTGGACCACGTACCGGATCGGGCTCAATCGACCACTGGCCGGGTTCCTGGGTCTCCAGTTTCATGGCGATGTAATGCGTCCGGCTCGGGGCTCCAGCGGCGGGTTCGCGGGGGTTGGAACTGACGTCACGGCGTTTCGCCGGGGCGGGGAAGGGCCCTACCTGGTAGCCGGTCTAAGCGGAGGGCTCGGCTCGGAGACGTCGAACAGTTTCTCGGATGCTTGGGGGTCCTGGTCCGCCGGCGTGGGATACGATGTGTTTCCGGCCTCGTTTCTGTCGGTTGGGGCGGAAGGGAGATGGCGGGAGCTCTCTCTTGGCCGCCGGGACGGTCTCGAGCTCGCTTTGGGGGTAACGCTCCATCTGGGCGGCGGCGGTCCCCCAGCGCCACCCCGCTCTCTGAATCCC
>JBJMPK010000019.1:0-9891 GCA_045803245.1 Gemmatimonadales bacterium
ACTGGCGACTGACAAAGACGAGGAGAGAATGGCCAAAATAGACGTCATAATGCCCCAGATGGGCGAGTCGATCGCCGAGGGAACGCTGGCGCGCTGGATCAAGAAGGTGGGAGATCCGGTCAAGCGGGACGAGCCGATCTTCGAGATCTCGACCGACAAGGTCGACGCCGAGATCCCCGCACCCAATGCGGGAGTGCTGGCCGAGATCCTGGTGCAGGAGGGCCAGACCGTCGCGGTCCAGACCGTGGTTGCCAGGATCGAGACCGAGGCGGGCGTGGCCCCCGCCGAGAAGCCGAAGGCTCCCGCGGCGCCTCCTCCCGCGGCCCCGGTTACGCCGAAGTCGGCGCCGGCGACTGCGGCCCCTCCAGCACCCCTGGCGCCGGCGCCGTCCAAGCCGCCGCGCAGCTCCGGGGAAACGCCGGCCCCGTCTGCCCCTCGTCCGGTTCCCGCGGCAACACCGACTGGCGCGCTGTCCGAGACCCGAGCCGTGGGCGACGCGACCGGTGGGAACGGTGCCCCCGAAACCATGGAAGAGCGGCTCCGCCGGAAGTCGACGCCGCTGGTCCGCAAGATGGCAGCCGAGCACCAGGTCGATATCAGCGCGATCGCCGGAACCGGGCTGGCCGGCCGGGTGACAAAGAACGATATCGCGAGCTATATCGAAAGCGGGGCTGCGGAACAGCGGGGCAGCGGGGCAGTTGCTGGGGCACCGCATGAACGAGCCATTGCCGCCCCGCCGCCCCGCAGCCCCGCTGTCACGCTGCCTCCGGCGGCGACCGTCGACCCCTGGCCTGGCGATCGCGTCGAGCCCTGGTCCCGGATCCGGAAGCTCACCGCCGACCACATGGTGATGTCCCGCCGGGTCTCGCCCCATGTCAACACCATCTTCGAGATCGACTACACCCGGGTGGCCCAGATTCGAGCCCGCAAGAAGAAGGAATACGCCGACCGAGGCGTGAACCTGACGTACCTGGCATTCATCATCAAGGTCGTGGCCGACAATCTCCGCAAGCATCCGGTGCTCAACTCCGCGGTCTCGGGCGAGACTACCCTCTACCGGCGGGACATCAACATCGGGATCGCGGTGGCGCTGGATTGGGGCCTGATCGTGCCGGTGATCAGGCACGCGGACGAGCTGTCGCTTCTGGGCGTTGCCCGAGGCATCAACGATCTGGGAGAGCGGGCTCGGACGAAGAAGCTGAGTCCCGACGAGGTACAGAAGGGCACGTTCACGATCACCAATCCGGGTGTGTTCGGATCGGCCATCGGCACTCCCATCATCAACCAGCCGCAAGCCGCCATTCTCTGCGTCGGTTCCATCGAGAAGCAGCCGGCGGTGATCACCGTGGACGGCGCTGATATGATCGCGATCCGGACCAAAGGCATGCTCTCTCTCGCGTTCGACCACCGCATCGTGGATGGAGCTGATGCCGATCGCTTCATGGCCGATGTGAAAGCGGGCCTGCAGGAATTCCCCGAGAGCGGGGCCTAGATGCCGCGACGGATCATCGAGGTGGATGGACAGCAGTGGGAAGTCGCGGTCAGCGGGAAGGTCACCCAATACGTGAAAGATGAGTTCGGTCTGATATTCACCCGCGGGGTCGGCCCGGACCGGGAGCAGCGGGTAGTCCGCTATTCTCCGCTCGGAGCCAAGAGTCGGGAGCTCTCACTGGGTCAGCTGAGTGACGCCGAACTGCGTGACCTCCTGGCCCACTCACAGCCTTCGTGGACCGCACCCGAGATGGGGTACCGCCCCTGAGCTCGTCCGATCGGGCCGGCCCCCGGGAAACGATCGATCTGCACGTGCATTCGACTGCCTCCGACGGGAGCCTCCCACCGGACGGTGTCGTGAAACGTGCGGCGGGCGCGGGCCTTCGGGCCATCGCCCTCACCGACCACGATACCCTGGCCGGCCTCCCCGAGGCGCTCGAGGCGGGCGAGCGCTACGGAGTCCGCGTAGTGGGCGGGTGCGAGTTCTCGGTGGTGGCCCCCTGGGGTGAGATGCACGTCCTGGGATATTTTCTTCCCTCGGCCTCGCCCGCTCTCGAGGCGTTTCTCGAGCGTTGCCGGGCCGATCGGATCCGGCGGGCCCGGGCGATGGTCGATCACCTGCAGCGACTCGGCGTGGGCCTCTCCTTTGACAGCGTCCTGGAGGAGTCGGCCGGCGGCGCGGTGGGCCGGCCCCATGTCGCCCGGGCGATCGTCCGTCACGGAGGCGCCGTCGATCTGGGTGACGCATTCGACCGGTTCCTGGGCCGCGGCCGGCCGGCCTTCGTCGAGAAAACCCTGCCGGAATTTCGGGCTGTGGCCGAGCTGGTGCATGAGACCGGCGGTCTGGTATCGGTGGCGCATCTGAAGGAAAGGGGTACCCGCGCCTTCATCGAGCGCCTTAAAGGCGCAGGGCTCGACGCGGTGGAGACCCGCCACCCGAGCCACGACCCGGACCTTCGGGCGCGGCTCACCGACATCGCGCTCCAGCTGGGCCTGCTCCGCACCGGCGGGAGCGACTGGCATGGCGACCCGGAACCGGGAGTCACCCACAGCACGATTGGATCTCAGGCCGTGCCCCTGGAATGGCTGGAGCGTCTCGACGACCTGCGCAGCAGCTCCCTGACCCAACGACTTCAATGACCAGTCTGCTTCAGCCCCATAGCGTGGCCCCCGATTTCACGGCGTCCGCATCCGACGGCAAGACCTATCACCTGCGCGATCTGCTGACGGAGTCCCGGGTCCTGCTGGTGTTTTATCCCGGCAACAACACCCCCGGCTGAAACCGCCAACTCTCCGCCGTGCGCGACGAGATTCAGTCCTACACCGATTTCGACATCCGGCCGTTTGGCGTCAACCCGGCGTCGGCCGAAAGTCACGCGAGCTACGCCGCCAAGTTGAGTCTACCTTTCCCGCTTCTTTCCGACCTGGGGCTCAAGATCAGCGGCGCGTACCGAACCCTCAAGCCAAACGGCGCGGGCATTGCCCGATCGGTCTGCCTGATCGATCGGGATGGGACCATCCTCTACACGCAGGCCGGTGCCCCCGGCGCCGATGTGATCCTCGAAGGATTGAGGTCCTTGTGACTGGCAAAAGGTTCGACTTCGGCGGTAAGGTCGCGCTGGTGACCGGTGTCGGCCGGGCCGGGCAGATCGGTAATGCGGTCGCCCTCGCATTCGGTAAAGCCGGCGCCAAAATCGTCGCGTGCGATCTCAACGCGGTAGGCGTCGCCGAACGGGTTCGGGAGTTTGCGGCCCAGGGTGTGGACGCGCGGCCCTGCGCGGGCGATCTGACCGAGCCCGATATCGCCGCGCTGGCGGTGGAGGTGGCTCTCAAGCACTTCGGCCGTTTGGACGTGGTCGTGAATGTGGCCGGTGGGCTGACAACGTATGGTCCTATTGACAACATCACGGTTCAGGCGCTCGAGCGCGAGATCGCCATCAATCTCAAGACCGCGGTCCTGGTATCCCAGGCGGCCATCGGCGCGCTGACCCGAACCCGGGGGTCCATCGTCAACTTCTCTTCGATCGCGTACTTCGAGCCTCAGGCTCCCATGGCGGTGTATAGCGCGGCCAAAGCGGCTGTGGCTGGGTTCACCCGCAGTCTGGCGCTCGAGCTCCGCGACCAGGGGATCCGGGTGAACGCAGTTGCGCCGTCGATGGTGCGCACCGTCGACAACGTCGCGGCGGTCGGTGATGGGGAGGCTCAGTATGTCGAAATGCAGGCGATCACCGACGGTGTGATGACGCTGGCGAGCTCCACCTCGACCCTCACCGGCGAAATCCTTCCCATATCACCGGCTGCCTCCAGGGTACGTTGATGGAGCTCAGTGGGAGAATCGCCCTCGTCACCGGTGCGGGACGGCGACTGGGGCGCGCTATGGCGCGGGCGCTGGCGGACCGGGGGATGACGCTCGCCATCCATCACCATGCGTCGAGCCGGGGCGCTTACGAGCTGCGAGATGAGATCCTCGGGTCGGGTGGTCGCGCCTCCTGCTTCGAGGCCGACCTGACCGACGCCCAGGCGGCGCGTGAGCTGCCTCGTCGCGTGGTGGCCGAGCTGGGTGGCCTCGACGTGCTAGTCAATTCGGCTGCTGTCATGCACCGGCTTCGCTTCGACGAAACCACGCCGGAGCAGTGGGATGCCGTTCTCGACCTCAACCTCCGCTCGGTCTTCTTCTGCACTCAGGGGGCGGCGCCGTCACTTCGAGCGGCGCGGGGCAAGGTGGTCAACCTGGCCGACCTGGCGGGCCTCGAGCCGTGGCCCGGCTTTGTGGCCCATTCGATCAGCAAGGCCGGTGTCGTGATGTTGACCAAGGTCATGGCGTTGAGTCTGGCACCCGAGGTCACGGTCAATGCGATCGCGCCTGGCGCAGTGCTCGTCCCGGAAGATTATCCCCCGGAGGAGCGGGACCGGCTGGCCCGCTCCACGCCACTTCGCCGGCTCGGCAGTCCGTCGGACGTAGTCTCGACCCTGCTCTACCTGCTCGAGGGGGGAGACTTTGTGACGGGACAGGTTCTGGTGGTCGATGGCGGACGCTTCCTTAGATAGGGCCGAATTCCGCGACGTAGTGATCGTAGGGGGAGGGTGCTATGGCACCTTCTACGCCGGCCAGTTGGAGCGGGCCCGCGAACGGGGTAAGGCGGCGTACCGGAGCCTGCTGATCGTCGATCGAGATCCAGCATGCCGGTTCGCTCGCGAGCTCGGCGCAGACGAAACTCGCCGGCTGGTGGTTCGGGACTGGAGTGACTTTTTCGATCGATACCTTGCGGAGATAGAGCCCTCCGATCCCGGCGAGGCCCGCGATACGATCGTGCCTTCCCCACTCATGCCCCATCTGATGTACCAGTGGCTGGTCCGCCAGGCTCAGCGGCGGTGGCCGGACCGGCCGATTGAGACCAGACCGGTGCCTCGGGGGCCGGGGACGCCGTACGATGTGAGCGCACCCGACAGCACCCGTTACGTCTCCTACGCGGACTGGACTTGTCCCATTCATTGCGTCGAGCCGGCGATCTGTCCCGTCATTCGGGCGCCGCGTACCTGGGAGATGGCAGACGCCATGGACCGGTTGACCCGGAGCCTCGATGCCACCGCTCCCACGGTGGGGCCGGTCCTCTTCGTCTGCGAGCACCGGGTGTTCGGCGTTGGGATGTTCGATGTGGCCGCGGTTCTGGCGGGTGATGATGTCGTCGCGGCGGCTGGCGTCCGATCTTCCGTTGACGTCCTGGTCGGAACCGTCTCGAGCTGCCACGGCGCGGCGAATCTGTTGCACCTGGGGTAGGAGCCAACTCATTCCGGGAACCCTCGAACGTTCTATATTTGAGTGAATTAGAGGCTTACCAGCTCCCGGAGAGGGTATGACCCGTAGCGAAGAGTTGGATGTCATTGTCGTGGGCGGCGGGCCGGCCGGGCTCTGTGCCGCGATTTACACCGGCCGCGGGATGCTGCGCTCGGTCCTGCTGGAGCGCGGCGTTCCTGGAGGCGAGCTGCTCAATACCGAGTGGATCGACGACTACCCTGGCTTCGAGCACATCCTGGGTCGCCAGCTCGCCGATCTGATGACCGCGCACGCTGTCAAGTTCGGGGCGGACATCCGGCAGGAATCGGTTGTCGCCATCGTGCGGCGGGACGACGGGATCTTCGAAGTCGCCACGGCAATGGATCGGATTTACGAAGCACCGGCTGTGATCCTGACCGCCGGCGGTACGCCAACCAAGCTCGAGGTTCCGGGGGAGCTGGAGTACGCCGGCCGGGGGGTGTCCTACTGCGCCGTGTGCGACGGGGCCTTCTTCAAGGGCGAGATACTCGCTGTCATCGGCGGGGGCGATGCCGCCGTCGAGGAGGCCGAATACCTCACCCGGTACGGTTCCAAGGTGTACGTGATCCATCGAAGGGATGAGTTCCGGGCGTCCAAGCTGCTCCAGGAGCGGCTGTTCGCCAATCCCAAGATCGAAGTGATCTGGAACAAGCGGGTCCGTGAGTTCAAGGGTGCGCCTTCGGGTTTGCAGTCGGTCGAGCTGGTGGACACCATGACCGGGGAAGAGTCCAGCCTTCAAGCCACTGGGTCATTCGTCTTCATCGGTTTCCGGCCCAACACCGGGCTGGTGAAGCAGCATGTCGACCACGATCCGGCCGGATACCTGATTACCGACGACCGGATGATGACATCCTTACCCGGTCTGTTCGCCGCGGGTGACGTCCGGGCCCAGCTCACCCGGCAGATCACCACCGCCGTCGGCGATGCCACGACGGCCGCCATCGCCGCCGAAAAGTATCTGACTGATCGCCGCGGCCGAGTCGAGTCGAAGGCGAAAGTCGGTGTCTGACCTCGAAGTGGTCTCGCTGGTGAACGGCCAGTTCGTCCAGAACTGCTTCCTGGTCGCCGATCGAAAGACGCAGGAGGCGGTGATAATCGATCCAGGCCAGGAACCCGCGATGTTCCTGAGCGAGCTGACGGCGCGAGCCTGGACCCTCCGGGCCATCTGGCTCACCCACGCGCACATCGACCACATCCTGGGCGTCGGCGCCGTGCACCGCGCCACGGGAGCCCCGATTCACCTGCATCCGCTCGACCGTCCGCTGTACGATGCCTTGCCGCGGTATGGATCGTGGGTCGGTCTTACGCTGCCGGCCGCCCCGCCGCCGCACTTCGAGCTAACGCCGGATGCGCCGGTTCGGGTGGGGCAGTTCGAGTTCCGGGTGCGGTTCACCCCGGGGCACTCCCCCGGCAGCGTCAGCTTCCTCGGCCACAACCTGATCTTTGGTGGTGACGTGCTGTTCAGTGGCTCGGTTGGCCGCACCGACCTCCCCGGCGGCGATGCCACCACCCTGATGTCGACCATTCAATCCGAATTCCTTACCCTTCCCGACACTACGGTAGTTCATAGCGGGCACGGGCCGGATACCACGATCGGCATCGAGCGAATGACCAACCCGTTTCTGACGGGAGCATATCGGCTTGGGTAACGCCGCGGGGAAGCGGGAAAGCAGGGAAGCGGGGAGTGCTGCCCCGCCCACATGCCTCCGCTGTGGCTTTCCGGTCTCCGGAGCCACGACGGGCTGCAGGAATCCTTGTCCCAATTGCCATACCGTCTATCCGCTCGGTGATTGTTCTGACTGAGCGCGCGGTCTGGACGCTGCCCGATCTGGAGTCGTTCGCCGCGGGGGACGCGGCGGCGCCGCGGGACATCTCACGCAGCGTGCTCCCGCCCCGGTTGCGTTCCCAGGCGCTCGGCGTCCTCGATATCTCCGAGTTCTTTGGCGAGACCACGGGTGGAGTACGGACTTACCTCCTTCAAAAAGCCCGCTATGTGGAGGCGCGGCCAGGACTCCGGCAGGTGCTCGTGGTTCCCGGCGCGAGCGACTCCATTCACGAGAGCGACGGGGTCCGCTGCTACCGGCTACACGGCCCCTCCGTCCCGACTCAGAAACCCTATCGCTTCATGCTGGCCACCCGCTCGACCAGCCGGATCGTCGCTCACGAGCGCCCCGATCTGATCGAGGTCGGAAGCGCCTGGTGCGCACCCTGGCTGGTGCACCTGGCGACTCGCCAACTGGATGTCCCCGCCATCTGGTTCTATCACAGCAACTTCCCGCGCGTAATCGCGCCCTGGCCTGGAGCGGCGGGACTGGTCCGGCGCACGGCCAGCCGACTCGCCTGGTCTTACGTCCGCCGGCTGGGACGGCTGGTCGAGGCTACACTCGCGCCCTCGGATTTCGTCGCCGCGGAGCTGGAGCGGGAAGGTATCGAACGGGTGCGCCGCGTTACCCTGGGGGTCGATCTCGACCGGTTCCATCCCCGGCGGCGCGCCTATGCCTCCGAGACCCGCCGTTGGTTCGGTTTGCCCGAGGGGCCGCTAGCGCTCTTCGTGGGCCGGTTTGCCCGGGAGAAGGAGCTCGATCTTCTACTCACCGCCTGGCCGGAAGTCGAGCGACGCACCGGTGCGCGGTTGGTGCTGATCGGTGACGGGCCGTCCCGCCGGAGGCTCCAGCGCCGTCCCGGCAGCGACCGGTTGTTCTGGCTCCCGTTCGAGCGGGACCGGGAACGGCTGGCCGATCTCCTTGCCGCTGTCGACCTCTATATCGCGCCGTGCTCGATCGAGACCTTCGGGTTGTCGGCGCTCGAAGCCATCGCCTGCGGCACGCCGATCGTTACCGCGGATCGAGGCGGTGTGGCCGAAACCGTGTCGCGATCCCAGGCGGGAGCCCACTTCGCCTCGGGCGACCCCGGCTCACTCGCGGAATCAGTCTGCCGCATGCTTGGCAGCAACCTGGAGCCGTTGGGAGCACGGGGCCGGGCTTATGCCGAGGCCCACCATGGCTGGGATACTGTGCTCGACCAGCTCTTCGATATCTATCGCCGGGTTCTGAGCCGGTAATGCTGCTGGTCTCGATCCATGATGTGAGTCCGGCGCAATCCTCAGCGGTTGCCCGCCTGTGGGGAATCTGCTCCGATCGTGCCATCACGCCGGCATTACTGGTGGTGCCCAACTGGCACGGTGAGTGGCCGCTCGAATGCCATCCGGACTTTGTCGATTGGGTGCGGGCCCGCTCGGCGGAGGGCGCCGAGATCGCGCTCCACGGCGAGCGGCACGATGAGCTGGGTTTGAGCCGGAGCGTAACCGATCACCTGAGGGCCTGGGGCAAAACCAACGGCGAGGGAGAGTTTCTCAGCCTCGATTCGGCCGGAGCGACCGAGCGGCTGGGGCGCGGCCTTCGGCGGCTGCGCCAGCTGGGTCTCGCTCCCCTGGGGTTCGTGCCACCTGCCTGGCTCGCCCGCGAAAGCACCCATCGGGCGGCGTCGGCTGCGGGGCTCAAATTCAGTGAAGACGAGCATTCGGTTCGGCTCCATCCCTCCGGGAAACGGGTACGCTCACCGGTCGTCCGCTGGAGCGCGCGAAGCTCCCTCCGGGCCTGGGGGTCGGTCGCCGTGGCGGGCGCCAGGTCCGTGCTCCAGATCCGGGCGAAGTATCCCCGCATTGCTCTTCACCCGCGGGACCTCGATCATCCCGCAACTGCCCGCTCGCTGATCCGGACCCTGGAGCGGTGGCTGGCCCGGCATTCTCCCGGCAGTTACCTCGATCTTCACCGCCTCTCCTCGTGACGCTGCTCCAAGCCCATCTCATCTGCGTCGCGCTGGTTGCAGTCGACCTGCTGGCCCGGGCCTGGCGCATCCAATGGATCGTGCTCGGCTTGGGCCACCGGATCTCCGTCAAGGACGCCTTTATCCTGAATGCCTTCGGCGACGCCGCCTGTGCCTTGACTCCCTTGCGCATCGGCGGCGAGCCGGCCCGGCTGGCGGGCATGCTCCGAAGCCGGGTTCCCGCGACCGCAGCATTCGTCGGAATCAGCCTGGAGGTGCTGGCCGCGTGGCCGGTGATCATCGTGGCGGCCGGCTGGCTGGCCTGGCGATACGCGCCGGCCTGGTGGATCAGCGCGGGACCCCGGCTTGGGGCCGCCGCCGAGCGAGCGTGGCCCTGGGTGGTAGTGGTCGCGCTGGTGAGCGCGGTCGCGTGGTTCTACGCTCGACGGGTGGCATCGCCGATGACGCGGGGCCTGCGCCGCCCGATCCGGCGGGCCTTGGTGTACTGGCGTCGGATGCCGACCTGGCCGCTGGTGGCGAGCATTCCACTCAGTTTCCTCAACCTGGCGACCCGAGTGGCAATCCTCCCGGTGCTGGCGCTGACGCTGGCGGACCCACCCGCGCTGGGACCGATGGCCCTGGGCTCATTTGCCCTGCTGTACAGTCAATTGATTCTCCCCACGCCTTCCGGCGCCGGAGCGGTCGAACTGGGCTTCCTCGGCGGTGCCGCCGGCGATCTCGGCGATAGCGAGGGATGGCTGCTCCTGGCCTGGCGCTTCTACACCAATGGGTTCGGCGTGCTACTCGGCGTGTGGTTAGCA
>JBJMPK010000205.1:0-5313 GCA_045803245.1 Gemmatimonadales bacterium
ATCTAGCGGCGGAAGATGAAGAGGCGGAAGGTGAAGACCTACCGCCCAAGCTCCTCATTCACAACCTTCACCATCTCCTCGAGGCTGAACGGCTTCGCGATCGTCCTAACCGCACCCAGCATTTGCGCCACGCTGAGCAGGTTGAGGTTCCTTGCGGGTCCGCCGTCCGTCATGGCGATGACGCGCGTGGAGGAGCTGCTAGCCTGGAGCTCCTGGACCAGCAGAAGGCCGCTCTTCTCAGGCATGTGGATGTCGGTAATGATGAGATCGGGACCGGTCTCCTGCCAGAGCCGGGTGCCCTCCTCCCCGTCGCGGGCCTGGAGGACCTCAAATCCGGCATTGCGCAGCGCGATCTGCAGGGTCTGCCGGATGCCGGGGTCATCGTCTACCACGAGGATCCGCCGTTTCGCCCGCTCCACGATGTCGAAGTGCACCTCCGAGACCCGCTCCGCCTTTCCCGCCAGGTCGAGCCAGATGTAGCCCGGTTCGAGCGGAGCATCAGGGTCGTGGCGTTCGACGACCCGGAACCACTGTCCCTGGTAGATCACCGGGTAATTCCGGTGATCGTCAAACCGGACCCGGGCCCAGCGTTGCGCATTGTAAGTGGGCACACCTGACTCTGCTGTCATGGCCATTCGGTCAAGAGGGATAGAGTCCGAACAATGTAGGCGGTGCAGCGGGTGGCGGTAGGCCGCTCCACCGACGCTCCATTGACAGATCAAAAACTCTTGATATATTCCCGGCCATGGCCACACGCACCCGCACCAATACCGATCGCGCCGCCCGGCTGTTCCACGCTCTCTCGGACGGTACTCGGCTCTCCATCCTCGAGCGGCTTCGCTTCGGGGAGCGGTGCGTCTGTGATCTCACCGATGCCCTGGATGCCGCGCAGTCGCGGCTGTCCTTCCATTTGAAAGTGTTGAAGGATGCGGGGCTGGTCACCGACCGGCGGGATGGCCGGTGGATGTACTACACGATGAATCCGGAGATTTTGGACGAAGTCCGGGAGGTGATCGAGGGACTGGCTTCGGCGCCCTCGTCAGCGGAGCGCAAGGGTAACTGCTGCTAAGCGGCACTTTTTTTCAGCTACTCATCAACAAATCTTGATCAGGAGGGATTCAGATGGCCACCGACGATGTAAAGGCCACCGTTCGCGAGCGGTACGGGCAGGCAGCCCGCCAGGTTGCCGAGGGAGCCAAGACCTCCTGTTGCTCCAGTAGCTGCTGCGGCGGTACCGCGGAGGATCCGATCACCTCGAATTTGTACACCGAGGCCGAGACGGCGACTCTGCCGGCCAAGGCGGTGCTTGCTTCCCTGGGGTGCGGCAACCCGACGGCTCTGGCCGAGCTCCGCGTGGGCGAGGTCGTGCTGGACCTGGGCTCCGGGGGCGGCATCGACGTTCTGCTCTCGGCTCAACGGGTGGGGCCGGCCGGCAAAGCCTATGGTCTGGACATGACCGATGAGATGCTGGCACTCGCACGCGAGAACCAGGGGAAGGCCGGGGTCCAGAACGTCGAGTTCCTCAGAGGCGAGATCGAGGCTATTCCGCTCCCGGACAGCTCGGTCGACGTGATCATCTCCAACTGCGTGATCAACCTGTCCGCCGACAAGGAGCTGGCGTTACGGGAAGCATTCCGGGTACTCAAGCCCGGTGGCCGGTTCGCCGTCTCCGACGTGGTGGTCCGGGGCGAGGTGCCGGCCGAGATCCGGCGCAGCATGGAATTGTGGGTTGGCTGTGTGGCCGGGGCGCTGAGCGAACAGGAATATCATCAACTGCTCTGGCAGTCCGGTTTCGAGGAGATCGGGATCGAGCCGACCCGGGTATACGAGTTCGAGGATGCGAAAGCGTTTCTGGAGGGTTCCGGGCTCAACACCGAGGTGCTGGCTCGGGAGGTGGGTGGCCGGGTGATGGGGGCTTTCGTCCGCGCGCGCAAACCGCTCTAGGAGGAGTGGTGAGGTACGCCTTGATCTCGGATATCCATTCCAATCTGCCGGCCCTCGAGGCGGTCCTGAAACATATATCTCAGCATCGGGACGTCACCACCACCTATCACCTCGGCGACCTGGTGGGCTATGCCCCCTGGCCCAACGAGACCGTGGCGCTCCTGCGCGAATCGAGGATTCCCGGCGTTGCGGGCAACTACGATTCGACTGTCGGAACCGACTACAAGCATTGTGGCTGCAGATATGAGGACCCGCGACAAGAGGAGTTGTCCCATATCAGCTACGCCTGGACCCGCCAGCACGTCTCGCCGGCCACGAAAGAGTTCCTGGCGGGACTCCCGTTCCGAATGGATCTCCTCCCGCTGGGCGGCCATGTCTCGGGACCGCGAGTCGTCCTGGTCCACGGCACGCCGACGCTGAACACTCTGTACTGGACCGAAGACCGTCCGGATGATTTCTGCCTCAAGATGGCGCACCACGCCGAAGCCAAGGCGGGTGATGTGATCGCCTTCGGTCACACCCACCTTCCCTGGCACCGCGAGGTAAATGGAATCCATTTCGTAAACACCGGCAGCGTAGGCCGGCCCAAGGATGGCGACTGGCGCGCGGGCTATGTGGTCCTGGACGTGGGGAGCGAACCGGTGGGCGTCGAGTTCATCCGGATCGAGTACGACCTGGAGCGGGCCATGCGAGGGATTCGGGAGAGCGACTTGCCCGGCGACTTCGCCGACTATCTCCGCGCTGGTGGGCAAACCGCTGCTGTTCCAACGCCGTCACGCCCGGCGTGAGTACAACAGTGAGCGGCAGGCGAGCGGCTGCCGAAGCCCTGGGGACCTTCTTCCTGGTGCTCATCGGTCCCGGCGCCGCGATGGTCGATGCCTATAGTGGGGGCGCCCTGGGCCAGGTCGGCATTGCCCTGTCGTTCGGCTTCGTCGTCATCGCCATGATCTACGCCCTGGGACATCTCTCCGGAGCACACATCAACCCCGCAGTCACCTTGGGATTCTGGTCGGTGCGTCGCTTCCCCACCGCGGACGTCTTGCCCTACATCCTGGCTCAATGCATCGGCGCCGTCGCAGCCTCGGCTGTATCCCGGGCGGCTCTGGGTCCAGTCGGCCGGCTGGGTGCGACCCTGCCCCGCGTCTCGCTGGGAGCAGCGTTCGGCATCGAGTGGTTGCTCTCGTTCGGGCTGATGTTCGTGATCATGGCGGTGGCCACCGACGAACGGGTGGCCGACGGTTTTGCCGCTATCGCGGTTGGCCTGACGGTCGGGTTCTGTGCGCTCGTCGGAGGTCCGTTGACGGGTGCCAGCATGAACCCAGCTCGCTCGCTGGGGCCGGCAGTCATGGGCGATCATTGGGAGGGCCACTGGCTCTACTGGCTGGCACCGGTGACCGCCATGATGGCCGCTGCTCGGGTCTATGACTTTCTTCGTCACGCTGAGCCGCCTTCCAGCCAGCGGAAGGTTCCCCGGCTTGGGGTGCAGGGTCCCCTTCATGAGGTTGGACCGTCCACACCAACCCTGCATCCATAGCAGGCACGCGATGGGTGCCCGAGAGTGTTGACGCGCTCAGTCGATGGGGCGACTGTGGAGGAAAGGAGGCAGCGCGATGATAGAGTATCCGCCCGGCTGGACCTGCAAACGCACCGCGCTCCAGTTCGAGTACTACCTGCTCGGCACCGTTCCGCTGGGGGAGGCGCTCGCGGTCGCTGAGCACCTGGAGGCCTGCGACGGGTGTCCCCAGCACCTGCTGCTGTATCGCCTGACGCTCGTCGAACGTTCTCGTGGCTGAGCGCATCGTTGCCTTTGCGGGAAGTCTCCGGCGCGGCTCCTTCAACCGGGCGCTGATTCGTGCCGCAGAGGCGCTTGCCCCTGACAGTATGACGATCGAGACGATCGAGATCGGCGCGCTGCCGTTCTATAACGCCGACGTGGAGGCGGCGGGCGATCCTCCCGGCGTGATGGCCTTCAAGGCGGCACTCACTCAGGCCGACGGCCTTCTCATCGCCACTCCCGAGTACAACGACGGCATCCCGGCGGTGCTGACGAATGCGATCGAGTGGGGCTCGCGGCTGCCCGGCCGCTCTCCATTAATAGGTAAGCCGGTCGCGATCATGGGTGCCTCGCCCAGCCAGACCGGCACCGCCCGGGCGCAGCTCCACCTGCGGCAGCTGCTCAGCCACGTGCAGGCCCGGGTCCTGCCGCCGCCCGAGGTCCTGATTGCGAAGGCTCACGAGAAGTTCGACGCGAAGCTCGGGCTCAAGGACGAGGGCACCCGCAAGGTGCTCGCCGATCTCCTGATGCGATTCAGCCGGTGGATCGGCCGGGAGCGGGCGGCCGCGGAGGCGGAGCGGCAGCTGGCGACAAAGGCAGCCGTTTGATGCGACAGTCTGGCACGGTGCTGGGCCGGTACCGCCTGGTCGAGCCCATCGGCGAGGGTGGGATGGGCGAGGTATGGAAGGCGCACGATGCCAACCTGGATCGCGTCGTCGCCATCAAGATGCTCCTGCGCGGCACGCTGGGCGACACGATTGCCCGCGAACGATTTCGCCGTGAGGCGCTGATCCTTTCCCGCCTCTCCCATCCCGGTGTGGCCACCATCTTCGACTTCGACGCCCAGGACGGGTACGACTACTTAGTCATGGAGTACGTGCCCGGCGGCACGCTCGCGTCACGCCTCGCGACAGGCCCGCTGTCGCTCGATAGTGTTCTCAACCTGGGCACGGCTCTCGCCGATGCACTCGAGAATGCCCACAGTCACGGCGTGCTCCATCGCGACCTGAAACCGGGAAACGTTTTGCTCACAGATGAGGGTCGTCCGAAGATCCTCGACTTCGGGGTGGCCCTCCTCCTTGCCGGCGGCAAGACGACCGGCCGAGTGACACAGACCGGTATGATCGTCGGCACGTTGCCGTACATGGCGCCGGAGCAGTTGTTCGGCGAGGCGGATGATGTGCGTACTGACATCTACGCTCTCGGGATCATGCTGTTCGAGATGGTCACCGGGCAACTCCCTTTCGTCAAGCAGCGGGCCGAGGCGCTGATGTTTGCCATCATCAACACTGCGGCGCCGGCCGTTCACTCGATCAGACCCGAGACGCCGGCCGAGCTTGACCGCTTGATCGGCGAGTGCCTGCACAAAGATCCGGCGCACCGCCCCGCGTCGGCAGCGTGGGTTGCTGCGTCCCTGCGCCGGATCCGCCAAGGCGGCCCGGCTGTCACATCTGCCGTCCCCGCGGGCGACGCGATTCGGTCCATCGCAGTCCTTCCGTTTCGCAACGTTTCGCAAGACCCCGCCCAGGAGTACTTCGCGGACGGTATGACCGAAGCGATCATCTCCGATCTGGCGCGGATCCGGGCGCTTCGGG
>JBJMPK010000206.1:0-9654 GCA_045803245.1 Gemmatimonadales bacterium
CGAACAGGATATTGAAGACGTCGTTCAGGCTGGCCTGGTTGGGGCTGGCGAACGTGGCCTTCGTCGTCAGCGGTGTGCCGGCAGGAAAGTGTCGCTTCGCATCGGTGCCGGTGTATTCGTTCACCAGCCGGATAAAGTCGCTGCGATCGAGATCCGTCAAAAACGTTCGGGGCGACCGGCCCCCGCTCCCCCAACACTCCGCGGCAGATCCTGGACAATTGACGTGGATGTTGTATGAAGTGGCGCTCGTCACCACCGCGCCCCCGAAAAACGTGAGATCGAAGGGGGAATTGATGGTGGGGTCCGCGCTGAATGCGGGCTGCGGCAGGGTTCGCAACGAAACGATCGGCAGCTTGTGCATGCCGACGACCTTTGCGCTCTGCGCGGCGAGAGCCCCCTCGGGGCTGAGAGTAAACTCGGTGGCCTGATCGCCGACATCATCCAGGGCCGGTGCGGTGCGGTCCTGGCAGGCTGTCAGAGCAACGATTGCGCTGATCAGAAGCGAAGGGGAAGAACGGTATCCTCGTAAGATTCTCTGCGACTGCATGAAGACTCCTTGCGGTCAGGGCTGGCTAAGACGGGGGTTGGAGCTCGGTCAAATTATCGACGAGCCGGCGCAGCACTTGAGTCCAATACCATCAAAACCGGCATGCGGGAGAACGATCGCGAGGGGAACGATCGGGAGGGTGGTCGACGATAACAGGCCGAGCGGCAGACAGTCAAGGCGAACGCCGCCCCGTCCGAGAATAGGAACACCCCGAGTCTCAGCTTGAACCATCACCAGCCTTCGCGAGGGCCCATGGCTCATCCTCCCGTCCCAATCCATGAACGGATTGAAGTTCGCCGATGGCCCAGCGAAACACCGCTTTTCGTGTTTGCGGTGCTGGTTTCTCTGGTGCTCTGGGTCGTGGCGACTGTGTCGATCGTGGGTTTGTTCTATGCGGTCATTTTCGGAGTGCTGTTTTTCGTGATGCATCTCGCCTTCATCGCCCACGTGCGTGGCAATGCGGTACGCCTGGGTCCAGACCAATTTCCTGAGCTCCACAGCGCAGTCGTGCGCATGGCGCGGCGCGTAGGACTCGAGCCAGTACCCGATGTCTATCTCATGCAAGCCGGGGGCGCGCTCAACGCCTTTGCGGCCCGATTCCTGGGCCGAAATCTGGTGGTTCTCTTTTCCGACTTGCTGGAGGCCTGCGGTACGAACACCGGTGCCCGCGACATGATCATTGCCCACGAGCTGGGGCATGTCCGGGCGGGTCACCTCAGATGGCACTGGGTCCTTCTACCCGCGAACCTGATCCCGTTTCTGGGACAGGCACTGTCCCGAGCGCGGGAATACACCTGTGACCGGTACGGCCTGGCCGGTGCCGGCAGTCCCGATCAGGCCTTGCTCGGGCTCGCGATCCTTTCGGCCGGCGCCAAACACGGGCCGCTGGTGAATCGCCGTGCCTTCGTCGCCCAGCGGTCGTTCCTCGAGAGCGGCTGGATGACGATCGGCACTTGGCTGGCCACTCATCCACCGCTGAGTCAACGCATGGTTGCCTTGGACCCTACTCTCGCAGGTTCCACCAGGCTCCGGTGGTCCGGCACCCTCCGGGCTATAGCGATCATCGGGGTGATTCTCCTGCCCGTTGGATTGGCCGGCTGGATGGGTGCCTCCAAGTTCACCCGCCTGGTGGAGGAGACGAAGCGTAAGGCCGAGCAGAATGCGCAGCAGACGACCACCGAGCCAAGCCGCGGGTCGCGGCCGGCGCGAACGGCGGCGGAGGCGCGGCGTGACAGTGTCGCAGCCGTGCGCCGGTTAGAAGTGCTAGGAGCGTTTCTCGGTGGGGAGCGCCGGAGCGATCTCGGGCTTCCGGCCAGCAGCCGCGAGCTGAGCGCCCGCTGGATGCTCAAGCACACTGGCCAGGCGATTCCCCGGGACCCGTACGATGGAGAACAGTTCGGCTACCTGCGCACCGGCGATCGCTTCGTGATCTGGAGCAGCGGGCCGGATGGCGAATCGGAAACGGATGATGACATCGTGTGGCGCTCTCAGCCGCCGGCCGGGACGCACTGAATCACCCTCTCCGGGGCGATAGCAGCCGCACTGATCAAGATGAGAGCATAGCAGGGGCGGGACTCGAACCCGCGACCCCGGCATTATGAGTGCCGTGCTCTAACCAGCTGAGCTACCCTGCCGTTTCTTCTATAAAGCGTAAGCGGGAACAACCGCAAAGTACAAAGCGTGAGCGGGAAAAAGAAAAACGTGAGCGGTAAGCGGAGAATATCTGACTCGTCATAGGTGGCACTCTCCCGCTCACCGCTTACGCTTTTAAGTTGTTACCGCTCACGCCTTCATTCCCCGCTCACGCCTTTCTCATCTGGCACCAGCCGGTACAGGAACTCGCCCTTCTTGAGCATCCCAAACTTCTCCCGCGCCACCCGCTCCTGCATCCGCGGGTTGTGCTCGATGGCGGTGGCCACCCGCGAGAGTGAGTCGACCAGGAGCTGGAGCCGGGCGACGGTGGCCTGCTCTTCCCCTTCCTGCCGCTGGAGCTGGAGCAGATCCAGGGTGCCGTACTCACCGCCCTGAAGCGCGAAGTAGAGCGCAAAAGCCAGACCGGCTATGGCGGCCCAGCGTCCCGGACTCACAGGCGGTAGAGATCCCGGCCGGGATAGTGCGCCAGGTCACCCAGCTCCTCGGAGATCCGGAGCAGCTGATTGTACTTCGCCGTCCGGTCGGTACGGCTGGCGCTCCCGGTCTTGATCTGTCCCGCGCCGGTCGCGACCGCGAGGTCGGCGATGAAGGTGTCTTCGGTTTCCCCCGACCGGTGCGAGATCACCACGCCGTAGGCGCTCCCCTTGGCCAGCTCGATGCACTGGAGCGTCTCGGTGAGGGTCCCGATCTGGTTGACCTTGATGAGCACCGCGTTTGCGACGCCCTCCTCGATTCCCCGCCCCAGCCGGTCCACGTTGGTCACGAACAGATCATCGCCTACCAGCTGTACCCGGTCGTGCAGCCGCTCCGTCAACAGCGCCCAGCCGGCCCAATCGTTCTCCGCCAGCCCGTCTTCGATCGACACGATGGGATAGCGGTCCACCCAGGTCGCGTACAGATCCACCATCGCCTCCGCCGACCGGTGGCTCCCGTCTCCCTTCTTGAAGACGTACTCACCATCCTGGTACAGCTCCGAGGCCGCCACGTCGAGGGCGATGGCGACGTCGCCGCCGGGCTCGTACCCCGCGGCCTTGATGGCCTGCATGACCACATCCAGCGCCGCCTCGTTGGACGGCAGCATGGGGGCGAAACCACCCTCATCGCCCACTGCGGTGGAGAGTCCCATCTTCCCCAGCACCTTCTTGAGGGCGTGGAAGACCTCGACACCCATCCGGAGTCCCTCCGGAAAGGTCTCCGCCCCGATGGGGACGATCATGAACTCCTGGGCGTCTACATTATTCGAAGCGTGCGCGCCGCCGTTCAGGATGTTCATCATCGGCACGGGCAGCACCCGCGCCATCGGGCCGCCCAGATAGCGATAGAGCGGCAGTCCGCTGTCCTGGGCCGCGGCCCGCGCAACCGCGAGCGAAATACTCAGGATGGCGTTCGCGCCCAGCTTGCTCTTATTGGGTGTCCCATCGGCGTCCATCATCTCGGCGTCGATCTCGATCTGATCGGTGGCCGACCTTCCCTCGAGCCGTGGCCCCAATACTTCGTTCACGTTCCGCACCGCCTCGGTCACGCCCTTGCCCTGGTATCGCTTGGCGTCTCCGTCCCGCAGCTCGACGGCCTCGTGCTCGCCGGTGGACGCTCCGCTCGGCACCGCCGCGCGGCCCTGGGCTCCGCTGGAGAGAACCACTTCGGTCTCGACCGTCGGATTACCCCGGCTGTCGAGAATCTCACGGGCATGAACTTCGATAATGGTCGACATGAGCGCCGAACCTAGCCGGATCGGTTGGAATCCTCAACCGAAGTGGTTGTAGCCCTTGAGGGCAATCGGTTTGCCGTCGAGGAAGAAGCGTACTCCACTGCCGGCTTCGACTGAGCCGATGGGAGTGAGCGCGAGACCGCACTGGCGCGTAAACTGGTCCGCCGCGGCGAACGCCGGAGGCAGGGCCACGAACAGCTCGTAGTCTTCTCCGCCCTCTGCGGCGAACTGACCGGGCGACATATCCAGGCGTCGGGCTTCGGCCCGCACGTCGGTGGCCACTGGAAGCGACGCCAGATCGATTTCCAGCTTCGCGTGCGACGCTGCCGCGATGTGGCCGGCATCGCCGCCGATGCCGTCGCTCAGATCGATCATCGCGTGCGCGCCGTGCCGGGCCAACCATTGCCCAGCATCGAGCCGCGGCTCTGGATGCGCGAACCTGACCCGTGATTCACTCGACGGCTGCTCCCCGCGGTGCCAGGCCTCGAGGGCCGACCGCGCACCACCAAGCGCGCCGGTAACCCAGAGACGGTCTCCCGGCTTCGCACCGGCGCGAGTAACCGGGCTATGCGTACGCCCGAGGACCGTGATGGCGGCACTCCAGGCCTCCGCACTCGAGAGATCGCCTCCCACGACAGGAGCCCGGGCAAAGGCGGCAGCAGCTCCTACCCCCGCCATGAGTTCCAGCAGCTCCGCCTCCGCCGCCGCTCGCGGCATTGTGACCGCGGAAAGAATGCCGGTGGGCTCCGCACCCACCGCGGCCAGATCGGAGAGCGCGCCAGCAGTGGCCCGCCATCCGGCTTCCTCGAGCCGGATCCAGTCGAGGCGGAAGTGCACCGCTTCCACGCTGATATCGGTGCTCACCGCGAGGAAGTCGTCCCCGATTTGGATCAGGGCGCAGTCGTCGCCCAATCCGGCTGCCCGAGAACCCAGCAGGCGGGCGACCCCTCGGATCCGGTCGAACTCGGCGCCTGGCCCGAGCTCAGCACCTTCGCCCAGCAATACCGGGGGCATCAGCGGATCGCGCTTAGCCGGAATCGAACCAATCCCCCGTTGGTCGCCACCCAGAGATACTGCTCATCCACCGCCAGATCGTTCACCACGCCCGGCAGGTCCCCTTCGCGCATCGGACTGATTGGCGGTGTGTCGAGTCGCACGAATCCAATGCCGCGATCTCCGGCTACCCAAAACCCCGGCCCTTCCGCAACCATCCGCCGAAGCCGGCCGAGGACAGCGGAGAGGTCGGGGCCGCGAGTCCAGCTACGATTCCGCGGGTTACGCCACAGCAACGCATCCGGTGTGAGCGCCACCAAAGTGTCCGCCAGGGGTGCGATATCCACTACCGGGACCTGGAGACTGGGAGAGGTTAGCCCCTCGGGCCGGACCATTCCGGTGTGCCCCGGTAAAGCGAGCAGCAGCCCAGCCGGGGTGCCCGCCCAAATCGAGTCGCCCGAAGGAAGAACCGAGTAGACGGGGCCGGTATAACCGGGGGCCACGCGCTCCACCTCAAGGGAGTCGCTGATGCGGGCCAATCCGTGAGCCGTACCGACCGTGATTCTTCCCTGTCGCGAGACGATCGAGTACACCCGCCTGTCAGGCAGGCCGCGGGCATCATCGATCATCTGAACCCGGTCGGCCCCGGGGTCGACCCGGCCCACGCCGAGGTCGGTGGCGGCCCAGATCGAGCGATTCTGTCCCGCCAGCTCACGAACCTCGTTGAATGGAACTCCCACGGCCGATGCTCCGGGGACAGACTTGAACTCCGCCAGTTCCTCTGCGACGAAAGTGAACGCGGCGTCGGCGGTGGATGTGCGATCGGTAGCCGCCCACACGCCGCCGGGCCAACTGAAGACCGCGCCCACTCGAGCGGACGGAAGTCCGAAGGTGAGGCGCTCGGGAAGGGCCGCGCCGTCGGAGAGGAAGAGAGTGCCGATGCCCGAGGTGCCCAGGTACCAGCCCCGGTTGTCGAACGAGCGCGCTGCTGCCGTATAGCGTACGCTGCGGAGCCGGTTGTCGGTGAGAATCGCCGCGGCATTTGCCTGGAGCGCGGGATTGCTTCGGATCGCCTGCTCCACCGACGCCGGCGCCACTGCGCGCACGGGCGGCCGCGCCGGGACTGGTATGGCTCCCCCCCGCGGCAACAGCTCCCATTGGCTTCGGGTCCGAAGAAAGAGACCCGTGGCCGGATCGTCGGCATCGAAGGCAATGCCGAGAATGCCGTCGGGCACGAGACCATGGTCCCAGAGCTGGATATCGGGCTGGTAGTGCACCCATCCATCAGAGCGCGCCAGCCACAGCGAATTATCGAGCGGGTCGGCGAGAGCGGTGAATACCCCGGCTAACAGGGCATGATCCGGCGGATCGACGGCCGCCGCCCAGCGCTCGAAATGGGGATCCCAGATCAGGATACCACCCGTCGAGGCAATGAAGACCCTATCGGCCGAAGTCGCGATCGCGCTGACTCGGCTGAAATCGCCGATGACGGTGCGGTCCTCAGGCCGCCAATCCCGGGTGAAAGACTGAGCGGACGCCGGGTCGGTAACGCCCAGGACCAGGAGCACCTGAAAAAGCGAACGCATTGGCAGAATCTACATGGATCGGGCGAGACAGCGCGGTTGCGTTGCTATATGGACTGAGGGCGGGGCTGCTGCAGCAGCACTGGGGGCCGGGGCGCCGGCCGGACCGATCGAAGCACCTCCCACTCGCGCCACAGATCCGGCAGTGCTTGCACCACGTCCATTGGCCGCAGGGCACGGGCAGTGTGCCGCCGCACCGCCAGATCGGCGGCACGTCCGAGCGCCTGAGCCCCGAACGCCGCGGCGGCATCGGGCTCGATTCGTTGCGCCAGCGCCGTGCCTACCAGACCGCTCAGAATGTCTCCGCTCCCTCCGGTGGCGAGCCCCGGATTGCCCGCCATGATCGTCAGCAGCGGAGATTTGCGGGATGCGACGACAGTGGGCACGCCTTTCAGCAAAACGGTCGCGCCCGATCTCTCGGCGGCACTGGCGGCAGCAGCCCAGGGATCCAGCTCGCGCACCGAGGCAAGCTCCGGGAACAGGGTACGGAACTCGCCCGGGTGGGGCGTGAGAATGAGTGGGCGTCCCCTCGCGAGCAGCGCGAGCTCCGGAGTGGCTCCCGCAAATGCCACCAGTGCATCGGCATCGAGAACGGCCCCGCGCGCGACGCCTACCAAGGCGGATACGAACTCGCGGCGACCCTGCTCCCGGCCCAATCCGGGTCCAACCACCAGGGCATCGGCTCGGGCGATCAACTCGAGCAGGTCGTCCGAAGGCGACTGATCGAACGGATGGACCAAGGTCTGGAGATCGGGTTCCGCTTGCACCAGAGCCGCCACGGTCTCGGCCGGAGCCACGGCGTGAACCAGACCGGCTCCCGCTCCGAACGCGGCCCGGGCAGCCATTCGGACGGCGCCGGTCATGCCCGCGCTTCCGCCCACGATGACCACGCGACCCCGCTCACCCTTATGGTCACGGGCCCCAAGCCGGCGCATCCACTGCACTGCCTGGAGGTCGGTGACGACAGCGGGCCAAGCGGGATCGGGCGGCGGGTGGCCGATGTCCACTACGACTAGTGACCCCACCTCGTCGCGGGCCAGGAGGTGCCCCCGCCGAAAGCCCCCAAAGGTCACGGTCAGATCGGCACGGGGGTGACCGTGCACGATTCCGGACAGAAGATCGACACCGGTGGGCCCATCAATGGCCACAATCGGGATCTCCAGATCGTGCATCCGGGCCAGGAGGGTTTCCATGGGCGGACGAGGGGCACCCGACGCTCCCGTGCCGAGCAGCGCGTCGACCAGGAGACCGACACCGGGCCAGGGTCCATCGGGCGCAACTTCCCGAACTCCCTCCGCCCGCGCGAGACTCGCCATCCGTTCCCGCAGCTCTACTCCGGTTCCCGTCGACGCCACCCAGACGGGGACGTCGGCCCGATGAAGCGCCCGCGCGAGCACCCATCCGTCGCCGCCGTTGTGGCCCGGACCCGCGGCAATGAGGATTCCCGTCCGTAACAGGTAGGCATAGCGGTCGGCCAGTACCACGGCGACGGCGCGCCCGGCACTCTCCATCAGCGTGGCCAGCTCGATCCCGGCAGCGACGGCACGCTGATCCCAACTGTTGGATTGTTCGGGAGTGAGGACGGGGATGGTTGGAGACATTGGCTATTGGCTATTAGCTATTGGCTTCTTTCGTCTTGCAACACGGTTCCGGTCTGGCAAGAGAGGCGAGCTAAGCACGCCGTCACAGCCAATAGCCAGTAGCCAATAGCTATTTATACGATTGCCCTATGGCCCGTCCGAAGCTGATTTCACCGTTGTCGATGCGAAGATTGAAGCCGCAGTCCGGATTGGTGCAGACCCACGCCTTGTAGGTAATTGGCGCCCCTTCACGACCATAATCTGAAAGTGGGATCAAGGTTCCTTGCGAGCACTTCTGACAGGCCGGCCACTCTTTCGTCTCCATGTTCCCTCCCCTCACACTAGGCGCCGCGCAGGCCCTGCCAGTCGTACGCTTCGCTGAAAGCGGCGGTGAATTCGTACACTCCCTGAAAGTCGGACTCGTGATCGCCGGGCTGCGTCACCAGTAGTCCCACCTCCACCAGCGTAAAGACGATCCGGCCAAGATCGTCGGTTCGACTGATACCCCAGTGCGCCAGCACGCTTGGCGCCAGCAATCCGTATTGCTGGAGCGCGAAATCCCGGCAGGCCCACGCCAGCTCCGCCGCGGTGACGTGGCGGCGAACCTCCAGGCGGGTCTGGAGGAATTCGACTGCACCCAGGAGAAAGAGATAGGCGCGCTCGTGATAGCGCCCTCCTCGGGCCCGGATGCGTCCCATCACGTCGTCAGCAAACTGCAGATCGTTCAACGATTTCCCTCCTCAAGCAGCGGTTGGCTCGGGGGCGCTACGGCGAATCCGGCTGGCCGAACGGGTGGATTGATAGAGTGGGAACACCGACGTGAGCTCTTCCACTTCGGCGTTTACCCGGGCCAGCGTCTCCTCATCCGGATGGCTGAGCGCCCGATCGATCAGCTCCGCCACCCGGACCATCTCTCTCGTTCCCATGCCCCGGGTCGTCACCGCGGGGGTCCCGATCCGGATACCGCTGGTCACGAACGGGGACTGGGGGTCATCCGGAATGGTGTTCTTGTTGACCGTAATACCGGCGTGCCCGAGCAGCTTCTCGGCGGCCTTCCCCGTGAGACTCTTGGGCCGCAGATCGACCAGCATCAGGTGGGAGTCGGTTCCACCCGACACGATGGCAAATCCGCGGTCGATCAGTGCGTTTGCCAGCGTCTTGGCGTTCTCTACCACGTGGCGGGCGTAGACTTTGAAGTCGTCGGTCAACGCTTCGCCAAAAGCCACCGCCTTGGCGGCAATCACGTGTTGTAGCGGTCCGCCCTGGGTGCCCGGAAAGACGGACTTATCGATGGCCTTTGCATGCTCGATGGTACAGAGGATCAAGCCGGCCCTGGGTCCCCGCAGCGTCTTGTGGGTGGTGCTGGTGACCACCTGCGCGTGAGGTACCGGTGAGGGGTAGACATCCCCCGCAACCAGTCCAGCAAAATGCGCCATGTCCACCAGCAGAAACGCACCTACCTCATCCGCGATCGAACGAAACGCCGCAAAATCGATGATGCGAGCGTACGCGCTCCCGCCGGCGATGATGAGCTTGGGTTGCTCCCGCTTGGCCTGGTCGCGCACCCTGTCGTAGTCGATGAGACCCGAC
>JBJMPK010000207.1:0-3061 GCA_045803245.1 Gemmatimonadales bacterium
CACGCGCACCTTCTGCAGCATCTGGCGCACGATCACGCCGATGTGCTTGTCGCTGATGCGTACACCCTGCAGCCGGTAGACCTCCTGCACCTCGTTGAGCAGGTACTCCTGCACCGCACGCGGCCCCTTGATGAGCAGGATGTCATGCGGGTTGACCGGCCCTTCGGTCAGGCGGTCGCCTGCCCGCACCCGGTCGCCCTCATGCACCCGGAGATGCTTGCCGGCCGGAACCTCGTAGAGCTGAGGCTCGGTCTCCTCCGCCACGCCCGCGGGCGTCTCGGGGTAGACGAAGATCTCCCGCTTACCGCGCTTGATCTCGCCGAACTTCACGGCCCCATCGACCTCGGAGATCGTGGCCGGATCCTTGGGCCGCCGGGCTTCGAACAGCTCCGCGATACGGGGCAGACCGCCCGTGATGTCGCGGGTCTTGTACGCCTGGCGCGGGATCTTGGTGACTGTGATGCCCTTGGTCACCTTGACCGGCGCGCTGAGGAAGACCGTCTTGTCCTTGCTCTCCTTCTTGGTCTTGCTCGGCCAGGCTTCGTTGATCGGCCGCTCCTCCACGTGGAACTTGGTGCTCCACGGGTTGGCCGCATCCGGGATGTCCATGCCCCGCGTCACCAGGTCGGTGGGTGAGCCGAGGATTACGCGGCTACCCTCCGCCAGGGTGTACTCCTGCGGATCCTTCCGATTGGGCATGTACACCAGCACGCTCGGGTGGAGCTCACGGTCCGGATCGGCCATGACCACGAGGCTCCGCAGACCGGTGCCTTCGTCCAGCTCCTCGCGGAGCGTGACGCCGGGAACCAGGTCCTTCCACCTGAGCTCGCCGTCGGCCTTGATGATGCTGGGGTCGTTGTACGGATCCCAGGTATAGAGAATCGTTGCCCGCCGCTCGTTGTCTCCCTTGCTGACGAGCTCGCCCTCCTTGACCTGCAGAAGCGCGCCCTCGGGAACCGGGTAGCGGTTGAGCACCCGCTTCGGATCCTTGGGATCCACCACCAGCAGGCCTTCCTTGCTCTCGTCCGACGCCGACTCATCCTCTCGGGTAAGCACGACCCGGATAGTGCCCTTGGTGCCGTCTTCGTACTCCACCGGCACGTCGGCCCACTCGAGCCCCTCGGTGTACTTGACCTTGCCGTCCGACCGGGCCCGCCGCTCCGCCTCTTCCGCGATGCGGGACGACGTACCACCGATGTGGAAGGTACGAAGCGTCAGCTGGGTACCCGGCTCGCCGATCGATTGCGCCGCCAGGATGCCCACTGCCTCCCCCATATCCACCATATCCATGGTGGCCAGGTTCCGGCCGTAGCACATCCGGCAGATTCCCCGCCGGGCCTCGCAGGTGAGGACCGAGCGAATCCTGACTTTCTCAATCCCGGCCTCGTCGATCGCGTTGGAGATATCCTCGTCGATCAGCTTGCCGGCCTCGACTAGGAGTTTGGGATCGCCATCTTCGTCCAGCTCGTGCGGATCGAAGACATCTTCGCTGGCGACACTGCCCAGGATACGCTCCCGGAGCGGCTCGATGATATCCTCGCCCTCCTTGAGCGCTGCGATTTCGAGACCCAGAATCGTGCCGCAGTCTTCCTCAGTGACCGTCACGTCCTGCGCGACGTCGACCAACCGGCGGGTGAGGTACCCCGCGTCGGCGGTCTTGAGCGCCGTGTCGGCCAGACCCTTCCGGGCTCCGTGCGTGGAGATGAAGTATTCCAGCACGGTGAGTCCCTCGCGGAAGTTCGACTTGATCGGGCTTTCGATGATCTCGCCGATACCGCCCGTGAGCTTCTTCTGCGGCTTGGCCATCAGACCACGCATACCGGCCAGCTGCCGGATCTGGTCCCGGCTGCCGCGAGACCCGGAGTCGAACATCATGAACACCGGGTTGAACCCGCCGCGAGATACCCGCATCGAGTTGATCATCGCCTCGGCCACGTCGTTGTTGGCGTGGGTCCAGGCGTCAATGACCTTGTTGTACCGCTCGCCGAAGGTGATCTGGCCGGTGTTGTAGGCCCGCTGGAAACGCTTGACCCGCGCGTCCGCCTCGGTCAGCAGCTCGGCCTTCTCCGCCGGGATCTCGAGGTCCTCGATCCCGATCGACACGCCACCCATGGTGGCAAAGCGGAAGCCGAAGTCCTTCAGCCGGTCCAGGAACGTGACCGTATCGGCCAGTCCGGCCCGGCGATAGCTCTGAAGCACCAGCTCCGAGAGGTTCTTCTTCTTCATCAGCTCGTCCCGGAAGCCGAGCTCCGCCACGACCCGGCGCGGCAAGATGCTGTTGAACAGCACCCGGCCTACGGTGGTCCGGAGCCAACGCGGCGTGGCATCCTCGGATTCCCGGGGCGGGATGTACCAGAAGCAGATGGCGGTGTGATAGCTGACGCTTCCGTTGAGCAGCGCCATCTCCAGCTCGGCCAGGCTGCCAAAGTGCTTGCAGCCGTTCCAGAGCCGGACCCTGGTTTCCTCCGTCTTCCCGGCACCCGATTTCCTCAGCTCCTCTTCGAAGCCGGCCGGCAGCTTGGTAAGGAAGTAGCTGCCCAGCACCATGTCCTGCGACGGCTCCGCCACCGGACGGCCGTCCGACGGCTTGAGCACGTTGTTGGACGAGATCATCAGGAGGCGAGCCTCCAGCTGAGCTTCGAACGACAACGGCACGTGCACCGCCATCTGGTCGCCGTCGAAGTCGGCGTTGAACGCCGCGCAGACCAGCGGATGAATCCGGATCGCCTTGCCTTCGACCAGCACCGGCTCGAACGCCTGGATGCCCAGCCGGTGCAGGGTCGGGGCGCGGTTGAGCAGCACCGGGTGATCCTGGATGATCTCTTCCAGGATTTCGTACACCTCGGGACTCTCCCGCTCGACGATCTTCTTGGCCCGCTTGACCGTCTCCGCGATACCCTTTTCCACCAGCTTGTGAATGATGAACGGTTTGAACAGCTCGACCGCCATGGCCTTCGGCAGGCCGCACTGGTGCAGCCGCAGCTCCGGACCCACCACGATGACGGAGCGGCCGGAGTAGTCGACGCGCTTGCCGAGCAGGTTCTGACGGAACCGGCCCTGC
>JBJMPK010000208.1:0-19569 GCA_045803245.1 Gemmatimonadales bacterium
ACACCCTCCAACTCCTCCTGGGGAACGTATTTCAGAATGCCGCTGGTGACGGCGACGACGGCATGCTCAGGGCTTCGACCGGTGGCGAACGCGTTCGGCTGCTCGTGGGGCGCGACGGCAACCTTGGGCATGGGCAGACCGGCCTTTTGACGCAACCGATCGACCATGGCGTACAGTTCCGGTGCCTCCTGGGCGGTGACCAGGTGCGCGCCGTACATCCGCAGCACGAGCCGGTCGGAGAAGAAGTACATGATGAAGTTGAAAAGACTGCCGATGATGAGCGCCGCGACCAGGCCGCTGGAGCCACCGATCAGCTGGCCCACCAGCACAAACAGTCCCAGCAAGCCGGCCATGAGTACGAATGTTTTGACGTTGTTCATAGTCCCCTCTCTGGAGTAGCCCTGACCGGGGTGGATGGGCTACCTGATGCGGGGTCTAATAAAAAAGCGAGACCCCGTCCGCTCCGCTTTCGCGTGGACGAAGGTCTCGCTCTAAGGTGCCGGAACGGCCGGTGCCGCTCGCTGACGCCTTCTGAATGGACCGTGCCCGCACTTGGCGAACAGTCTTGACGATCCATTCGTCCGCCGGGTGGCGGATAAGCTACTCCCCTTCTACTGGAGTAAAATGTAAGCGCGCCGCAGACATGGCGTCAACCATAGCCAATTGTCATCCTGAGCGAAGCGAAGGAGCCAGCACTCAAAGCCTAGTCTATCGGCTGGGCTCCGGCCCCCTCGCTTCGCTCAGGGTGACAATTGGTAATACCCTAAAACGCCGGCTCGGCCCGGTGGATCGGATCATCCAGCACCATTGCCTGGACGATCGCTCCAACCGGCGTCTCGAACTGACCCTCGGGAATAATCAATAGCGCATTGGCGAGAATCATCGAGGTCAGGATGCCCGACCCCTGGGGTCCGGTGAGCCGCGCCTCCGGTCCTTCCCTCCCCTGGCTCACGATCCCTCGCAGGAAGTGCTGCAGCTTGGGTTTGATCGTGATCGGCTCGGCCGCGCGCACCGGGACGGCACGACGAAACGGCAGGCAGTGGCCCATCATCTTCCTGATTGCGGGCCGGACGAAGAGCTCGAAGGTCACCATGGTACTCACCGGGTTACCCGGAAGCCCGATCCACGGCATGGAACCCAGCAGCCCGAAACCGACCGGCGCTCCGGGTCGCATCCTCAGCCTCCAGAAGCGCAGCTCTCCCCCGATCTCCTCCAGCACCTGCCGGATGTAGTCGTGCTCGCCGACGCTGATTCCAGCGGTGGTCACCAGCAGATCTCAATCGAGCGCCCGGCCGAGGTGCTCTCGCAGGTCGTCGGGTGTATCGGCGGCAATACCGAGATTTACCGGCTCCCCGCCGGCTCGCTTGACCAGCGCTACCAGGGTGTGGGTGTTGCTGCTGGCGATCTTCCGGCCGCTGAGTATTTCCTCGGGCTGATCGACATCGACCACCTCGTCGCCGCTGCCGAGTATTGCCACTCTGGGCCGCCGATACACCAATGGATGCGCCACCGCGAGCGAGGCAAGCACGCCGAGCTGGGCCGGCCCCAGCTCGGCGCCGGCTTCGAGGACGGTAGTTCCTTTTCGAACGTCTTCGCCGGCCCGGCGGATGTTCACCCCGGCATCCCGGTCCTTGAGAATCGCGACCGTTTGTTCGCCCAGGTCGGTGTCTTCCTGCCGGATGACGCTATCGGCGCCCTCTGGAAGCGGTGCCCCGGTGAAGATCCGGGCGCACTCGCCCGGGCCGATCGTCCGGCTGGGAAAGCGTCCGGCTGGAATCTGCTCGACCACCTTGAGGGATACCGGCTCAGCCTCGGTCGCTCCGCCCACATCCGTTCCCCGGACGGCGTAGCCGTCCATGGCCGAATTGGTCCAGGGCGGGATATCCAGCCGGCTCACGATGTCCTCGGCCAGCACACTATCGAGCGCATCGTCCAGGGGAACTCGGAGCCCGGGCTGGCGCCGAACGTCCGCCAGGATGCGGACGGCAGCGTCGGCGGCCCCGAGCGGGGCGTTCACGGCTCGAGAACCAGCGACCGATCCCAGGCCAGACCGGCCAGAAGCTGGAGCCATATCGTGTCGTTGAAATGAAGAACGGTGCATTCGGCCCGGAACTCCTCGTCGTCCGTGACGACAGCGACCCAGTCGCCTGCGTCGGGGGAGTCGGGGTCGTAGATCGGTGCCGGCGCCACTGCCTGGCGGAACACCTCGATCTTAGGCAGCGGGGCCCGCTTGAAACCCTCGGCCAGGACGATGTCGGCTTCCGGCAGGTACCGCCGCGCCAGGCCGATCGGGTCATAATCGTCAGGGCTGCGCTCAAACAACACCCGCAGCGCCGGCGAGGCGATCAGGACCCGCTCAGCCCCGCCCTCGTGGAAGTGGCGCCAGGTGTCGCTTCCCTTGCGGTCGACGTCCGCCGGGTGGTGCCCGTGCTTGATCGTCATCACCCGGTGACCCCGGCGGGCCAGCTCTCCGGTGAGCGCCACTGTCAGCGTGGTCTTCCCGGCGTTCTTCCGGCCTATTACGGAGATGATGCGCGTCGACGCCACAGCTGGTCCGCTCTCGCGAGGTCGTCCGCGGTGTTCACGTTGAAGAAAAGCAGCTCGGGGTCTGCCAGACGGCGGACCTGCTCCAGAGGGAGGATACTGACCCTGATTCGGGGGTGGAAGCCAATGGCCCGAAGATCTCCCTCGGCCAGGCTGGCAGCGATCGCCTCGCGGCAGGCCGGCCCGTATGCCGCGCAGAGCGGTTCGACTCCGCGGCGTCCGCCGCTCTGGGGAAGGACTGCGTCGGCCTGCTCCAGCCCTTGAGCCAATAGACGGATGAGTGAGACGGATACGAACGGCATATCCCAGGCGACGCAAATGACGGGTGCCGGCGTCTCGACAACCGCGGTGTAAATACCTCCCAAGGCACCCATGCCGGGCTGGACGTCGCGCGCAAGGCGAAGATCCGGTTGCCATCCGCCGGCCTCGGGCGCGTTGGCCACCAGGAGAGGCGGCTCGCCGAGCGCCTCGGTCATGGTGTCGACCAGCCGGTCGAGGATGCGCTCGCCCCCTACGACCTCCAATCCTTTTGGTTTCCCGCCGAACCGGGTCGCACCTCCTCCGGCAAGGATGGCTCCTCGGACGTGTTCTGGCTCTTTCATGCTTCCGCGCTTCCCCGCTTCCCCGCCTTAATACCGTCTCCCTCTCCGGCGCTCGAGCACCACGTCGACGCCGATGGTCATGCTCAGCAGGTGCTTGTATTCCAGCGTGTGGGGTGGGATGAGACCCGCCTCCGAAGTAGTTCCGATGACTCGCTGGATCCCTACCAGGTTGTCACGCACCTCCCAACGGAGCTGGTAGCCCCTTGCCACGGCCGCTGTGAACCCCACACCGAGCGCGAACGCCGGATCCACCCGGGATTCGTGATCATCCGTGTACACGTCGAAACCCGACGGTCCGCCGGAGGTCTGGAGGATACCGGTTGTGCGCAGCGAGCTCTGGTTACTGAAGACGAGACCGGCACCGAGCCGCGCATACGGCGAGACGAGTGATTGGCTGTTGAGCCGGAACACCGGCCCGGCGGAAAGAATAACCGCCGTTGCCGCTTTTTCGGCTCCCTGGATCGACTTACAAAGCGCACTTACGGCCGATGAACCGGTCGAGAAGAGCTGGCGGCAGGAGTCCTCGAAGCCGAGGCCGACCAGAAAACCTTCCACCACCAGGCCCAGGTGCGCGCCCGGGAAATAGGTTCCACTAAAGCTGACTGCGAGGGTCGAGCGGATGCGGCGAGCCAGAGCGAAGGTGTCGACCGCGCCGCTGGGCTGGATAGGCTGGGGACTGGCCGACCAGAGATCTTTCCCTCCAATGATGCCGGCGGAGAGCGTGAAAATCAGGCGGGCCTGGTCGTTGGTACGCTGCGCCGTGACCGGGGCGGGCAGGGCGCTGGTGCCCAGCAGAAGTGCTATGCAGGCGAGCCGTCGGCGGTGCATCACCCCCCCAGGAATTGGTGGTCCACCGCGAGACAGCGGTCCATCACGACCGGAATTCCCGCCCCCTCGAGGCTGCGCGCCACCTCATCGTGGCGGATCCCCTGCTGCATCCACACCAGTCCGGGCCGGATCTCCAGTAACTGCTCGAGCAGGGCGGGGATGTGTTCCGAGCGGCGGAATATGTTCACGATATCGATGGGCCCTGACGCCGCGGCCGAGCGCAGATCGGGGTGCACCGGCTCGCCCAGGGTTATTCCGCCGGCGGGATGCACTGGAACGATGGTGTAGCCGGCCCGCTGGAGATATGCCGCCACGCTGTGACTCGGCCGCGCCGGTTTGCGGCTCAGGCCGACAACGGCGATGCGGCGGGCATTGCGAACCAGCTCGCCCAGCCGGGCGCGGTCAGGAGGCACCCGGCTCGACCGCTCCGTGATGCTGCGGGTTGCCGCTCACCGCGCGTCCCACCAAGACCATGCCGCTCCGCCTTGCGATCTCGACCGCGAGGGTGGACGGAACCGACGGCGTGGCGACGTACGCCAGACCCGCCCGGGCCGCCTTGAACGCAAGCTCGGCTGAGATGCGGCCGGTTACTAGGAGGCCCAGGCCCGCAATCGGCCGCCGGGCCAGGAGTGCGGCACCGAGAGACTTATCGACCGCGTTGTGCCGGCCGATGTCCTCAGCATGGGCGATGAGCGTCTGCGATTCGTGATCTACCAGAGCCGCCGCGTGAATGCCTCCGGTATCCTTATAGCGCTCCCCCTTGGCGAACAACGCCTTGAACAGAGCCCGGAGCTGTTCCACTCCCGGCACGGCACCGCGGGCGGGCCGGGCCTCCACGGTGGCGGGATCGGCCAGGTAAGTGGAGACGGCGCCGCAGCCGGAGGCCAACACAGGCCGGCGCCCTTCCGCCTGCACTGCGACCACCCGGTCTTCCGGAATTTCGGCCCAGAAACCCAGGTCGGTGGCGCACGGACGCAGCCGGACCTGATCGATGGAATCGATGTAGCCTTCGCCGTGCAGCCAGCCGATCGCAAGCTCCTCGAGTAAATCCGGAGTGCACATCCAGGTCACTGCCGGACGGCCGTTCACCTGCAGCCAAACGGCGACCTCCTCGACCGCGGCCTGCTCCGACATCCGGCCGCCGCGCTTGGAGGGCCGCAGCAGGTCAGGCGATTCGGGTGCAGTCGGCATAGAGCGTAGGATCCTCCGCAATGCGCACTCGCTCCAGGGTAACGCCCTCCGGCAGTCGAGCGACGATGCGTCGAAATACGTAAGCAGCGATGGCCTCGCAGGTGGGTAGCATCTTCCCGTAGGCAAACGCCGGGACGTCGAGGTTGAAGTGTTTTCCCCCAAACGGCGTCAGAACTTCCTCCTGGAGGATGCGGTCGAGCTTAGCCAGGTCGACGATCATTCCTGTCTCCGAATCGAGCTCGCCGCCGACCGTAACCGCGCAGCGGTAGTCGTGGCCGTGGCCGGGCGAGTCGGCCAGGGGACCGAAGGCCTCGCGGTTCTGGGTCTCGGTCCATTCGGGCCGATAGTACCGGTGTAAGGCGTGGAACGTCACCGCTCGGGTCAGAGAGGCCGCCATGTCAAGGCGAGAACGTGTAGCCCAGTCCAACCTGAAGCCAGCGACTCGAGGTCCATTGGCTCAGCTTGCCTCCGGGTGGAATGACGGCATTCGGGTTGTCAGTGGTTCCCGGTTCCTCCGTCGGCTCCACCTTAAATGTGGCCGGATAATTCAGCTTCCAGAAGGTCGCCCGCGCTTCGGCTCTCAGATGCAGCCGGTCGGACAGGAACAGACGGAGGCCCGCTCCCGGCGCCACGAAAAACTTGCGTCCGAACTCGTACTGGCTGGTATCGGCCGGAGTGCCGCTGGCTAACGCCAGGCCGGCGCTCGCTCCCACAAAGGGCGCGATCCGATGCCAGCTCTTGCCGCCGGTGAGGTTGAATTGCAGTGCTATGTCCGCGAAGGTCACGGACTGCTTGACCGGCCCCGTCTTCCGGTTGGCCAGACGCACGAAGGGGTTGACGATGAAGCGATCGAGATCGGCCCGTTCAATCTCCAGGCCCAGCTGGATGGTGCTCCCGTTCCGGATGTCATAGCGCACGCCATAGATGGCGCCGCTGTGCGGGCCGATGTTGAAGTCTCCCCCACCGCCCTTGAAGTAGCCGCCCACGGCGGTGAAGCTGTGGCCCTTTCGGATGTCCCGGTATGGCGAAGCCTGCGGAGGATGGCCCACCTGGGCGGAGGCGATCGGAGCTCCAAAGACGACGATTGCCACGACACCCAATTTCATCCCGAGACTCAGCTGTGCCAGGCGGATTCCCATTCAGTCGCACTCTCTCAGGTCGTGTCCCGTCATTTCGGCGGGCGGCTCGATGCCCAGGAGTCCCAATACGGTTGGCGCTACATCGCGCAGCGCGCCGCCCGCCCGAAGCGAAGCCGTGTTAGTGCCGACGGCAACGATAGGAACCGGGTTGGTGGTATGCGCGGTGTGTACCCCACCGGTAGCCGGGTCGATCATCATCTCGCAGTTGCCGTGATCGGCGGTGATGAGGACGCTCGTCCCCGCCTTCTCCGCACTCGTGAGGACCCGGGTGAGGCAGGTGTCCACCGTCTCCACCGCCTTCACCACGGCCGGCAGGGCGCCGGTATGACCCACCATGTCGGCGTTGGCGTAGTTGCATAGCACGAAATTATGGCTCCTCGTCTCGATGGCCCGGCACAGCGCGTCAGTAACGCCCGTGGCGCTCATTTCGGGTGCCAGATCGTAGGTGGCGACCCGCTGCGACGGGATCAGGCAACGCTCCTCTCCCGGGTAGGGTGGCTCATAGCCGCCATTGAAGAAGTAGGTGACGTGCGGGTACTTCTCCGTTTCCGCGGTCCGGAACTGGGTGAGTCCTCGATCGGCCAGCACCGCCGCCAGGATGCGGGCCAGGCTGAACGGGGGGAATGCCTGCGGGATGGCGAAAGTCCGATCGTACTGGGTCATGGTCACACAGGCGACGTCGGGGCGATCGCTCACCGGGAACCCCTCGAAACCCTCGATGGCCAGTGCGGCAACGATCTGGCGCATCCGATCGCTCCGATAATTAAAGAACAAGACCCCGTCGCCGTCCCGGATAGTGGCGACCGGCACCCCGTTTCGGATGTGAATGAGCGGGCGGATAAATTCGTCGGTCTCGCCCCGCTGATACGCAGCCTGCACCGCCAGCACGGGGTGCTCGACCGGAGTGCCCACGCCTTGGACCATGGCATCGTAAGCCAGGCGGGTTCGCTCCCAGCGTCGATCCCGGTCCATCCCGTAATACCGGCCGGTGAGTGTTGCGATGTCGACTTTGCTGCCGGCTATTCGCCGCATGTCCATCAGCAGAGTGCGCACCACCTCCGCTCCGAGCGTCGGCGCCGAGTCACGACCGTCCAGGAAGCCGTGGATGGCAATCGCCTGGACCCGGTGGCGGATGCCCAACTCGACGCAGGCGAGCAGGTGGCGATCGAGCGCGTGAACTCCGCCGGGTCCCAGGAGACCCACCAGATGCAGGGTGCCGCCCGTCTGCCGCAGCCCGGCGCACAGCTGCACCAGCGGCTCCAGCTGATAAAATTCTCCGCTTTGGATGCTCTGAGAGATTCGGACCAGGTCCTGCGGCACCACCCGACCCGCCCCCAGGTTCAAGTGGCCGACCTCGCTGTTTCCCATCTGCCCTTCGGGCAGGCCTACAGCCAGCCCACTGGCCTGGAGCAGGGCGCGAGGGCAGGAACGCCAGAGCCGGTGCCAGGTGGGGGTAGAGGCCAATTCAATGGCGTTACCCTCGCGCTCCGGCCGGTAGCCCCAGCCGTCGAGAACCACCAGGGCCACCCGGGGAGCGCTTCCGTTTGACATGGATCTCCGCGTGTTCTACAATGCGCCACTGTGATTTACGCGCCGCAATCTAGTTCCGGCCTAGGCCGGCTACCAGCCTGCGTCACCCTGTTCTGGCTGGTGTTTGCGTCCCCCCTCCTCGCCCAACACGTCATAGAGCTATCGAGCGCCACCCGGCTCCGGAAAGAGCCCGAGGGCATCGCCCTGGTGTCGCTTCCGGCCGGCGCATCGGTCCAGGTCAGAGGGGTCCGGGGCGCCTGGCACGAGGTGGTGGTCGAGGGATGGATCTTCAGCCAATCGACGGCCCCGTCGCGGCGGGACGGGTTCGACCTGGTCGTCACTCGCGCTGATGGGGAAAACATTCGACGCTCGCCCAATGGTGACGTGGTCGGTCATATCCGTTCGGGCGCTCTGCTTCGCAAGGTGGAGGCCCAGGGGGCGTGGACCCACGTCCGCAGGGAAGGATGGGTGCCGCGAGAAGCGGTCGTGCCGGTAGAATCGGGGGACATCTCACCGGTGCAGACCGACTCCCCCACCGTGCAGGCGCCAGTGGCCCAGCCGGTTGCCCCCGCCCCCGCCGTAAAGCCGCCCGCCGATTCCGACCGGGCCGAAGCCGCCCGGGAGACGCCGCTGTTCAGCGCTCCCGAGGCGGCCCAGTTCGGGACCATTCAGACCGGCAGCCCGGCCCGGGTCCTGGGCCGTTCCGGTGATTGGGTCCGGGTCCAGCTCGAGGGCTGGGTCCGAGCCGGCGATCTTCAGTCTGCCTCCGGCTCCAGCCTCAGCGGCGTGACCGCGGCCGAGGTGCGCAGCGATCCCACTCGCTACCTCGGCCGGGCCGTCGAGTGGCGACTGCAGCTCATCGCCGTGCAGACGGCGGACGAGCTCCGGACCGAGATGCCTCGGGGCCAGAACTACTTGCTGACGCGGGGACCTTTGCCGGAGCCGGGCTTCGTGTACGTCACCGTCTCGGATGCGCAGGCGGCCGAATTTCGGACCCTCACCGCGCTCCAGGAGATGACCCTCAGGGTGACGATCAAGGCTGCGCGATCCAAGTTTCTGACGACGCCAATCGTGGAGTACGTGGCGAGGGTGGCGGACTAATGAACGATCTCCTCAAGCAACGGATCGCCCGCCTGCTCGAAGGCCTGGACGACGAAAAGGCCTACCAGGTGCTGGACTACGCCGAATTTCTCAACAGCAAGTACGCGGAGCGAGGGCAGCCGACCGGCATTCTCGCGAAGATCACCGAGACGGTCGAGAACACGATGCGAGCCGGCAAGCTCCCCATCCAGGCCATCAGCGGGACGATGGGGTTGATGGATAGTGCGGCGAAGGTGATGAAGGGTTTGGCCGCCGCGGGCCAGGCCGTGGTGGACGAGGCGGTGAAAGCAGCGGAAGGGCCTGATGTCCCGCCGAGAGATCCTTCGGTGGCAAGGCTCCCTCAGGATGACAAACTCGAATAATCGGGTACTCCATGGCCGCACCAGCGAAAGCTCCCCCCCACACCTCTGCTCCCTCCGAGTTCATCCGCGGCATCGGTCCACTCGCGGCCATTTCCCTGGTCGTGGGCTCAATGGTCGGCTCGGGAATCTTCATCGTCTCTGCCGACATCAGCCGCCAGGTATCGTCCTGGGGTCCGGCTGCGCTGCTGCTCGTGTGGGTGATCACCGGCGCGATGACGGTCACCGGCGCGTTGTCGTACGCCGAGCTCGCCGCAATGATGCCGCGCGCCGGCGGTCAGTACGTATTTCTGCGTGAGGGTTTGTCACCAGCGGCCGGCTTTCTCTATGGCTGGACCTTGTTCATGGTGATCCAGACGGGAACTATCGCGGCCGTTGCGGTGGCGTTCGGCAAGTTCCTGAGTGTCCTGGTACCTGGTGTGACACCCGACGTCTTCCTTCCGCTGGGTCAGGTCCACCTTCCCGGCGCCGCCGATGCGATCCAACTGGGCCTTTCTCCCCAGCGGGTGGTCGCGATCGTGATGATCGTCGTGCTCACGCTGCTGAACATCAGAGGGGTAACCCTCGGTGCGGCGGTTCAGACCGTCTTCAGCGTGGCCAAGATCGGTGCCCTGGCCGTCCTCGTTCTGCTCGGCCTGACCCTTTTCCGGCAGCCCAGCGTCGCCGCGGCCAACTTTTCCCATCTCTGGGGCACGGGTAGTTGGAGCATCGCCGTGCTGCCGGTCATCGGGGCAGCCATGGTTGGCTCGCTGTTCTCCGCCGACGCCTGGAACAACGTGACCTTTGCCGCGGCGGAGGTGCGGGAGCCGACCAGGAATCTGCCGCGAGCGCTGGCACTCGGCACCGGGTTGGTGTGCACCCTCTACATTCTCGCCAACGTCGCCTACCTCAACATCCTGCCTTTTTACGGCGATCCCCATGGCGCAGATGCTTTGAGTCGCGGGATTCAGTATGCCGCCCAGGACCGGGTGGGTACCGCGGCGATCGAGGTTGCCCTGGGGGCCGGCGCGGCCACCATCATGGCCATAGCCATTCTGCTTTCGACGTTCGGCTGCAACAACGGGCTGATCCTGTCGGGTCCCCGGGTTTACTACGCTATGGCGCGAGACCAACTGTTCTTCGATAAGGCGGGCCAGCTGCACCCGGTCTATCGGACCCCGGTGTTCGGCCTGCTCGCTCAGGCGTTCTGGGCCTCCGTGCTCTGTATCAGCGGCACCTACAATGAGCTGCTGAATTACGTCATCTTCGCTACCCTGATCTTCTACCTGCTCACGACCGTCTCCCTGTTTCGGCTGCGTCGCCTTCGGCCGGATCTCCCTCGCCCCGTCAAGGCGTTCGGGTATCCGCTGCTGCCGGCGCTGTACATCTGTGCCAACGCATTTCTCCTGGTGGTTCTCCTGGCCGACCCTCAGCAGCGGAAGTTCTCGGCTCTGGGTTTGCTCATCGTCGCGAGTGGCATCCCGGTCTATCTGATCTGGCGGCGTGGTTCCAAAAAATTCCAAAATGCTTGATTTCGGCGCAACCGGCTGATACCCTTGTAGATGGACCTATGGAATCCTGGCCCGCCAGTCGCCTGCTCGAGGCGCCGGTGGGCCATCGTGTTTATGAGGGCGGCGATCACATGAGCGTGATCCGCCCGAAGGTCGGTCTCACCTTCGACGACGTGCTCCTTCTGCCTCGGCATTCGGCCATTCACCCGCGCGAGGTCTCCACCGCCAGCCGTTTCACCCGCAGCATTTCGCTCAATATCCCGCTCGTCTCCGCCGCCATGGACACGGTCACCGAAGCCGACATGGCGATTGCCATGGCCCGCGCCGGCGGCATCGGGGTGCTCCACAAGAACATGACGGTCGAGCGGCAGTCGGCGGAGGTCGACCGGGTGAAGCGGAGCGAGAGCGGGATGATCCTCAACCCGATCACGCTGGGTCCCGACCGCCCCCTGCGGGAAGCCTACGCCCTGATGCGGCGTTTCCGAATCTCGGGAGTCCCGATCGTAGACGGCCAGGGCCGTCTGGTTGGAATCATTACCAATCGCGATCTCCAGTTCGAGAACAACCTGGATCAGCCGCTCCGTGAAGTGATGACCAAAGAGAAGCTGGTGACCGTGCCGGTCGGCACCAGTCTCGAGGATGCGGAGCGGATCCTGGCCAAGCACCGGATCGAGAAGCTGCCGGTCGTGGATGCCCAGGGTGTGTTGAAGGGTCTCATCACCGTCAAAGACATCTTCAAGCGGCGGGAACACCCCCTGGCAAACAAGGACCAGCACGGCCGTCTGCGGGTGGCCGGCGCGGTAAGCGGCGGCCCTGACGCGGTGCAGCGGGCCCGGTCGCTGGTCGGCGCCGGTGTGGACGTAATCGTGGTGGATTCGGCTCACGGACACAGTGAAGGCGTGCTCGCCACCGTGGATCAGTTACGCGAGGCTTTTCCGGATATCCAGCTCGTGGCCGGCAACATCGCCACCGAGGCTGGGGCCCGCGAGCTGGTCCGGCGGGGCGCCGATGCGGTCAAAGTCGGCATCGGGCCGGGTAGCATTTGCACCACCCGGGTCGTCACCGGAGTCGGTGTCCCCCAGGTCACCGCCATCCTCGACGCCTTGCGCGGAGCCGACGATGTTCCCATCATCGCTGACGGCGGAGTCAAATACTCCGGGGATGTGGTGAAAGCGCTGGCGGCGGGGGCGTCCTCTGTCATGATGGGCTCCATGCTGGCCGGCACCGAAGAGAGTCCCGGCGAATCGGTCCTGGCTGAGGGCCGCCGGTTCAAGATGATACGCGGCATGGGTAGTCTCTCCGCTATGCAGGACGGCTCGGCGGATCGCTACTTCCAGGAAGGCGAGATGGCCGCGGCCAAGATGGTTCCCGAGGGCATCGAGGGTCGGGTGCCCTACAAGGGGCCGGTCGCCGATGTACTCTACCAGATGGTCGGTGGGCTTCGCAGTGGCATGGGGTACTGCGGCGTCGGCACGATTCCGCAGCTCCAATGCGATGTCGAAATGATTCAGATTACGAGCGCCGGCCTGAGAGAGTCCCACCCGCACGATGTGACGATCACGCGGGAAGCTCCGAACTACAGCGCGTGAAGGACAGTAAGCGGTAAGCGGTAAGAGGTAAGCGGGTTCTTGATACCCGTGCACCGACATTGCCAACCCGCTCACCGCTCACCGCTGACCGCTCACCGGTCACGCTACTCCAATTAAGAGGATCCACCGATGAGCCTGTGGGCCACCAAGTCGGTCGCGGCACTTCGCGCGGAGGCCGAGGCGACGAATGAGCGATCGCTCAAGCGCGCCCTCAGCGCCCTGAATCTCACCATGCTCGGCATCGGAGCCATTATCGGTGCCGGCATTTTCGTTCTCACTGGCCTGGCTGCCGCGCTCCACGCCGGACCGGCGGTGCCGCTCTCGTTTGTCGTCGCGGCGATCGCCTGCGGTCTGGCGGGTCTGTGCTACGCCGAAATGGCCAGCACCGTGCCGGTGGCGGGGAGCGCCTACACCTACTCCTACGCTACCATGGGCGAGCTGGCCGCCTGGATCATCGGGTGGGACCTGATCCTCGAGTATGCCATGGGCGCGGCGACCGTCGGGGTGGGCTGGTCAGGCTACTTCGTGAGCCTGCTCGATTATTTCGGGGTGCACCTGCCCACGGTGATAACCTCGGCGCCGCTTCGCTGGTGTACCAGCGCCGATGTGGCCAATGCGGTTGTCTCCTGCTCCCAGCCCGGATGGAACCGCACCGGATCGCTCTTCAATCTCCCCGCAATGGTCATCGTCGGACTCGCCTCGACCATTCTCGTCATCGGCATCAAGGAATCGGCCAAGGTCAATAATCTGATCGTGATATTAAAGCTGGCGGTGGTGCTGCTGTTCATCTTCTTTGGCCTGCAGTACGTGCATCCGGAGAACTGGCATCCGTTCATCCCGCCGAACACCGGTCACTTCGGCGAGTACGGATGGAGTGGGATATTTCGGGGTGCCGGGCTGATCTTCTTTGCTTATATCGGCTTCGACGTCGTGAGCACGGCCGCGCAGGAAGCCAAGAATCCCCAGAAGGACATGCCCAAGGGCATCCTGGGGTCCCTGGTCATCTGCACCATACTCTATGTGCTCGTGTCGCTCACCCTCACCGGGTTGGTGCGCTACGATACTCTGAACGTTCCCCATCCGGTCGCATACGCCATCGAGCAGGTCCAGCAGCTGTCGTGGCTGCGTCCCTTCATTACGCTGGGCGCGGTACTGGGTCTGGGCTCGGTGGTTCTCGTCATGCTGCTGGGTCAGTCGCGGGTATTCTATTCGATGTCGCGCGATGGACTGTTGGGCCCCTGGGCCGGAAAGGTTCATCCCAAATATCGCACGCCGTATCTCTCGACCATCTACGTCGGGATCATCGTCGCCCTCATTACCGGAACCTTCCCCATTCAGATCCTGGGGGAGCTGGTGAACATCGGGACTCTGCTGGCGTTCGTTCTGGTTTGTCTCGGCGTCTGGATCCTCCGCCGCAAGCGTCCCGACCTGGACCGGCCGTTCCGGACTCCGCTGGTTCCGCTGGTGCCGATCCTGGGCGTCCTCTCCTGCGCGGGGTTGATGGCTACCCTGCCGGGAGACACCTGGCTCCGGCTCCTGGTGTGGCTGCTCATCGGGTTCGTGATCTATTTCACTTATGGCCGCAAGCACAGCGTACTCCAGCGGGAGCGGGAACGGCAGGCACTGAAGAAGTCGGCGTAAAAGGTGTCAGGATGACACCTGGACCTCCTACGCGCGAGGGATCGATGGATCTGTTCCGACGTAAGAGCGTCACCGCGCTTCAGGACGAAGCCGCCTCCGACCACAGCCTCAAGCGGGCACTTGGTCCTCTCAACCTCACGGCCCTCGGAATCGGTGCGATCATCGGCACCGGCATCTTCGTGCTCACCGGCACCGTGGCGGCCCAGAACGCCGGCCCCGCCGTCGTGCTCTCGTTCGTGCTCGCCGGCATCGCTTCGGTATTCGCGGCTCTGTGCTACAGCGAATTCGCCTCGCTGGTGCCGATGGCGGGCAGCGCCTACACCTATGGCTACGCGACGTTGGGTGAGTTCGTCGCCTGGATCATCGGGTGGGACCTGGTCCTGGAATACGCCCTTGCCGGCACCACCGTGGCGATCGGTTGGTCGGGCTACATGGTTTCCTTCCTGAATGACTTCGGTATTCACATACCGGCACACTGGCAGGCGGCCCGGGGCACCGTGGTGACGCTGGCCGACGGCACGACCACCACGGCCATCCTCAACCTTCCCGCGGTATTCATCATCGCCGTCGTCACCACCTTGCTGGTGGTGGGCATCAAGGAATCGGCTTCGGTCAACAACGTCATCGTGCTAATCAAGCTGGCCGTGGTGCTGCTCTTCGTGGTGATGGCGGCTCCGCACGTGAACCCGGACAATTGGCATCCGTTTATTCCTCCCAACACCGGCTCCCGGGAGCATTTCGGATTCAGCGGGGTGGTGGCCGGGGCGGCGATCGTATTCTTCGCCTACATCGGATTCGATGCGGTCAGCACGGCCGCACAGGAGGCGAAGAATCCGCAGCGGGACATGCCCATCGGCATCATCGGCTCCCTCATCATCTGCACCATTCTCTATATCGTGGTGGCGGCGATCGCCACCGGCGTGGTGCCATACACTCAGCTCGACGTGCCCGATCCCATCGCCAAGGTGGCCGACCACGCCGGTCTCGGCATCATCTCGACCCTGATCAAGCTCGGGGCCATCGCGGGGCTCACTTCCGTGATTCTGGTCCAGCTCCTTGGTCAATCGCGGGTGTTCTACAGCATGTCGCGGGATGGTCTCCTGCCACCATTCGTCCGCCGCATTCACCCGAGATTCCGTACGCCCTACATAACGTCGGCCGTCACCGGACTCGCGGTCGCCATCCCGGCTGCCATCTTGCCGGTGCGGGACGCCGCCAAGCTGGTGTCCATCGGTACGCTTCTGGCGTTCGTCATCGTGTGCACCGGCGTCCTGGTGCTGAGGATCCGCGAACCGAACTTGCGGCGGCCGTTCAAGACCCCGCTGGTGTGGTTCGTCGCGCCGATGGGCGCTCTATCCGCCGCCTATCTCATGGCCCACCTGGATCAGGAAACCTGGATCCGCCTGCTCGTCTGGTTCGTGATCGGGCTGGCGATCTACTTCCTGTACAGCCGCTCCCACTCCAGACTGGCTGCCGGCTCCGACAGGTGAGGACTTCGCACCAGTCGGTTGGCGCTGTTAGTATTTGGAAATGCCGCTGTCATTGTCCCCCGAGAAGGCCGCTCTGGCCCAGGCCTTTGCCACCGCACTCCGGCCGGGGCAGCGGGTCTGCATCACCACCCATGTGAACCCCGATGGCGATGGGCTCGGCAGCGAGGTGGGACTGGTGCACCTGCTCCGAGCTCAGGGCGTCGACGCGGTCATTACCAACCCCACACCCACTCCCCCACGGTTCCAGTTCCTGTTTGATGACCTCCCGGGCGTGGATCGCACGCCGGAGGCCATCAAGGAGCTCCGCCGGGCCGGTCTGATCATCGTCCTCGATATCTCCGATCTCACCCGCCTGGGCATGCTGATAGACGCGGTGCGCGACCGGGGTGTGCCGGTGGCCTGCGTCGACCACCACGTGAGTGCTGGAGTCCTGCCGCCCGGACCGCGCTACGTCGATCCGGACGCGGCGGCCACCGGGGAGCTGATCTTCGAGCTGGCCAAGGGGAACAACTGGCCGGTAACCCGGGCGGTCGCTCGGGCGCTTTACGTCGCGATTCTCACCGATACCGGTGGCTTTCGCTTCAGCAACACCCGCCCCCGCACCCTGCGGGTGGCGGCGGACTTGCTCGAGACCGGAGTCGACGCGGAGAGGATCTACCTCGAGGTGTACGCCCGCGCGCCGGAGGGCAGGCCCCGGCTCTTCGCCGAAGCACTCCAGACTCTGGTGGTGGAACCCCAGTATGGCCTCGCCTGGGTCACCGTTCCTCCCGGTGCTATCGAACGGCTCGGGGTCTCCTCGGACGATCTCGATGGGGTGGTGGAGTTCCCCCGCTCGATCGAGGGAGTCAGGATGGCGCTTCTGTTCCGTGAGATCGCCCAGGGACGGGTGAAGGTCTCGCTCAGGTCGGTGGGAGACGTGGACGTCGCGGCGTTTGCCAAACCCTATGGCGGCGGGGGCCACACCAAGGCGGCGGGACTTTCGCTCATCGGGTCTCTGGCCGAGGTTCAGGCCAAGATTTTGAAGGCGGCGAGGGAGTATTTAGGGAGCGACGGCGCCAGTCTCCAGACGTCAGTCTCCAGTCGTTAGTCTGGTGACTGGTGACTGGTGACTGGCGACTGGCGACTTCCATTATATTCCGACTCGTATGGTAGGAATTCTCGCAACGCGGGACCGCATGGAAATTCTGGATCGCATTGAACGCACTCTCGATACTCTCCGGCCCTACATCGCCTCGCACCGGGGCCACGTGGAGGTGGTCGACTTTGACGAGCAGGACGGGATCCTCCTGCTCCGGCTCGGCGGCACCTGTCACGGCTGCTCGGCCTCGTCCGTGACTCTCAAACAGGGGATCGAGAGCCGGCTCCGCGAGATGGTGCCGGAAGTGAAGCACGTGGAGGCGGTGTAGGGCTTATATGGAATCCTTGGAAGCCCGGGTCACCGCCGCGCTCGCCCGTATTCAGAATCCCCGGCTGGATAACGACCTCCTTTCCGCAGGCATGATCCGCGATCTGACCGTAACCGATGAGGGGCGGGTCTCCTTCACTTTTCTGCTGGCTCCCGAAGACCCCGCGACGCTGGTACGGTCGGCCCGGGCCGCAGTGGCCGAAGTCGAAGGGGTCCTCCGGGAGGGGATCAAGATCAACGTCACCAATCCGGCCGGTCCGGCGCGCCCGACTCACGGTCCCCCGCAATCCTCGAGTGCGAGCCCGCCGGTACCACCCGCCCCGCAGCCGATGGATCAGCCGAATCTCGGGAAGATCCTGGCGATCTCATCCGGGAAGGGTGGGGTGGGAAAGAGCACGGTAGCGGCCAATATCGCCGTTGCACTGGCGCAGGCGGGGCTGCGCGTCGGGGTGATGGACGCCGACGTCTACGGCCCCAATATCCCGCGCATGTTCGGAGTGAACGAGCGCCCGCCGGTGTTCGGGGGAAAGATCCAGCCGCTCGAGGCCCACGGGGTCAAGCTGATGTCACTCGGCTTCCTGGTGGAGCGGGATGCCCCGGCCATCTGGCGGGGTCCCATCATCATGAAGATCGTGAACCAGTTCCTCCGCGACGTGGACTGGGGCCAGCTCGATTACTTCATCGTGGACCTTCCGCCCGGCACCGGTGACGCGCAACTGTCGCTGGTGCAGGCGACCCACGTGTCGGGCGCCGTGATCGTCACCACCCCGCAGGAAGTCGCCGTGGGCGACGCGCTCCGGGGGGCCAAGATGTTCGAGCGGGTCGGCGTGCCGGTGATCGGCGTGGTCGAGAACATGAGCGCATTCACCGATCCGGAGACGGGCCGCCGCTTCGATCTGTTCTCGTCCGGCGGCGGCCAGCGTCTGGCCGACGAGATCGGCGCGCCACTGCTGGGCTCGGTGCCGCTTCAACCCCAGCTCGCCGCCCTGGCCGATGCCGGCCAGCCAGTGTTGGTGGCCCAGCCCGACAGCCCCGCCGCCAAGAGCCTCCACGCGATCGCCGAACTGCTGCAGCAGAAGACCGCCGGCCGGGGTGTGGCTTTGCCGATCCTGCGGGGGTAGCGGGCGGACGGTCGGGCGGGCGGTCGGGCGGTCAGAAGGTGGCAATGGTCTTCAACGAGCTGTCACCCTGAGCGAAGCGAAGGGGCGAAGCTTAGAGTGTCCGCCCGAATGACCATCATCACACTCCTGACTGATTTCGGAACCAGTGACTCCTACGTCGCGGAGATGAAGGGGGTCATCCTCAGCCGAACCTCCACCACCGTTCTCGTCGACATCACCCACAGCATCAATCCCGGCGACATTCGATCCGCGGCGTACGTTCTGGGCCGGACCTGGCATCTGTTCCCCCAGGGCAGCGTGCACCTGGTGGTGATCGATCCTGGCGTCGGTACGGCGCGCGCCGCGCTGGCGTTCAGCGCCCGCGGGCACTACTTCGTGGGCCCCGACAACGGGGTGTTCACGCCGGTGCTCCACGACGCCGAAGTAGAAGCCGTCGTCTTGCCGGAGCCGGTGGGAGCCTCGCCCACCTTTCACGGCCGGGACCTGTTCGCGCCGGCGGCGGCAGCGCTCGCCGGCGGAGCGGCCCTGACCACGCTGGGACAGCCGTTCGCCGGCCTTCCTGAGCGCCTGGCCTACACCATGCCTCACTACGAGGGTAAGACGGTGGTCGGCGAGATCATCTACATCGACCGCTTCGGCAGCCTGATCACCAACCTCACCACCGACCTGGTTCCGGCGTACGCCCGGCTCGAGGTCGAAGACCTCGACATCGGTCCGCTGCGGCGGACCTTCAACGATGTCACCGCCGGAGGATTGCTGGCCTACATCGGTTCCGGCGGCGCCATCGAGATCGCGGTCCGGAACGGCTCCGCCGCGCGGCGGTTGGGAGTCGGGGTTGGCGGTAGGGTCAGGGCGAGGCTTGGGTAGGCTAATAGCTAATAGCGATCAAGTCGGCTGCCGACGGAGCCGGGAACGGATGACCTTGAAGTAGCCGTACAGCTTCCAGATCACCATCACCGCAAGAATTACCAACACCACGACAATCAGCGCAGTTATCACCGGGTGCGTCGCTGCCATCCAGGTCAGGAACACGGCCAACCCGTCTTCCAGAACACTGAGCGTCCAGTTGCTGAACGGCTCCGGACTGGTATTGGCCGCTGCCCGGCTGGTAGCCTTGGCCCCGTGTGACGTGAGCGCGACACCGCCGGCGAGAAGCGATGCGCCCACTTTCCACTCCTCCGGCACCTGGCCGAAGGCGCTGTAGGCGATGAGCGCGGCCGCGGGTGGCCGGATAAAGGTGTGCACCGCGTCCCAGGCAGTATCCACGTAGGGGATCTTGTCGGCCACAAATTCGATGACGAACAGGGCGACAGCGATGCCGATGACGATCGGGTTGGCCAGGACCTGGAGCGAATCGGGGAGTTGCAGGAGGCCGAACCGCTGGAATAGCCCCGCGGTGGCTACGGTGAGATAGAGATTGAGCCCCGAGGCGAAGGAGGTGCCGAGGGCAAAGCCGAGCGTCTGAAGTGGCGACATCGGGACTACCTCGAGGTCAGTCGATCCACTCCAACTTAATTCCGCCGACGGCGGCGGTGAGTC
>JBJMPK010000209.1:0-5828 GCA_045803245.1 Gemmatimonadales bacterium
GCTGAGCGCCCCACTGCGCTGCAGCCTCCACATTGTTTGTAAGGTACTTACCCATATTCCCCGATGCACTGGCACCGGCACGCAGAACGCCGGTTTCGGCGACATCCAGCGCTTCAGCTTGGCTTACGCCCCGAAAGAACGTTACGGTCGCAGCGTCGGTTCCTGCCGCAGCAGCACCAGCGAATGCCGCAACCAATCGACCTGCCAGAGCCCCTGATCCAAATGCAACCGGATCCAGGATACCGGGGTTTGTTGTTCCGAAGGTACGCTCGATTCGTTGCCGGGTCTTCCTGCATTCAGGACACAGCCCAAAGGGGTCCGCGAATACGACGGGGTTATTGCTATTGAACTGGTACAGGTTCAGCCCACCTGCTATACCTACGGGGTCCTCCTGCGTCCAGCGTCCGGTTGCCTGGTCATAAACCCGGTTCCTGAAGTGGGAGAACCCGGGCGCGTTGGGTGCTTCCAGCCGGCTGCTGCCGAACGTGGTGGCGTTCTGGCTTCCACCCGAAAACTTCCCGCCGTTAAACAGGTAATCGTTACGATCGGTGGAGATAAGGGATCCGTCGGCCATCCCTACCGCCAGCTGCTCGCCGGCTCCATCCGTCAGCCAATAGAGCTCCTTATACCCGGCGTTGGGGATCCGATACAGCGCCATAAGGGGATCATCCACTCCGGGACCGCCGATAAAGACCCAGCGCTGCCCCAGCGTGCCGGCCACATTGGGTCCCTCGTAGCTCAACCAGAGGGTGTTGTCGTCGCAAGGCAGCGCCAAACGCCCCTCGGCGTCGTACTTCATGCAGACGCTTCGTCCAGCGGCGTCGTGATCGAAGTCCCGAATCCCCGAGGGCCGGCCCAGGCCATCGTAGTACAGCCGCTTGGAATCGTTTCCCCCAGTAGCATTGTTGGGAGTGAACTCCCGCAGGCGGCTCCCGTTCGCCGTGTACCCGAAATAGGTGACGGCTGAGGAGGGTTGCCCCGGGATCGAGTCGGCGAACAGTCGATTGCTTTCCGGGGCTACTCGGAAATAGTGGATATCGGTGCCATCCTGGCGCAGGATCAGGTTGCCGGCCTTGTCGAATTCGAAGGTATGCAACAGCGTCGCCGAGGATTTCTGCCAGACCAGCTGCCCCAGCCGATCGAACCGATTCGAGGTCGTCACCCGGCCTGGGGTTACCGTCGGGCACGCACTGCCGGTGCCGCCGCCGTCGGTCCCGGCGTAGCCGGAGCAGAGCCGGTCCTGGAAGAGGATCCGCCCCGTGGCATCGACCGAATCGGCCCGATAGGTAAGATCGAACCGGTCGTTGACGTTCAGCACGTTGGCGGGATTGGCCGACACCAGCCGGCGCAGCAGGCCCAGCTTATCGTAACGGAACTTGACCACCATGTTGTTGGGATAGGTGATCTGGCGCCGGCGCCCCAGGCCGTCCCAGACGAAGGAAATCGTCCTGGTTACGTTGGCCGGCGGCCCCCATGCCACCGCCATCGTCTGGAGATCGCCGGTCGTCGGGCTATAGGCATAGGTCACCACATCGGTGAGCGCGGCCGAGGTCCGGGCTGCCCGGGTGGGGGATCCGGTTGCGTCATAGCTGTACGCCGCCGAATCGGTGCCGCCCGGCAGCGTCACCTTCTCACTCCGGGTGGACCCGTCCGCGAAATAGGAGCGGGTGATCGTGCTCGGCGTAGCCGTGTTGCGGACGGTGAGCAGGTTGTTCATGACATCGTAGGTGAACCGGGTGGTGTCGGTCGGCACGATCTCCAGGCCGGCGTTGGAGCTGTAAGGCGTCTCCGACATGATGACCGTGGTCTGCCGCCCCAGCACGTCGTACTGCACCGACACCGTGTCCCGATGTGGGTTCGGTGTCTGGGTGGTGGAGGGGTAGATCCGGGAGATGGATTGCGTCGCCCCGCCGGCCCGGTCGTAGGTGGCGGTTCGGGGCCGGTCATATTCATCGATGTCCTGGAACAACAGCCCCCGGGCGTCGTAGACGTAGCGACGAATGCTCAACCGGGGGTCGGTGACCGACTCGATGCCCGCATCGCCCGGCACGAAGGTGGACGTGAGCGAGGTACCCAGCGCGGCCGCAGGCGCCCGGGTGGTGGTGTCGACACACAGAACTTGCAGGGCGTCACAGGTCTGGAGCGGCTGAACCCCACCCGGATGCGCCGCCTTGCCGGTGTACTTGATCACCTGGGTGATCCGGTTGAGCGGATCGTAGGCCCACTGCTGGTGCAATCCGAGGGGGTCGTACACGTCGGTCACCCGGCCGATCAGGTCAACCTGGTACGAGGTGATGACCCCCGCCGGCGACTTGGTGCCGATCACGTTCCCGCGAGCGTCGTAGGTGAAATTCACCACCTGATTGTCGGCTGCGTCGGTGGCATCCGCATTCCCCACCTTCCAGGTCTCTACTTGTTGCTCGGTGACGGCGTCGATCACTCCTCGCAGCGTACCGGATGCCCGGCTGTCGAACCGGGTGACGTGGCCGCGCCGGTCGGTCGCCGTCAAGGTGAGGCCGTCGGCGGTGTAGGTGTAGAGCGACTTGTAGGCGCCGCCGTTGATGCTGTCGGCCACTTCGGTGGGAGAGTCCGGAATTGCCGCGTCCTGGTACGCGTAGGTGGTGACCTTGGTGGGCAGGGCGATGAAGCCGAGGTGCGAGGTGCTGTCCCGAACCTGGCTGAGATTGCCCCGGGCGTTGTAGCTCAGCTTCACAATCCGATTGTTGGGATATATCACCCGGGTGGCCAGCGCCGGATTGGCCGCATCGGCCCGGACCATGGTCGTGGTGGCACCGATCGCGTTGACGATCTGGGTCGGCGCGCCCCACCGGTCGACCCGAATCGCGGCCGTGTCTCCCGGTACTCCCGCGAGGAAGCGGGGGCCGAGGATCTTGGTGTAGGCATCCACCGTGTCCACGGCGGTGCCGGTCGGCCCGATGGCCAATCCCTTTTCGTCCCAGGCCTGGATCTGGGTGACCGCGGTGATGGTATCGGCCACCACGTTCCCGGCCGGCACGGTCACCCGGGTAACCCGGTGGGAGTTGGCGTAGGCGTACTGGGTGGTGAAGCCCCGCCGGTTGGTGCGGGAGGTGAGCTGGTTGTCGGCATTGTAGCCGAACGAGGTGATGCCGTTGTCCGGGTCGACGATGCGGGTGAGCTGGCCGTTGACCACTGTCACATCGAGGGTCCGGTTGGCGGGATCGACGATCCGGTCCAGCTTGCCGGCAATGTCGTAGAACAGCGTGTAGGTGGTGTTCGGCTGGCCCACCGGCGGAACGGTGATGCTCTTGAGGGAATCCGCCACCCAGAGGAAGGTGGTCGGTTGTTGGGTTCGGGTGACCGTCCGGATGTGGTGCCCGACCGTGTCGAACACGACCTTCACTCCATGGCGCAACGCGCGGGTGTACTCGCGCGCCACCGGATCGAAGCTGATGAGGTCCTGGAAGCTGCCCTTGGGTGCGATCCATTGGTTGGTCCCGGCCGGCCGGTACACCTTGGCCGACCCGTCGCCGCCGATCCAGAGGAGAGACTGGTTGGGTTGGGCGAGAACCAGCTGCTCCAGCCCCGCGATCCAGACTCCTGCCCCAAACCGGCTGGTGGAGCGGTTGACCACGATCAGCGTGTCGCTGAGGGTCGCGTCGAACACCTGGCCGGTGTACTGGTTCTGGATCCGGAGGAGGAAGGGGTAAATCCCGGTCTGGTGGCCGTAGCCGGGAGCGTCGTAGCTCAGCGCGATCTGGCGGGTGGTGCTGTCGTACCCGCCCCAGCCGTTGTAGTTGGCGGTGCGCCGCACCGTTCCCGCCGGCACCTGCAGCTCGGCGAGGACGATGTTGGGAGCGAACATGTTCCCGCCCTCGGTCACCGCCGCTGTTACGATGGGCCGGTGGTAGGCGGTGCGCGAGTTGTACACCAGCGTCAAGGAGCGGTCTCGACCCAGTGTCCGGAACGCGGGCAGGGCGTGGGTTACGACCAGGTCGCCGCACACGTCGGCGGCGCTTTCGCCGGCGCCGGTGGTCAGACAGAGCGTACGATCCTGGTTGTCACCGTTGTGGTTGCGGAGAGCCACTCCCGGCGGCGTGGCGATCTGGGATTTGACGTTCAGCTGGTTCCACGCGGTCTTGGGATTCACGTCACCGTAGGCGACATTCAGCCGGGCATAGCCGAAGCCGGGGACGCCGACGCTGTACCCGACGCTGACGGTGAATGAGGCGCCCGCGGCAAGGCTCGGCCGGCTGATGGGGCTCACCGTTCCACAGGTGATCGGCGCGCCGGCCACGCATGACATGGCGAAGTCGGTGAGGTTGCCGGTACTGGTGTTCTTAACCGTGAAGACGGCGGTATAGGGCCCGGTGTTGTGGAGCCGGCCGATCACGGTCGGCGCAATGCTGACGGTGACGCCGCCGCTCACGGCGTCGGGGCCGGGACGGGGCGGCTTCGGCGGCTTCTGGTGTTGGGCGGCGGCGGTGCCGGTTAGGCTGAATGTGAGGACGAGACACGGGATGGCGCGCAGGAAGAGCGAGACGATGGGCGCAGAACGCACGGCGAGCTCCTGAGGAGGATTGCCGGGCGTAAAAGCAGGCCGCGTGCCTTTCGGCCTGTGGGCGTAAGGTCTTATTCGGCATCAGTTGGGTAAAAGAGGGGGTGGCTCGGGTCACCGGCGATTCACGCATTCATGCGACTCGAGTCGCATTTATGCGACTTCGCCTCCGGGCTCAGTAGCCCAGCGACTCCCCCATATCTCAAGCCATGCGACTAAGCTGGTCAGGCGTTGTGCCGCCGAACCCGCAAGTGTCCCTCCATTCTATGCAGCCATATTCTTTGGCGCTCCAGTCTACCCAGAGCCCGGTTACAACCCCTCTCCTTCGTTCGCGCGGCCGGCTTGCTAGGTCGGCCGCGCCACAACTGTCTCACATAGAACAGGAGCGAGCCTTGCTGATAAACCATGCCTGCCAGCCACAAGACCTAAGGACGGGAAGCCAACCAGAACGACCGCCGGTATTCACGATCGCGCTCGTCGTACCACTCGCGAAGGAAAGCCCTTGCTCCCGGCACATTCGCTGGCCTGTACTCATCTCCTAACTCATGGCTTTGGTTTCTGCCGAGCCACTCCACGTTATCCGGTTCGAACAAATAGAGTGATGGTGGTGACCAATCGAGCTCTTCCACAATGTCATTCAAGCCAGAAAAGTTTGCTCCTCGTCGAGTCGTGGCATTTACGAGTGACATACCCAGAGCCACCGTATACGGCCAACTGTGCTGGTCGCGGATCTCTAGCGCTTGGCCCAGTGACTCCAGAGCGGAGCTGAGCCAGTTCTCACGTGGACGGTAGTCTGGATCAATGAGATCGACATGCAAGTCCTCAAAGTGTAAGTAACCTTGGCGCTCGATGCATTGTTGCATCCACCGCTCGATCAACTCCCTGGGCATGGATTCTCCGATCATTTGGGCAGGTCCCACCCGTGTCCAGTTAACCAGTCCTGCTCTTTGTTCGTCAAGTCACGACCACCATGTTTCCAGGAACCGTCTCGATCAGGGCGTCGCCACTTTTGAAGTGCACGTTATCTTGCTCACCATAGGCGCGAGCTTTGTCCACTCGATTTACCGACTTTGGTGCCTGGCCCCGTTCGATTTCCTTTTGCATTTTGCCGGGGCTACTGCCACCATCACTGGCCTTGCCGGCGCTTTCGTCACTCTGGAAGAATCTGTTGAGAGTGTTGTCGAAAAAGTCTGCGCCTGCCTGAGCTCCCGCAATCGAGCCATGCAGGCCTCCCGCAAGAGCCAGGGCGGAAGAACACACGCCGGCCGCTGGTCCACATGCCGCTCCAGCC
>JBJMPK010000210.1:0-7361 GCA_045803245.1 Gemmatimonadales bacterium
GACCCGATCGCGATCCTCCGGGTGGAGCTGACTCCAGTAGCTCTGGGCGATGGCCGTGAGGGTGCCGGGGTCATAGCCCTGGAGCCGTTCGAGAGTGGGCGACCACAGGATCCGGCCACTCGAGATGTGCCAATCGAAGGTCCCCATCTGGCCGGCTTCGAGAGCGAACGCGAGGCGTTCCTCACTCTCTCGGACTGCTGCTTCAGCCAGCCGATGCGCGGTGACATCGCAGAAGGAATCGATCTGCGGGTCCTCGCCGAGGCCCGGCGGTGCGTTGCTCTGATCCGACTTCCGCATCATGGCTGTCCCTCCTACCATCATGGACCGTCGAGTGCTGAACCTTCTAGCTCCGTGTCTTCTCCATCTGTCGCAGGATCTGGAGCTGGGCCAGCAGGATGGACTGCTCGACCGACTTGGCTGCGGGTAATCCGGGGGATTTCATGGTCCCGATCTCCTAGATCAAGGGTTGTCGTTCTCCTTCACCCACGACGGAAGATCGGTCTCCGGCCCGAGCCGGGCATCAGCAATTCGGCTGGATTTCATACCCACCATTCGATGTGCCGAGGCATACGTCTTTGGGATGAGTTGTCGCACCCAATGCCCTGGTTCGTGGCGGGGTACTCGAGGGGAGTGCCGGGGCGGTGAGGTGCTACCGAGACCCGGGGACTGAGCTGTCTAGGGGAGGTGAATGAGGCCGCGTTTGAGGCCGATAGTGACGGCTTCGGTACGGTCGGCGGCGTCGAGCTTTTGGAGGATGTGCAGCACGTGGACCTTGACGGTGGCCTCGGTCCTGCCGAGGGCGATCGCGATCTCTTTGTTGCTCTTCCCTTGCGCCAGGTGGGTCAAGACTTCCAGCTCGCGATCGGTCAAGTCGATTCGGGGTGTGAACTCCGCCAGGCGCTGGGCTACGGTCGGGGGAAGCACACGGCCGCCGCGGTGTACTGATCGGATCGCGTCGGCGACCTCGTTGCTGACCACGTCCTTGAGGAGATAGCCCCGCGCGCCAGCGTCAAGCGCCCGATGAATGTCGCCGTCACCGTCCCAGGAGGTCAGCGCGATGATGCGCGCATCCGGAAACTCGGCAATGATGTGCCGGATCGCCTCCGCTCCACCCATCACCGGCATGCTCAAGTCCATCAGCGTCACGTCGGGACGGTGCACCCGGAAGAGCTCGACGGCCTTGCGCCCGTCGCCGGCCTCGGCGACGAGCTTTAGATCCGGATAGGCAGCCAGCAGTGCCGCCAGGCCACCCCGGAAAATGGGATGATCGTCGACGGCCATCACTCGGATACTGGCATCGGCGGAGGGCATACTGTAGAGTGTCCCTGGCCGCAGTCGGGCGGCAATACACCATCCGGCTAGTTTTTGCCCCTGCTCACCCGAGAGGGAGTCGCAGGGTCACCACCGCCCCCCCTTTGACTCCCGGGCCGACCTCACAGGTCCCTCCCACCTGCCGCGCCCGGTCCTGCATGCTCGTGATGCCGAGGTGGCCATTCCGGATAGCCGTCTCCAGCTGGTCCTGGGTGAAGCCCCGTCCGTCATCGCGGATCTGGAGTTCGAGCAGCGCCGCGCCAAACTGCACGTCAATCTCGATTCGGCTGGCGTCGGCGTGCTTGACTGCGTTGGCTAGCGCCTCCCGACCGACTCGCAGGGCGGCAGCTTCGATACGCCTCGCTAATCTGCGGGGTACCCCACGCGCCGTCACCGTGACCGCCACGTTGCTACCGGCGGTGGCAGCCAGGGCTCGGCCGCGAAGCGCCTCGATCAGATCCAGTTCATCCAACTCTGTTCCTCGCAGGTCCCACACGCTTTCTCGCGCCTCGCGCAGGGCCGCGGTAGCCAGCCGGTTCACTCGCGCCAAGGTCTCAGCCGCCACGTCGGGCTGTTCCGGCAGCGCGAGCTCCGCGGTCTTGATCTGCAGCGTCACGCCGGCAAAGCCTTGAAGCAGGGTGTCGTGCAGCTCCTGCGCGATCCGAGTCCGCTCGCCGAGAGCTGCCTGATAGCGCGTGCGCAGTCTGCCGGCCACTTGCCGCAGGCGCACCAGGTACGCGATCCCCATCAGTCCAGCGGCGGCCAAGACGTAGAGGACGCGAAACCAGGCTGTCTGGTAGTATGCCGGCGCGATCGCGAAGTCGAGAAACGCGCCTGCCTGGTTCCACACGCCGCTGTTGTTGGAAGCCGTGACGCGAAATCGGTAGCTCCCCGGCGGCAGATTCGAGTACTCCACTCGGCGCTGGTTGACAACCTCGCGCCAGGCTCGGTCCTGCCCTTCCAGCTTGAAGCGGAAGCGGACCTGCTCGGGCACGGCCAGGCTCAGGGCCGTGTAATCGATCGTGAGGTTGCGGACGTGCGGCGCCAGGCGGATCCGCTCGCTTCGGGCGGAGCTCGCAGCGTACGCCTTCCCATCCGCCATGATCTGTTCGACGTGGACCGGAGGCGGCACCTTGTTGAATGGAAGATGTCGCGGATCGATGAGGCTGACCCCATCGCCCGGCAAGAACCAGATCCTGCCATCGACGGACTTCGTCACATGAGGGCCGGAAGCACCGTAGGCACCAAGGCTCCTCACACCCTCGTAGCTGTCGAAAACGGTCGCTTTGACGAACCGCTTCGGATCATTCAGCCACGCCTCGACCTCGAGCCGCACGATTCGCACGAGGCCGCAGGGCATGTACAACCAGAGCGCATGGTCGTCGTCTTCGATCGACCAATGAACGGCATCACAAGGGAGACCGTTCTTGCTGGTAAGCGTGGTGATGCGGCGGTCTTTCACTCGGCTCAAACCGCCCTCGGTCGCCGCCCACACCGCACTGTCCGCTCCCAGACGAAGATCGTCGACTCGCCCAGTGCCCAGCCCGTCGGCCGCGCTGTACGAGGCACGGATCTGGCCACCCTCGACATACGCGATCCCACCGTCAAAGAATCCGAGCCACACGCCGCCGCGTGACACGTCGGGCAGCAACGCTCTCGCTCCGTGCTTTCCACTGAACCGGGCCCATGGGATCTGCAGAACGGCACCACCCACCGCCACGGAAACGAGGCCCGCGTCGCTGTTGATAGTCCAGACCTTGCCGTGGCCGTCTCCAGCAATGGAGGAGACATATCCGCTCGGAGCCCCAGAAACCGGTACGAATCGGCCTCCCTCGAAATGCGCTACACCATCACGAGTCGAAGCCCACAGTCGCCCCGCGTCATCCAGCCCCAGCGAATAAACCGGGCCGCCGAGGCCACTGTTCGCGACGTGCTTTACTGCCTCCCTGATACTGGGCTCTTCCTGAGCTCTCCGCCTGCTACGCCCGGACGCGTTTCCAGTGGAGTAAACGGTCACCTGGCCGTTCTGCCATCTATTCAACCCGTCCGGTGTGCCGATCCAAATGCTTCCATCCGGGGTAGCTTGCACCGACAAAGCTAGGGAACTCGACAGACCCTGGTTTATTGACATTGTCGGTATCGTGACTGCACGAAACCGGTCGAGTCCTTCGACCGTGCTGACCCAAACATTGCCTTCGCGGTCTTCCAGAATGTTCGTAATGCCGTCGCCAGAAAGACCGTCGGCGGCTCCCAATCGATCCGTCCTGCCCTGGTGCATGCGCAAGAGACTCTCCTCGGTGCCGATCCACAGACTACCATCCTTCGTCCGAACGAGCGTCCCGGGCCTGAACTGCCCAGCGACCCCGGGAAGCGCATAGCCTTGAGCTCTACCGCCGACGAGCTGCTTCAGCCCGTCGTTCGTAGCCATCAAGAGCGCCCCGCTGTCGCCTGCGATCAGCGCATTCGTCTCGACCCCACCGGGAAGCCTGTAGCGCTCCGGACGACCAGGTGCCCAGCGCCACACTTCCCTCCGCGTTGCCACCCAGAGATTGCCTTTGGGGTCCTCATTCAAAGCGAGCACCATTTCGCCGAAAGGCCCGGCTCCCTGGCATTCGGCCCTTCCACGCCGGATCGCGCAGAGCCTACCCGGCAGGCTAAGTCCGAACCAAACCGTTCCCTTGCGATCTTGCAGGAGTGGACCGAGGATCTGGCCGGCAACCTCTGGGTACTGTGCGAGCTTGCCTTCCTTCCAACTGGCCAAGCCTTTCAGAGTCCCAATCCAAAGCTTGCCGTCGCGGCCAACCAGGAGGGCTCGGATGAAATTGCTGGGGAGCTGCTCGCCGGCCGGCGGCCGCCAGGGGACGGCGCGGACGCCATCGAAGCGAAGCAAGCCGAGCTGCGTACCCAGCCACAGGTAGCCGTCAGGCGTCTGCGCAACCGACGTGATAGGGCCTTTCGCAAAGCCGTCGCGGACCCTCCAGGCCGTGTGGGCGTACTGGCTGATGTCGACCGATTGGGCGAACGCAACGGCACAAGCGCAGCAAGCCAGTATGATGGCCAGCGAGATGTCGCGGCTCTTGAAGCGCATGGCGCGACCAATCGCAAGCCTGCTGGTCATTGCAGATACTCAGTAGAGGAGGCGGAGGCCAAGGGTGGATATGCGGCCGAAGGTAGGGTTCGTGTTGCTGGCCTCAAAGTTGTCGTTGTTGGTGAGGTTATCAATGGCCACAAAACCCGAGAGCGTGCGATTGATAGCGTGGGTGACAGAAAGCGAGACTTTGGTCAGGCTGGGGTACTCCTTCAGGTAGTCCCGATTCGATGCTCGGCATGGAGCCGTACCCCCGAAACAGCCGAACAGCGCAAAGGCATCGTAGTTCACCCACGAGCCGACGTAAGTCACACCGATCGCAATGCTCGTTTGGTGAAAAGGCGTGGCAATCAGCGAGATCCCTCCGGTGTGTTCCGGCACCAGAAAGACCTGATCATCGACCCGTAAGTCCCCAGTGTATGTTGGTCCCAGTTCTCGGACCCGAGCGTGCGTGCTCGCATACTGCGCCTTCAGACGCAGCCCCCAACGACTGAAGCTTCCTTCCAGCTCGAGGCCGGCATTCCTCACCCTGGCGACATTCTGGAGCTGGTAGTCCCGGCTTCCCACAACTGGGAACACGGGTGTAATCAGATCTCGGGCAATTTGGTGGTAATAGGTGGCACTGAAGGAGAGCTGCTCGCCAAGTATGAGATCAACACCAGTGTCCCATCCTGACTGTCTCTCTGGTCCCAGGAGTGGGTTAGCCAGCTGGCGATTGGTGGCGAAATTGTGAGCATCGCGTTGACCGGGGTCAGGGGGATGGATGGCCTCGCCGTAGGATCCTCTGACTTTGAGGGTTGCGAAGCCAAAGGAACGGACGTAGGCAGCCCCGACCCGGGGGGACACCGGCGTACCCAGGTCAGCTCCGAAACTGGAGTTTTCCTCTGCCCGCAGGCCAGCAGTGAGGAAGAGCGACTCCGCGAAGTCAAGCTGCAGTTGGGCCAGGTATCCCGTGTTGGTAACCACATCACGGCTCACTTGGGGTGGTTGGCCAGGCACGGTCGGGACGGTTCCAGTCGTTTGGAGCGCGCCCGTCGCCAGGAACTGACCGGTTCGAAGGGTGTAGTGATCAACCCCGGCCGTCAACGCGGCTTGCACCCTTGGTGCCAGCGTGAATAGAGCCGTAGTGTTGTAGGCCACTGAGCTCTTGCTCTGATCTCGGTCCAACACAAATAGGAGTGTATCGGCGGGGGATGTGAGTCTGGGCCTGGTTTGATGGGCATCAATCGAGAAACGGTCCACTCCCAGAGTCAGTCGGTGCTGCCAGGACCTCGAGGCGTCGAAGGTGAGTCTGCCACCGTAGCTCTGTTCCTGGTTGAAGTACTGTCGGTAGAACGGAGTCGCGAAGAACGACCATGCGTCACCCAGGCGAGGATCTGCGCTTTCGGGGGTCTTTTGGGCATAGTAGCGACCCGATATGTCGGCACTGAGGCGGTCCTGGGTGAGATGTATTCCGCCGAATGCGCTCGGCGACGAGGACTTGCTGTCCGGCACCCAATCGCCCGTGCGGGTATATCCGCCCCCGAAAGTATAGCTCATGGCAGGAGCTTCACCCCTGATCAGAGCCGAGTACTCTTGCCGCAGGGCTCCGCTGTATCCGCCGTAGGGACTTTGGACTACGCCCAGAGCCGCCTGCGCCTCGACCTGCGGGCGTGCCAACGTCGGGTCACCTCGCTTCGTGAAGACCTGCATGACGCCACCGATCGCGTCCGAACCGTAGATTGCGGCGGCTTGGGGCCCGCGGATGACTTCGATGCGATCGATACTGTTCGGGTCGATCGGAGAGTTGGTACGGTCGCTGACTTCGATGCCGTCCAGATACACCTTCATTGTGCCGCTTCCAGGATTGATACTCGCAGCACCACGTGCGGAAAGACTGGTCTGCTGCGGATTGGTCCCGAAATCCCAAGCGACGCCGCTGGGCACAAATTGCCGGAAGACCTGATCGATCCGGCGTGGCTTCAACGCGTCGATATCCGCAGCGGAGATGACGGTCATCGGCGTAGGGAGAGCCTTTATCGCGGTGGGTGTGAAGGTACCCGTCGTCACCAGCTCATCCAGCTTTTGAACCGATTTCACCAGGGGGAAATCAATCGTCTGCTCCCCACCTGCCGTTACCGTCAGCCGAGCCGAGAGCGGCGCGTAACCGATGTAGCGCGCTCGGATGGAATAGGTTCCCGCCTCGACGCCGGTCAGGCGATAGCGGCCGGCACCGTCTGTGGTGGCGCTCCAGCGGGCACCCTCGACCACGACGACCGCGCCGGAAAGCGGCGCGCCAGTCGCCTTGTCCTTCACCGTCCCCACAATCGTCCCGCTATCCTGCACCGCTACGAAGTGTCGCGGAGGGCCGCCCCTCGCGAGCTCAACTGGTCTCTGCGCCTGTGCAGCATCAGGCGTCAGCACCCCTGCGGCCAGTACGAGTGCGAACAACATGGAGTTGTCCATACGATACTCCGCACCCCGTTCCAGTACGAAGCCAGTTGGTTGTAGACCTTCGCCCTTCGCTATGTTGTTCTGTCCGAGGCCTGTGCCGGCGGGCTGTTCAGTGTCGGGGCATGTCCAGCGCCGTAATCCACCGGAGGATGTAGCTGGGGCAGTTCACGAGCTCGGCTCCTTCTCCCCACCGCGCGCCGGATGAATTCGACACCCTCTCGAGTCACCAGGGTCACGTCGGTTGAGAGTGGCCTGCAACTGCGTCTCGCGCGGTCCGATCTGCGGGATGTCAGTCATGAGGGTGAGATATACGGTGCAGGCTAACCCTCCGCAATTTGCCCATGGATACCACACTAATGGCGTGCTCGCCCCGAGACGTTATGTTGGAGTCCTGAGTCGGTTCGCAGAGCGTTCCGGGTAGAGGTGCCCTCGTGAAGCTGTTCCTTCCCTTCCGTCTCGATACCGTGAACGAGTGCCTCTGGCGCTCCAGCGAAGCCGCGGCGGATGAGCGCATCCTGCTAACGCCAAA
>JBJMPK010000211.1:0-9230 GCA_045803245.1 Gemmatimonadales bacterium
CTACCGGCACGACCGCCAGCACGGGAGTGCTGGGTGGCACATCGGGACTCAGGACCTGGCGCCGGCCGGCGACGTCATACGCGACAGGAGCCTCGTGGTCCTCCCGGGCACTGGCGACCAGGATGTCCGGCCCTCCGGTCCAAGCCGTCCGGTGGGCTGGTACCGGGAAGTAGAACTCGAGTGGAACGGCGGCATCGGCCTCTGCCAGAAGCACCGACTCCGGCACCGCATTGAGTCCGGCGAGCCGCCTGAGCCACTGCCGGTTGGAGCCTCGTAGGAAGCCTTGAAGCGGAAGCTTGTGCTCTCGGAAGGGAGATCGGTCGAGCTCCTCCTTGATAGACTGGCGGAAGGCCGCATCGGCCAGACCACGTGCCAGCCGACGCGTAATGCGATCGATGGTGGCTCGCTCGCTTTGGGTGCTGAGCGAGGGGGCCGTGACTATTGGGGCGGAAGCCTGATCGTCACTGGCGGTGGGCGCTACCCGGTCGCACGCGGCAAGAGCCGCCGCCAATGCGAGTACGGGGAGCCTGATCCTCGGGAACATGATTCCTCCTTGGCAAAGGACACGAGGGCTAACGGCCGTGCCAAGGTAGGAATGGGATCAGTACGTTTGTGGACCTGAGTTACGCGAGGCGGAACAGAATGTCCGGTCAAAGACGACCAGGACCGTCGTGTCCTGTGAGGTACACCGTAGCGATAGGATGTCGAGCGACAATCGAGCACCATCTTTGTGTCGAAACTGCCCTGTTGCATGGGAGATGGCCGGTCCCGCCGAATCCAGGACGCGTGACTGTTCCGCCGGGCCGGTGAACACGCCGAGTGCTCCGCCTACCCGTTGGAGCTCAGCCGGGGAGTCGTATCCCAACATTACGGCGAGTGGACGATTGGCGGCGAGCAGGGTGCCGTCGCACCGGAACAGGCAGAGTCCCACAGGAGCGCCATCGATCAGCGCGTGAAGCAATATCTCGGCATCGCGGAGGGCCTCCTCCACGCGCCGGCGCGCCAGCATGGCCTCCTTGAGATCGACGACCTGCTTACGCAGGCCAGTCATCTCATGAATCAACTCATGCTTCGGCCGGTGGTCGTCTCGCATGCAAAGATGTAGGACGGCGGTTCCCCGCCTCCTTGCACCCCGAAACACACTGAAACGCTTGGGTCCCGGAAGGTCAGCCGCGGACGGCTGTGCGCGCAGCGGCGAGTGCGCGTTCCACGCCGTCGGCAGGAACATCGAGATGAGTAACGGCCCGGACCGTCGTGGGGCCCAGCACGCTGAAGCGCACCCCGGCCGCGAGCGCCCGGGAACCGAACGCCTCGCCGGTCATGCCGGCGCGGGCCACATCGAAGATCACGATGTTGGTCTCCACCCGGCTGGGATCCAGGGTCAGACCTGGTATCTCCGCCAGTCCCAGCGCCAGCCGCCGGGCTCGTTCATGATCTTCCACCAGCCGGTCGACATGGTGCCGGAGGGCGTACACGCCAGCGGCGGCGACGATGCCCGCCTGGCGCATGGCGCCACCGAATCTTTGCTTGTAGCGCCACGATTCCTCGACGAAATCCTTGCTGCCGGCCAGGACTGCCCCCATCGGTGCGCCCAGCCCCTTACTCAAGTCGATCCAGACCGAGTCGAAAGGAGCCGCGAAGAGACGGGCCGCGGTTCCACTCGCCACCACCGCATTGAGCAGCCGGGCGCCATCCATGTGAGCCACCAATCCGGCTCCATGTGCCGTCTGACAGACCGACTGGATCTGCGGTAGCGGCCAGCAAATTCCGCCGGCCACGTTGCTGGTTTGTTCGATCGAGACCGCGCGGGTTCGCGGCATGTAGTACGCCGGAGGCCGGATGGCGTCGCGCACTTGATCCGCGGTGTAGAGGCCGCGCGGACCGGAAAGCGGGCGCAGGACCGCACCGATCATCGCCGCGGGTCCGCCGACCTCGTACAGCAAAGGGTGCCCCATCTCCTGGAGCAGGATCTCGTCGCCGGCCCGGCAGTGCACCGCGAACGCCACCTGATTGCACATCGTGCCCGAGGGCAGGAAGAGGGCGGCCTCCTTTCCCAGGAGCTCGGCCACCATGTCCTGGAGCAAGTTGACGGTTGGATCTTCCCGCAGCTGCTCATCACCGACTTCTGCTTCGCACATGAACCGGCGCATCGGCGCCGTCGGACGGGTTACGGTGTCGCTGAAAAGATCTACGGCTACCACTCCATCCTCTCGATGGTGCGGAGGGCGATTCGAAGGGGGACGATCGTGGCGGTGATGCAGATAAAGATCACGAGGGCGGCGGAAGCCAGGAGCTCGGAAGCCAGGTCCACCGAGGCGCCGGTCAAATGTTCGATCCGAAGGTAGGACGTCACCGGACCGGCCTCGATCATGATGATGGCGGCGAGCAAGCTCAGTCCACTCATCATATACACCAGTCCGCCGAAGCTGGTGGGGATCTGGGCGGCGTTCTCGGTACCGAACTGGGGGTATACCGCGCCAAACGAAAGGGCCAGGGCGCTGGCCGCGAGCGTATAGAGCAGAATGGTACCGACCGCCACGGCCATCATGAAGGCGCTCGCGTGCAGGAGCCAGTTGGTCAGGACCGTGATGACCAGGGCCAACACCAGCAGGGGTAGCGTGCCCACCCAGTATTTGCTCCAGAGCATGGCCGCGGGATCGAGCGGACTCGACCGCAGCAGCCACATCTGCCGGCCTTCGAGAGAGATGCCCGGAAAAATGAATCGTGCGGCTACCGCCGAGAGCACGAAACCAGCCAGGCCGAGATTGAGAAAGGAGATCAGGGTGACTAACCGGAATGGGACCCGCTCGCCGGTGTTGAGTGGCAGGGACTTGATATTGAAGAGATAGACCATGAGCAGCACGGCCAGCAGGATCAGCTGGCTCCACTGGGTGTTATCCCGGAAGAACAACCGCAGGTCCTTGAGGACGAACTCCCTCTTCGAGGGGGAAACCCACCGGAGCGCGCCCGCGACGGGCCCCCGCAAGGGCCGCCGGATCTTGCGTTCCGCCCCCTCCTGGGCTTTGGAGAAGCCGTGCCGGTACAGGCGGCGGTGCAACAGCGCCCCCCCAAACATCGCGAGTCCGGCGGCTCCCCAAAGCTTCACCACCGGCCAGGGATCGCCGACATGCAGAAGCCAGTTCATGACCATCTGGGCGGTCCACTCGCTCGGCAGCATCGGACTGGTCGGGGTCCGGAGCACGGCCAGATAATCGACCAGATTCTTGAATCCTTCCGGCTGGGCCAGCTGCTCGGGGCGCAGGAACCGGAGGATGACCAGGGCGATGACCACCGCGCCGGTTGCCATCAGGCCCAGCAGCTCGCGAGTGCGCCGGGCCGGAAAGATGTTGACCAGAACCAGGGTGATCGCAATGCCGATCACCGCCGGGATCACCAGATAAGGAAGGAACGCGGCCAGGGCGACCAGCGGGTACCAGGGGCCGCCCCGGTACACGATTCCGTACGCGGTGAAGATGGGCAGCGACAGGAGACCGACCATCCAGGATGAGTGGACGATGGTCTCGATGAGCTTCGCGAGATAGAGGCGTGATCGGCCGACCGGCGCGGCGACGAGCAGGTCGAGGTCCTTGGCCAGGAAAAACGTGGAAAGGGCAGTGATGATGTTTGAGAGCAGCAGAATCGACAGGAAAGCCAGCAGGATTATGCCGAGCACTTTGCCTGCCATCAGATTGCCGATGTCCTCGACGCCCCGGAAGTAGCTCAGGACCCGGTAGGCAATCCCGAAGACCGCCGACCAGAATACCAGACCAACCAGCGCAAGCAGCAACACCCGGCCGGAGCTCGACTGTTCCTGCCGGGCGCGAGCGAGCACACTCCGCCACTTCGGAGTAAGCACGGTGCCCAGACTCGGCTGCACCCCGGCGGACGGCCGCACCGGTTCAGGCGTCAAGGATAATGTCGAGCTGATGATCGCGAAGGCCGCCGGTGAGCTTGAGGAACAAGTCCTCCAGGCCGAGATCCTCGGACGAGGTTTGCCGCTGCACTTCTGCCATCGTGCCGTGGGCCGCAATCTTGCCACCATGCACGATGGCAATCCGGTCGCACATTGTCTCGGCGACCTCGAGGGTGTGGGTGCTCATCAGGACCGTCCCTCCGCGGTCCACGAATTGACGGAAGAGATCCTTGAGCAGCCGGGCGCTCTTGGGGTCGAGCCCCACCATCGGCTCGTCCACCACGATGACCTCTGGACGGTGGACCAGCGCGCCCGAAATGATCAGCTTCTGCCGCATGCCGTGGCTGTATGTCTCGGTGAGCTCGTCCTTCCAGCGGGAGAGCTCGAACAGCTCCAGTAGCTCATCGATGCGCTTCTCGACCGCGGGCCCTTGCTGACCGTACAGTGCGGCGGCAAAACGGAGAAACTCTCCACCGGTCAGCTTGTCGTACACGAAGGGCCGGTCGGGGATGAAGCCCAGGCGCTGCTTGGCCTTGAGCGGGTGCTCGATGATGTCGATGCCGCCGATCTCGACCGAGCCGCTGGTGGGTTGGAGGATCCCGGCGATCATCCGGAAGGTGGTGGTCTTCCCGGCGCCGTTGGGGCCCAGGAATCCAAACAGCTCACCGCTCGGAATAACGAGGTCGATGCCGTCGACCGCGGTGAACCGGCCGTAGCGTTTAGTCAGACGCTTCAATTGGATCAAGCGATCCTCCGTACGATGGCTTCCACCAGCTCGCGTTCGGTCTCGCGGTCGACCACAATGTGCAGCTCGGATGGGCATCCCGATTCCCGGGCCGGGAAGGTCTCGGCCAGAAGGGTCGCGGATTCCTCGAGCGTCAGCTCTCCGGCTCCGGTTCCCACCAGCGGCGCCGCGATGGTGCCCAGTTCCCAATCGGCAGCCCGTTGCCAGGCCGAAACCAGCGCGCGTCGCACCACCTCGCGGCCGACTCTGGAATCCGGGTCCCGAATGATCGCGTGAAGCACGAAGGGGGCCTTCAAGTCTCCACCACCCGTGACCACGGCGGCACCCGCCTTGAGTGGGGTGGTCAGCCGCCGCTGTTCGGCAAATCGCGGGCCCGCGTGTTGGTCCAGGCGGGACATGTCGGGCGACACCGGTTGGAGATCCTCGTCGGCAGCCCGCAGCACTGCGTCCGCCACGGTGGATGCCAGATCATCGACGATGACGAGGATCACAGCCCGGTGAGGTCGCGGCAGCGGCGGTACATCTCCTGCGCCTGCTCCGGGAGGGTCATCCGGTCCAGTACCCGTCCCATCAGATGGTAGGCTTTGGCGTCGGTTGGGTTGACCTGGACCGCCCGTTCCAGGGCCGCTCGCGCACCCGCGAGGTCGCCCAGTTGGTTGAGCGCATCACCCAGATAGTAGTAGGTCTTGCCGTGATCAGGCTGAAATTCCAGCGCGCGATGAAAGCTCGCTGCTGCTTCTTGCACCAATCCTCTGCGCCAGAGCAGCAGCCCCAGCTCGAACTGGGCCGGCGCATGCGAGGGATGCAGCCGGAGCACGCGTCGGAGATCGGCCTCGGCCTCCCGGTACCGCTGTAGCCGGCCCAGAATCGAGCCGCGCAGCACCAGGAATTCGGTTTGATCGGGGGCCCGGCGAAGACCGTCGGAGAGGACCTCGACGGCGTCGGTTGCCTCCTCGAGACGGTCGAGCAGCCGGGCGAAATGCACCCGGCCCTCGATGTGCTGGGGCTCGAGCTCGAGCAACTCCCTATAAGAGCGAACCGCCTGCCCGGGCAGGGGTCCTCCCGCGAGATCGTCGGCCTGTTGCAGCCGCCGCTCCGCCGCGCTCTGGTCGCGAGGTGGGGTCGGAGGTGAGGCTGCGGTAGTTCCTTTTGTCATTGTCGTCCGGTCAATGTCGGCCGAGGGGGCGCCCGGTGGTGCTTCCGGGCGGCTGGCAGGATCAGGGCCGGCAGGTGGGATCAAGGCTATGGGCTATGGGCTATGGGCCAGGCGCGATTGTGAAAAGAGCTAGGAGGTATGGTAGATGCTGCTCCCCCAAACTGGAAGCCATTAGCACCACAGATGTAGCCGGTCGCCCATAGCTCGGAGCCTACACCCCCGGTTGACCCCGGGTTCGATCTTCGGGTAGCTTTCGGGGCTATGGCTCAGGAATTCCTGGTTGTACGCGGCGCCCGCGAGCACAACCTCAAGAACATATCGGTTGCCATCCCCCGAAACCGGCTGACGGTTATTACCGGTCTTTCCGGGTCGGGGAAATCATCACTCGCCTTCGATACGATCTACGCCGAAGGCCAGCGGCGGTACGTCGAATCGCTGTCCGCGTATGCCCGCCAGTTTCTGGGACTGATGGAGAAGCCTGATGTCGATGCCATCGAGGGGCTGTCGCCGGCCATCTCGATCGAGCAGAAGACCACGGGCCAGAACCCCAGATCCACGGTCGGCACCGTCACCGAAATCTACGATTATCTCCGGCTGCTATGGGCCCGGGTGGGCGTGCCCCATTGCCCCAATGACGGCAGCCCGGTCTCGCGGCAGAGCGCGGCGCAGATCACCGACACCATTCTGAGCTGGCCCGAGGAAACCCGCATCGAAGTGCTGGCACCTCTGGTGCGCGGCCGAAAGGGGGAGTTCCGCGATTTGCTCGAGGACGTGCGCAAGCGCGGCTTCGTACGGGTGCGGGTGGACGGACAGATCCACGATCTGAGCGCGGTTCCCACGCTCAATCGGCGTCAGAATCATGATATCGCGGTTGTGGTCGACCGGCTCGTGGTACGCCCAAGCGACCGTTCGCGGCTGAACGATTCGATCGAGACGGCGCTGAAGACGGCTGATGGGTTGGTGGAAGTAGTGCGATATGAGGGACAAGCGGACAGGCGGGCGGGCGGACAGCAGGAAGCTGCCGAGGAAACCTCCGCCCGTCCGGCCGACCGCCACTCGGTCCTGTTCTCCGAGCGCTTCGCCTGTCCCGTCTGCGGGCTGTCTCTGCCGGAGCTGGAGCCGCGGCAGTTCTCCTTCAATTCACCATTCGGTGTCTGTCCCGACTGTCACGGCTTGGGAACCCGGCGTGAGGTGAATGCCGATCTGGTCCTGGGTGATCCCAGCATCTCGATCCCGGAAGGCGTGATCTTGCCCTGGGGCGAGCCGAGCGGCTATCTGCGCAAGATCGTTCTCCCCACGCTCGCAAAGGCGTTCAAGTTCGATCTCAACGCTCCCTGGGCGGAGCACAGCGAAGAGGCCAAGCGCGCGATCCTGTACGGGGCGCCGGGTCGCTTCAAGTTCCAGACCGACGGCGCCCGGGGGCGGGGTGAGTTCGAGACCGAATGGGAAGGGGTTCTCCGCAACATCGAGCGGCGCTACCGGGAGTCCACCAGCGAGGGCGTTCGAACCACGCTGGAGGAGTTCATGATCGAGCAGCCCTGCCAGACCTGTGGGGGGAAGCGGCTCCGTCCCGAGAGTCTGGCAGTGCTGGTGAACGGAGCCAGCATCGGCGACGTGGTGGAGCTTCCCATAGAGCGGGCCATCGAGTTCTTCGAGCGGATCCCTCTGCGGGGGGGCACCGGGGCCGCGGGCAATGGACGGAGTGGGCTCGATCCCGACATCGCCGGGCCGATCCTCAAGGAAGTGGTCGACCGGCTGCGGTTCCTCGGCGATGTAGGCCTCGACTATCTCACGTTGGGCCGGGCCGCGACTTCGCTCTCCGGGGGCGAGACCCAGCGGATCCGCCTGGCCACCCAAATCGGATCCCGGCTGGTCGGTGTGTTGTACATCTTGGACGAGCCCAGCATCGGGCTACACCAGCGGGACAACGAGCGTCTGCTCACCACCCTCCGCGGCCTCAGAGATCTGGGGAACACCGTGATCGTCGTCGAGCACGACGAGGACACCATTCAGTCCGCCGACCACGTCATCGACCTCGGACCGCGGGCCGGCCGTTTTGGGGGAGAGGTTGTGGCGGAAGGAACGGTGCAGGACATCGTGAGCCACCCGGACTCTCTGACGGGTCGGTATCTGCGCGATGAGCTCCGGATTCCCGTTCCCGCGGGCCGGCGTGAGGCCCCGGCCGATCACCACCTCCGGATCGTCGGCGCGCGAGCCAACAATCTCAAGAATCTCACGGTCGACATTCCGCTCGGCCTCTTCGTCGCGGTAACGGGCGTTTCCGGATCGGGGAAGTCGACTCTGGTGACCGACCTGCTCTATCAGTCGCTGGCCCGTCACTTCTATCGCGCCAAGGTGGTACCGGGAGCGCACGACCGAATCGAGGGACTGGACCGGATCGACAAGGTGATCGACATCGATCAGAGCCCCATCGGCCGGACCCCGCGCTCCAATCCGGCCACTTACACCGGGCTCTTCACCCCGATCCGTGAGCTCTTCACCCAGCTGCCGGACGCCAAGCTCCGTGGGTACGGGCCCGGACGATTCTCCTTCAACGTGAAGGGGGGACGCTGCGAGGCCTGTCAGGGCGACGGGCTGGTGAAAATAGAAATGCACTTCCTGCCGGACGTCTACGTGCCGTGCGAAGTCTGCAAAGGCCGGCGGTACAATCGTGAGACCCTCGAAGTTCGGTATAAAGGACGCAGTATCGCCGATGTGCTCGACCTCACGGTAGAGGATGCGCTGGAGTTCTTCGGCAACCAGAGGAGGATCGCCGAGAAGCTCGAGCTCTTGAACGACGTGGGCCTGGGGTACATCCACCTGGGCCAGGCCGCGACAACGCTCTCAGGCGGAGAGGCTCAGCGAGTCAAGCTGGCAACCGAGCTGTCCAAGCGGGACACCGGCCGGACGCTGTACATCCTCGATGAGCCGACGACGGGCCTTCATTTCGAGGATGTGCGCCTCCTGCTCGACGTCTTGCACCGGCTGGTCGACAAAGGAAACAGCGTGGTAGTCATCGAGCATAACCTGGACGTCATCAAGACCGCCGACTGGATCATCGACCTGGGACCCGAGGGTGGGGAGCGGGGCGGGGAAGTGGTGGCGGCGGGGACGCCGGAAGAGGTTGCGGAGGTGGAGGAGAGCTACACCGGGCAGTTTTTACGGAAAGCGCTAAGGTCACAGGAACAGAAGGTCTGATTTCTCGACCCCCTCATTTCGTCGGCCCAAAACTCGGCGCGTTGGCGGCTGGATCGATTTTCATCCAGATCCACATCCCTGACAAACCGTGGCCCGGTACGCCGCAGAAGATGCGGTACGTGCCACTGTCAGGAGCCGTGAAGCGGATGTCATCGGACGCTTCCTGGGGCAGACCCTCCAACAGCTTGTTGGTGTACGCCCGCGGGATTGCCGGGTCC
>JBJMPK010000212.1:0-4249 GCA_045803245.1 Gemmatimonadales bacterium
AGTCTTCAGTCGCCGGTCTTCAGTCATTGACTCTCGACTCGACTCCCGACTCCTGGTGACTGGTGACTGGCGACTGGCGACTGGCGACTGGCGACTAGCGACTCACTCGGTTGCCGCTCGCCCTTCCCGGGTACAGATTGTCTGCCATGCCGGACGTGACCGTTTCGACCGACGAAGGGCTGTTTCCCGCATGACCGAATCGAGCAGCCAACCGCTGCCCGCGCGTCTGGCGGAGGCGCTGGGTAAGGCATACACCATCGAGGGAGAGATCGGGCGAGGGGGGATGGGCGTGGTGTACCGGGCCCGGGACGAGCGACTCCAGCGCCGAGTGGCGATCAAGGTCCTTCCTCCCGAGCTCGCCTTCCAGCAGGACATCCGGGAGCGGTTCACCCGCGAAGCCCAGACCGCGGCCCGGCTTTCTCATCCCCATATCGTCCCGATCCATACCGTCGGCGAAGGCGAGGGCCTGGTCTATTTCGTCATGGGCTACGTCGATGGCGAGTCGGTAGCGGCGAAGATCCGCCGCCGGGGCCAGCTTCCGGTAGAGGAAGCCCGCCGGATCATGAAGGAAACCGCCGACGCCCTCAGCGCCGCCCACGCGCTCTCGGTCATTCACCGGGACATCAAGCCGGACAACATCCTGCTGGAGGGTACCCGGGGGCGGGTCATGGTTACGGACTTCGGGATTGCGAAGGCTCTCTCCTCCACCTCCGGCGCCACCCTCACCGGCATTGGCGTCGCGATCGGCACGCCCGCTTTCATGAGCCCCGAGCAGGCCGCGGGCGAGCGGGATATCGATGGCCGCTCGGATCTCTACAGTCTGGGTATCGTCACCTACCAGATGCTCACCGGCGACCTCCCGTTCAACGCTCCCTCCGTGGCCGGCATCCTGATGAAGCAGATTACCGAGCCGGCTCCCGACCTCCGAAGGAAACGGCCCGACATTCCGGAGGATCTGGCCCTGGCGGTCGCGCGCTGCCTGGAGAAGGACCCCGCGAATCGCTGGCCTACCGCCGACGCGCTCCGCCGTGGTTTGGAGAGCCGCACCAGCTCGGGGTACGAGCCGACCGGTATCGGCGCCGGCCGGGGAGTCGCCCAGCGGGGCAGCGGGACACAGGGGTATCGGGGCAGCGACAGATCGAGACGCGCCGGCCGGTTCGACAGCGAGATCGGTGCCCCGCGACGACCGGTCGAACCGGCCGCGAGAAAGCGATCGGAAGCCGCGGTTTTGGCTGCCCCGTTGTCCCGTGGCGGCAGCCGCGCCGCGCGTAAACGGGACCGGCACGGCGAGCTGCCGGTGCCCGATACCGGTGAGCCGAAGATCATTCAACGAGTCCGGGGCCAGTTTGCCAGCTGGGCCGCGGTCTCGGCCGGCTGCATGGGAATCAATGTGGCCACCGGGATCGAGCATCCCTGGTTTCTCTTCCCCATGTTCGGGATGGGAATCGGCTTGCTGCGAAACTATGCGACGCTCTGGCAGGCGGGCTACAGCTGGCGCGACGTGTTGAGCCGTCCGCCGGCCCCTGATGCGCTGGAGAGCACTATGGCCAAGGGCGGCCGCAGCAGCCGCCCGCTCGCTACGCCTACCGCGGAGGAATACGGAGGCCAGCTGGGAGCGGTGATGCAGGCGCATGGCGATCGGGTGGCGATCCTGAAGCTCCTCTCCAAGCTGCCGGCGTCAGAGCGCAACATGCTACCGGAGATCCAGCCGACAGCCGATGCCCTTTACGCGAGAGCAACCGATCTCGCGCGCACCCTGCACGCCATGGATACCAACCTGGACGCTGAGAGTCTGGCGCAGATCGATGAGCGAATCGCGGGCTTATCACGCGAGCCGGATGACCCCGAGCAAGCCCGGCGCCTGGGGTTGCTCCAGCGTCAGCGGCAGACCATCCTGGACCTGCGGGGGCGGCGGGGCCAGGTGGCCAGCCACCTCGAGTCCTGTGTACTGGCAATGCAAAACGTGCGATTTGACCTGCTGCGGCTACGCTCAGCCGGGGTCGCAGCCGTCCTGGGCGACCTGACCCAGGCGACGCAGCAAGCCAAGGCGCTTTCGCGTGACGTGGACAACGTGATCGCGGCCGCCGGGGAAATCCGAGAGGTGATGAAATAGCGAAGTTTGTCACCCTGAACGAAGTGAAGGGGCCGAAGCTGTATTGAGCTATGGCCCCTTCGCTGCGCTCAGGGTGACATGGCTTAGAACGCGGCTAATTCCTCCATCGCACGCCTCAAGCTCTCCACCTGCGGCAGAATCACGTCCTCCAGCTCCGGCGCATAAGCAACGAACGTATCGGTTGCGGCGACCCGCCTCACCGGAGCGTCCAGGTAGGCGAATGTCTCGTCCGCTATGCGTGCCGCGATCTCGGAGCCATATCCCCAGGAAAGTGAATCCTCGTAGGCCACCAGCACACGACTGGTCTTTCGTACCGACCGATAAATCGTGTCCCAATCGACCGGCGCAAGCGAGCGGAGATCGATCACCTCCACGCTGACTCCATGCTGGTCTTCCATCGCTTTCGCGGCCAACAGGCTGCGCTGCACCACTGCCCCGTAGGTGACCACCGTCAGATCGCTTCCCTCCCGCACCACCTTGGCCTTGCCCAATGGAATCATGAAGTTGGGGCCCGGGTTCGGCGCCTTGTTGTAGGTCTGGCGATAGAGGTGCTTGTGCTCCAGAAAGAGCACCGGATCCTCGCACCGGATGGCGGTACGGAGGAGTCCGTTCGCGTCGAGCGAGGTCGAGGGACAGACCACCCGCAGGCCGGGAACCCCGGTGAACACCGCCGCGCCGGTCTGGGAATGGTAGACCGATCCGCCCTTCAGGTATCCACCATATGTCACCCGAACGACAACCGGAGCGGCAAAGGCGTTGTTCGAGCGCCAGCGCATCAGCGCCAGCTCGTTCCTGAGCTGCATGTACGCGGGCCAGATGTAGTCGAAAAACTGGATCTCCACCACCGGCTTGAGGCCGCGGGTTGCCAGGCCTATGGCGCGCCCGATGATGTTCGCTTCCGCCAGCGGAGAGTTATAGACCCGGTCGCTGCCGAAGGCCCGCTGAAGTCCCCAGGTGACCTTGAAGACTCCCCCCTTGCCTTTGACGTCGCCGAGATTCTTCTCCCGGCTGCAATCGGCCACGTCCTCTCCAAAGAGCACGATCCGAGGATCCCGGGCCATCTCATCGCGAAGGCAGATGTTCAGCAGATCGACCATGGTGGTGGGATCGCCGCTGAATCGGGGGTCGTCTTCGGTGTCGAACTGCTCCGAGGTCGGGTCTACGTCCGGTGAGTAGACATATTGGTAGACGGTGTCGGTGCCTGGTTGGGGCGAGGCTAGCGCGACCTCCGCGGCGACCTGCACCTCCTCCTCCACCTGTTTGATGATTGCGTCGAGCTCCCCCTGGCTGGCGATGGCTTGCTCGAGGAGGTACTTGGGAAACCGCGTCAGCGGATCGCGTTCGGCATCGGCCTGGCGCTCGACCGGCGGGCGGTAATGGACCTCATCATCCGAAAGCGAATGGCTGTAGGGCCGGATCACATGGGCATGGACCAGCGCGGGACCCTTTCGGGCCCGGGCATAGTCCGCCGCTTTGGTGAGGACATCGAAGGAGGCCAGCGCGTCGCAGCCGTCCACCTCCTGGATGAAGAGGCCGGGGAATCCGGTCAGCAGCTTCGATATCGAGCCACCCGGCGTGTTGACCTCGACCGGAACCGAGATGGCGTACCCGTTGTCTTCCACCAGGAAGACCACCGGCAGCTTCAGGTTGGTGGCGGTGTTGAGCGCCTCCCAGAACTCTCCTTCACTGGTGGTACCGTCTCCGGTGGTGCAGAGAACCACCTCGTCTCCCCGAATCAGCTGGTCCTTGTCCTCGATGCCCTTGATCCGGCTGTAGCGCAGCCACGCCTCCGCGCACCCCACCGCCTGGAGGAATTGGGTTCCGGTGGGGCTCGAGGCGCTCACGATGTTGAGGTCTTTGTGGCCCCAATGCGACGGCATCTGCCGGCCCCCGGAGTTGGGATCGTCGGCGGCGCCAACCGCGCTGAGCAGTTGTTCGGTAGCAGTCATGCCGAGGCCGAGGCAGAGTGCCCGGTCGCGGTAGTAGGTGTAAAACCAGTCGTAGGAGGGCCGGAAAACCTTGGCGGCGGCGGCGAGAACACCTTCGTGTCCGGCCCCCGAAATCTGGAAGAAGATCTTGTTCTGCCGCTTGAGCTGAATTTCCTTATCGTCGATCCGCCGGGCGAGGAGCATGACC
>JBJMPK010000213.1:0-13185 GCA_045803245.1 Gemmatimonadales bacterium
CAGGAGTGCCGTCATGCGCTGTCGCGTCGCTGTAACCAGACCAGAGAGGGCGATGTTACTGCGGAAAGTGAAAGTTGGTAAGGGGTGGGTGGTCGCCAGTCGCCAGTCGCCAGTCGCCAGTCGAGAGCTATCGGGTCGGCCGGCATTTAGAATCATCCAGAGCTTGGGCGAAGCAGGATGGCAACCAGGGACTGGTGACTGGCGACTGGTGACTGGCGACTGGTGACTGGTGACTGGCGACTGGCGACTGGCGACTGGCGACTACCCACCCCTTACCAACTTTCACTTTCCGCAGTAACATCGCCCTCTCTGGTCTGGTTACAGCGACGCGACAGCGCATGACGGCACTCCTGAAGCGCTCTAATGGCAACCGAAATTTCGCGCCGTGCAGTTCCGGGTTCATCCCGAGGATCGGAGCTTCGAGCCGGTCGCGTTTCATCGGGCAACCTTGCGGGTTTCAGAGAGTTACATACGTGGTCCTTGGTGGACATGCGCCCGTGACTTTTCCTTGACACCCGATTTTTGCCACCTCATATTATGCGTCCGACCGGGCCGCGGTCGGTGCAATCGCGTCTCACGTATGTGTTTGTTACGCTGTCCCCAATCAAAAATGCAGGCTGTCATTTCACGCAAGCACATCCCGAGGTAGGCCCTCTGGGCCGACAGGGAGGTGTGTGCGCCTCCCCGCTCCAAGCTGGCAGTAATCGCAGGTCCACGCCTTTGGAGGACGTTTCCATGAAGCAAAGCTGTGTCAGCGCCTTCGCACGCGTCGCGCGAATCTTCGCGCTCGCGGCAGTCGCACTGGCCTGGGCGGCGGGATCGCTGTTCGCCCAAGGCTCGACTGGTAAAATCGAAGGCAGGGTACGCGACCAAGCGGGCGCACCCATCGCCAACGCGCAGGTGTTTATCGTCGGAACCGCGTTCAACGCGCTTACCAATCCTCAAGGGTACTACTTCATCAACAACGTGCCGGCCGGGACCTACAATGTTCGGGCCGCTTTTATTGGGTACAAGTCGACCCAGGTCGACGGCGTGAAGGTTCTCGCCGGGCAGACGATTACGGTCGACATCCAGCTGGAGCAGACGGCGGTTCAGATCCAGGAGATCACCGTCGTCACCCAGACCCAGCCGCTGGTGCCTCGAGACGAGGTCACCACCAAGCAGCGGGTCGACGGAACGGTCACCCAGCAGCTGCCGGTCGACCGCATCAACGGGGTGCTGGCCTTGCAGCCTGGCGTCGTCGCCAGCACGTCGGGCAATACCCTGTCGATTCGGGGCGGCCGGCCGGACGAAAACGCCACCTACGTCGATGGGGTACCGGTATCGTCGGGTACTCGGGGCAACTACAGCGTGAGCGCGGCCAGCACGGTCCGCATCGCCAGCACCGAGATCACTCCCGGTACCAACTCATTCGAAGAGGCCTCGGTCACCACCGGCTCCTCCTCCGCCGAGTTCGGCAATGCGCAATCCGGTATCATCAACGTCGTGACCCGCACCGGGGGAACCAAGTACACCGGATCGGTGAGCTACGAATCCGATGAACCGTTCGGCAAGCTGCACAGTCTGGGCTATAACCGGGCCGAAGGCAGCTTCAGCGGGCCCTTGGGTCTCAACGGACTCACCTTCTTCGTCGCGGGAACGCTGGAGGGCCAGGAAGCCAGCGGGAACGATTTTACCGTGATCACGACCCCCGGCCTTCTGGGCGCCCAGGGATTCGGCGCGGAGAAAGCCAACGTGTGGGTGGCGGCCGGAGTGGACACCACGGTGGGTGTGCCCAGCGCCATCGGCGACCCGACGGCCGATACGACCTACGTAGATATTCCGAAGTTTGCTCTCTACCGGGGAGACTGTAGCGACTACGAGAACGCCGGAGCGGCCGGCCTGAGTGGGCCCGGGGCAGCGGCCATTCAGGGAATTCGCTCGAACTACGACTTGTCCTGTCAGGGCATCCGGCTTCCCGCTTCATCCCAGGGCTTCTACTCGGGAACGGTCAAGTTCAACTATTCGTACGGCACCGGGTCGCGCATCGCGCTCGGTGGGTCTCGGAGCCAGACCAATGCCCGGGCCTTCGACTACTTCCGTCTCTATAATGGTACCGATCTCGAAGGGCGTCAGACCGGCAGCAACAACGTGACGCTGAACTGGACCCAGAACCTGTCCCGTTCGAGCGAACGGGCGCTGGCGCTCGAGACCAATCTGTCGTACCAGCAGGACCGGTCGATGCGGGGCGTGCTCACCCCGGAGAGCGAGCTTAGCACCCGGGATCCGTTTGGCGGCTTCCTGATCAGCGGCCTCGACTTCCGGTGGAACTTCGACAACTTCCCCATCAACGATCAGCTGATCAACAACATCCGGGTCAACAACGGCCGGCGGGGACCGGTTCCCTTCAACGACAACAACTTCAATCCGATCCGGAACTTCCGCACCAACCCCTACGCCTCCCTCGGCTCGGACCAGACCATTCTTCAGCGCTGGGAAGAGAGCGGTGGGCCACTGCGGAATCAGGGCCAGTACAAGGAAAATCGTTACATCGCCAAGTCGACCCTCGACTGGCAGTTCGACCGGTATAACCGCATCAAGTTGGGCGGCGAGTACACCAAGTACGACATCCAGAACTTCCTCCAGCCGCTCTCCGGGCAGTCCTTCTCCGATGCCTGGATCGGGAAGCCGTACCGCTGGAACGCCTTTGCCGAAGACCGCCTGGACTTGGGTGACGTGGTCGTCGTGGGGGGACTGCGGTACGACCGCTTCGATTCCAAGGCGTTGCGGCCGTTCTACGTGAACACCGCCGGGGACAGCATCTTCTTCCCCCGGATCTCGTCTATGCCGGGGTTTGACCCCGCCAATCCAACGGCTGGCCTCCGGCCGGATCAGGCCCACCACTATGTGAGCCCGCACATCCAGGTGTCGTTCCCCGTCACCGACAAGACCAACTTCCGGTTCTCCTACGCGCATCAGGTGCAGACGCCCGACTTCGGCCTGGTGTACGGCGGCATCAACACCGACCTCGCGATCACCAACGCCAACCAGCTCTGGGGCACCGATCTCGATTTCGGACGTACCATCACCTACGAATTCGGTATCCGGCACGCCTTCAGCGATGACATGGTGCTCGATATCGCGCTGTACAACAAAGACAACCTGGCCAATCCGGCCGGCCGCATTGTCCCCTCCTTCGATCCGGGGACCGGTAACCCCAATACCGAAGTCGCCCTGGTCCGCAACGTGGACTTCGGCAACACCCGGGGTATCGACCTGCGGCTGGATCGACGGTTTGGCAACCTGTTCAACGGCACCGTCTCCTACAGCTACCAGGAGGCGCAGAGCACCGGCAGCGACCCGCTGTCGACCACCGCAGGCCGGGCCCGGCTCCTCGGTGGGCTCGGTGGTGGCCGTCTGGGGCCGCCGCAGGCCATTCTGCCGACCGACTTCAGCCGCCCGCATACTCTCGCGGGAGCCATGTCGCTCAACTTCCCGGATAACTGGCAGGAGGGCAATACGGTCGGGAAGATCCTGGAAAACTTCAGCGTCTATACCACGTTCCGCTTTGCCAGTGGTACGCCGTTTACCCGCTGCGAGCCCGGTGTCGCGGGCGCGCCGAGCCCCAGCCGTGAAGTGCTGTCGGGCGGTAACTGTCTGGGTAATCAGATCTCCGGCACCTTCAACGGGGCCCGGCTGCCCAGCTTCAAACAGCTGGACATGCGCTTCACCAAAGGCTTCGGTCTGGGCGGTCTGGGTCTGACGGCATATCTCGACGTCCGCAACATTCTCAACCTGCGGAACGTGCTCCAGGTCTTCGCCGTTACGGACAACATCACCAATGCCGAAGATCGCGAGCGGTTCCTGACCCGGGAGAGCTCGGACTTCGCGGATGAGGCGACCAAGAACAATGCCCTCCGCGCGGACAGCGCCATCGTGCTGAATACCCCGAACCTCTGCGCCAACTGGGTGGACAACGGCTCCGCGCCGGCGTCCCCCAATTGTGTGTACTTCGTTCGGGCCGAGCAGCGCTTCGGCAATGGCGACGGGATCTACGACAAGAGCGAGCAGTCGAGAGCCCTCGACGTGCTGTACGAGTACGCGCGCGGAGAGCATCGCTATACCGGGCCGCCGCGCCGGGCCCGAATCGGCATCGAAGTGAACTTCTGAACGGCCCAGAGTGACCGCTCCGCGGGGACCAACCATCCTCGCGGAGCGGCCACCGACCCATTTTTTGTCGAGAGGATGCGATGCGATCACTGATACGTAAGGCAGGGCTCATCGTTGTCGGCGGCCTGGCGGTGGTGCTGCTGGGCGTGACACCCACGGATGCGAGCGCCAAGCCGCGTCCGGGGACCAAGCCGACCGGCTTTCGACTCTTTGCCAAGAGTCTGGGTGCCATCACCGGGAACCGGATCTTCTGCGGCCTGAACGCCTCCAAGGGCCACGTCTGCGTGGACTCCCTGGGTTCGTCCACCATCGGCGGCGGCTTCTGGCCCAAGGGCACCATCGACCAATACGTCTTCAACTCCGGCATGCAGGTAGTCGGCGTAGTCGACCCCTCCAATCCTAGCAACCCCTGGGCCGGTGATACTGCCGGTGGCTTCTTCTTCGATCCCAAGGGCACCACCGAGAACGGTTCGGGGGTCTTCCCGGTCTTTAACACTGCGGATCCGAACGATGTGGCCAACTGGCCCGAGGCCGCCTTCGTGCCGAGTCCTCCTGACCCCCAGGCGGGCCTGTTCAACACCGCTCTCCAGGGGAACATCAAGGCGAGCGACAACGATGTCTGGTGGATTACCTGGGAAGGAAATCCGGCCTCGAACGCCGGCCGGACCCATCCGCTCGGTATCGCGGTGGAAACCCGGGGCATGGCCTTCAATACGCCCACCGGCAACGAGGACGTCCTGTACTTCATTTACACCTTCTATAACGTCACCACCACCGACCCGGCCGCCTATGGCAACATCCGTCCCGCCATGCGGGACACGCTGATCGGGCTGGCCAAGCAGTTCCAGGCCCTCAACGCGGCCACCTTCGGGGTCCAGCTCCCGGCGGCGGGATACGCCATCAACAACATGTTTGCGATCTTCGGCGCCGACATGGACGTGGGCGATGCCGACTTGGACTTTGCCTCGGTCAACCTGCCGTTCAACCTGGGCTACGCCTACCAGAACGACTTCGGCAGCCCGCAAGGGTGGATCTTTGATCCCGGCATTTTCGCCGACCCGTTCTTTCCCGGCGTCGGCTTCGTGGGCGTGAAGTACCTCAAGAGCCCGATCAACCCGGCCACCAACGAGGAGGTAGGGCTCACGCTGTACAGCAACACCAGCCGCGCCGTCTCGTTCCAGGACGCCAACGACGTGTTCCAGCTCTATCGCTACGCCTCGGGCACCATTAACCCGGCTCTGGGCGACGATGCCTGTAACACCGGCAACCCGCTGACCACCAAGATCTGCTTCATCAACCGCACCTCGCCGGCGGACATGCGGTTCTTCCAGTCCTCCGGGCCGGTCACCATCCCGCCGGGCGGGTCAGGCTCCATCGTGGTGGCTTACATCTTTGCGCCGCCGGTCAAGACCGGCTCCTGCCCGGGTCCCAGCGCCTGCTCGCTGACGCCGGACGATCCCACCCGGCTCAACAACATCTCGGCGCTCACCTCGGGCGGCGCCAACCGAATCGACTCGGTTAGCGGTTATGCCGGCTTCGTGGGCGACACCAACCTGAACTCCCGGGTAGATCAGAGCGAGATCACCGTGGTCCCGCAGTCGCTCCTGGGCAAGGCGGTCATCGCCCAGACGGTGTTCGACAACTTGTTCCTCCAGCCGTCTCCGCCCGATGCGCCTGACTTCTTCCTGGTGCCGGGCGACAACCAGGTCACCATCCTCTGGCGCCAGTCGCCCACCGAGGTCACCGGCGATCCTTACTTCGCCGCGGCATCGGGGGCCACCCTCTACGACCCGAACTATCGCCAGTTCGACGTCGAGGGGTACCGGGTGTACCGGGGCCGGACCTCATCGCCCAACGACCTTCAGCTGCTCGCGCAGTTCGACTACGCCGATCGCACCTTTACCGACAGCACCGGCCAGGTGAACCGGGTCAATCCCGACCGCACTACCACCTGCGCTCCGGAGATCGGCGTTCTGATCAGCTGCGATACCATCGCGACGGTCAACGGCGTGCGGGTCATCGAGCCGACGGTCTTCCCGATCTCGAGTCCGTTCGTCCAGGTGCCCCCCGGTAAATACCGGCTCCTGGCCGACAGCACGGCATTTGTCGAAGTCGCCGATACCGCGGTAACCGGCTCGGCCACCGCCAGGGCTCTGGGCGTAACCGATCCTTCGTTGCTGCAGCTCAAGGACAGCGGGGTCCCGTTCGTCTTCGTCGATCCCACGGTTCGAAACGGCATCCGCTACTTCTATGCGGTCGCCGCCTTCGACATCAACTCGATCCGATCCGGCCCCAGCAGTCTGGAGTCGGCTCGAATCGCTAAACCGATCACGCCCCAACGGACGCCGGCAAACCAGCAGCTCGCGGGACAACTGGCCAACGTGGTATTTGCCGGCCGGACCCCGCTTGATACCGCGCGGGCAATGCCTACGATCGATCCGACCACCGGTATTTTCAGCGGTCAATTCCCGCCGGCTAACGCCTGGGAGTTTGGGCTGGGCACCTTCGTCACTGCGGTGCTGACCGCCCCAGGTCAAGTGAAGCTCACGCTGGACAGCGTCCAGCTGGGCTCCGCGTATGACGTCATTGCCAATAACTACTGGTATACCGCCACGTCCAGCACACTCCCTGCGAGCACCTTCAGCCTCCCGATCACGCAGGATCAACAATTCACGGACGCCTCGGGAGAACGAAACTTCCCTGCGATCCAGGCGGATGCCGGGCTCACTGCCAGATTTGATTCCACGGTGGCGAGCCAGACCTTCACCATCCCGGGACGGCTGAAGCAGACGTTGGTCGGCAATTACTACACGTCGTCATATGGTCGCGGTTGCGTCAACACTGCAGCCGGCTTCGACGAAGCGTTGGGCTGCGATTACAACGGTCCCCGCTGGTTCGACGGACCTTCACCGACGACCAACGAGACGAAGGTAGACCCGAACGGCGGCAACGGAGCCAACGATGCTGTCGGCCCGGTACTCACCAACTTCAACAATGCCGGCGCACTTACCGGTGTGGCTGTCATCCATCATCCGCTGGCCTACCAGACCGTGTTCAACTTCTGGCGCCACGTCGAAGGCGCGTTGGGCGGCGCCCAGCGGGCTGCCGATTACAACGTGTACTGGGGTGCCGGCGGCCTGGTCGATTCGGTGATCGACGTGACCCACGACGTGGTGGTACCGTTCGCGGCCGACCACATCGGTGCCACCTGGGGCTTCCTGAACCAGAGCGCCACCGCGGGCGCAGGGTCCTTCGACGCCCGGCCTACTGTTCTGACGCTAACTGACTTTGGCTGCGTCGCTCCGCTCAACACCTTCGCGACGGTGGGCATACCAGTCACCGGCATCATTGCATGCACCGCTGCTCCTACGTACCAGTTGAGCCAAACAGCGGTGCCCGGAGTGGTCGCCGAGTTCAGCGGCACACCGGCGGATGCGCAGACCCACGCACCGGCCGCCGGGCCTGGCTTTGCGATGTATATGCCGGGCAACCTCTTCATGTTCGAGCTAGCGCCGGGCGGAGTCGTTCCGGCCGCGGGTACGGTGTGGAGCATGCGGAGCTACATCGGAGCGATCCAGGGTGGCAACGGCGATGCGGGCAACGAAGGACCCTATGTGTTTACGCCAAGCGCCAGGACGATGTCGGCGGCAGGGGCTTCCTTCAGCGTCGACTACTCGGTTACCAACCAGTTCGTAGCCTCAGCCGATTCGACTCTGAATCGGGTGCACCCGGTTCCGGATCCGTATTACGTCACCAACGCGTTCGAGCAGAGCACGGAGAACAAGGTCATCAAGTTCGTCAACGTGCCCACCGACGCGATTATCCGGATCTACTCTCTGAGCGGCGTACTGGTACGGGTGCTGGAGCACCATGCCACGGGTACCAGTGAGGAGCTGTGGGATGTGCGGAACCGCAATGGCCAGGTGGTCAGCAGCGGCGTGTACTTCTTCCACATCGAAGCCGGCGGCGCGCGGCGCGTCGGCCGGATGACGGTCGTCAACTTCGCCCAGTAGGGCCTACGCCGGGACGGGCCCCGTACGGGGTCCGCCCCCCTCCAGGAGAAGAGCTATGTATAAAGTGAGATCATCCCGCTGGGTCCTGGCCATGGCACTGCTGGGCAGCCTGCCCTGGAGTATCGTCCAGGGGCAGGCTAAACAGGACAACACCGGCTACGGCACCACCGCGGGGGAGTTTCTCCTGCTCGGTGCCGGAGCTCGCGGTACCGCGCTCGGTAGCGCATTTTCCTCCATTGCTGATGATGAGACCGCGTTGTATTACAACCCCGCCGGTACGGCGGCCATGTCGCGCCCGGGCGTCAGCATCGGCACCTATGACTACGTCGCCGAGACCCGGTACACCTGGGGCGGGATCGTGTTCCCGTTCTCAGATGGAGCCCGGGCCATCGGGCTTCAGCTGGGTACCTTCGGCTTCGGCGATCAGAAGGTCTACACCGTCGACGATCCAGACGGATTGGCGACCGGTACGTACTCGGTCCGGGAAACGTTCGTCGGGCTCACCTTGGCCCAGAACTTCTCGGATCGCTTCTCGGCCGGCATAACCGCCAAAGGCGTCTTCGATAACCTGGGCCAGGCTACCGGCCAGGCGTTCGCGGTGGACTTCGGCGCCAACTTCCACGCCAGCCTGAGCGGTCACCCCATTCGCCTCGGCTTTACTCTCCAGAACCTCGGTACCAACCTGAGCTACTCGGGAGATGCCCTCAACGTCGACGTCCCCCGGGATGTCGGTGGCGGGGTAACGACGCTGCCGCAGCCAGGCCAGCTCCGGACCAAGGGCTTCAACCTCCCAACGGTCTTCCGGGTGGGTCTGGCTTATGACCTCCTGGGTGGCCAGGCGAGTCGTCTGACCCTGCTCTCCGACTTCAACCAGATGAGCAGTAACCGAGCCGGCTTCTCCGCCGGAGGCGAGTGGGCCCTGAATCAGCTGGGCGGCTCACCGTTTGGGGTGGCCCTGCGGGGCAGCTATACCTACCAGCCGGCGAACAACTTCGACCTCACCAATCCGCTCAGCGACACGGCTCTGAACGACGAAGAGAATCTTCAGGGGCTGGGACTGGGCGGCGGGCTCAATTACTCGCGCAACAACTTCAAGCTCGGCCTCGACTACGCCTACCGGTATATGGGCATTCTCGGGGCGACCAACTTCTTCAGCTTCACACTGGGGTGGTAGAACAGTACCAGCCACTCTGAGGCATAAAGGCAACGATGTTCCGTATCACGATCATGACGCTTGGGGCGGTGGCTGGGTTGGTTTCCCAGCCGCTCCCCGGGTGGCAGGCAAAGCAAGCCCCCCCCGGCCCCGCCGCATCCGGCTTGGTTCTGCGCATGGTGCGGTTTTATCGAGCCGACCAGGACCGGACTCGGGTCAAGGGTCTGGTTCAGATTCCCTTTTCCATGATGCAGCCCACGCCTGGAGCGGCGGGGGTGGTGCACTATGCCATCCAGGTTCGGGTGGCCGATTCTACCGGTCTTACGTTGTATCAGCAGTCCTGGCGCAACCATGCCGGTGCCGCTGGTGCCGTACCGGACGCGTACACGGTGGAAATCGTGGACTTCGCTGTAGCCCCCGGCCGCTATCGGCTCGAGGTGAGCGTGCAGGACTCGGTCTCGGGGCGGAAGGCAAGCGGAGAGACCGAGGTTCAGGCGCTTTCTCCGGGGGACAGGGCTTCGGACCTACTCCTCGCTCCCGCGATGCGCATTGCCCGGGCCGACGACACGGTGCCCCGGCCGGGCGAATTTCGCACCGGCAACAACCTGGTCACCGCCGCCGCTCGGGTGATCCTCACCCCGTTGCGCGCCAAGGTGTACTATCTCCTCGAGGCGTATGCCGGGTCCAGCGAAAGCGGCAGCATGAGCGTTCGGATCCGGGATTCGACCGGCAAGGAGAATATCAGAACGCCGGAAGTGCCCGTGACGGTCTCGAGCGGCGGCAGCGTGCTCAGTGGCCAGCTGGACCTGACCGGCTTGCCGCAGGGCGAGTATACCACGGTGGCAACCCTCAAGCTCGGAGGGCAGACCGTCGAGCGGTCGGCGAGTATCTACATGACCGGTCTGGGCGAGACGCTGGCACGGGACACGGCGCGGCGCGCGGCGGAGCTGGTGACCGATGCCGGCTATTTCGCCGCCATGTCCGAGAAGGAGCTGGAACAGGCCAAGGCGCCGCTCCTCTATATCGCCCCGTCGAAGGAGCTCTCCCCCTGGCAAAAGGATCTGAGCCTGGAGGCCAAGCGCCGGTTCCTGACCCGCTTCTGGGAGCAGCGGGATCCATCGCCAGGGACACCGCGCAACGAGCGCCGGGAGTTGTTCTACGAGGCGATCGCCTACGCCAACAAGGCGTTCAAGGAAGGTGGCCGGGCGACGGTGCCGGGGTGGCGATCGGACCGGGGCCGGATCTACGCCAAGCATGGCAAGCCGGACGACGTGCTGCACCGCCAGCAGGAGGGAACGGCGCCCCCGTACGAGGTGTGGCGCTACACCGCTACTACCAACCGATACTACATCTTCGTTGATCGGAGCGGCTTCGGGGCCTACAACCTGATCGCGTCTGATGATCTGCACGAGAATACGCTCCAGAACTGGCGTGAGATTCTCGGGCCCTACGCGCTGGAAGACGTCGGAACCTATCTGGGGCTGCCGCGGGTATATGAACAGCAGTGAGTACGCGAGACATTCGAACCGATCGTTGATCCAGCGGTAGACTGGGAAACTCTCGTCCTGGAGTGCCACATATGAACCGCTTGTACCTTGGTATGGCTGTGCTCGTCCTCAGTGTGGCCGTAACATCCTGTGGAGATCCCACCGGAGATTTGCGAGGCAATCCCGCCAAAGTGGTAGCGACCCCGTCGTCGATCACTCTGGATCAGGGCGCCACCCAAAACGTGATTGTCAGCGTGGTCGACGAGCAGGGCAACGAGCTGCCCGAGCCGGTGACGGACGTAACCGTCAGCCCGGCTAGTCTGGCCACCGTTGTGATCGACCCCACCTTTCTGGCCGGCACCGATACCACTGGGCAGCCCCAGATTCCGGATCCCACCCGGACCCAACTGGTCGTGACGGCGGTCGAGCGGAACGCCGGGACTGTTACCGTCACGGCGGGCGGCAAGTCGGTCGCCATTCCCATCCGGGTTCTGCCGGTTGCCACCGCGTTCGACGCGACGTTTTCCAACCAGGCACCCGCCTTGGCTGAACTGGTGACGGTGACGGCGCCGGCCGGCTTCGCCTTCACCGACAGCTCGGTGGTCACGTTCGCCGGAGCACCGACGCCCATCGTCACGGCTAGAACGGCCAACACGCTGACGTTCCTGCCGGGCGCCAACACGGTCGGCCCTGCGACCATCACCGAGGTCGTTCCGTCCTATGCTCCAACGCTGAGCCTGGATTTCACCACCGTGGACGCGATCGCGACCCCGGTCTTCGACAGCCTCGACGCGACGTTCTCGACCACCACGCCGGCATCGAGCCAGCCGGTCACGATGACTGCGCCGGTGGGGTTCAGGTTCCAGCCTACCGCGGCCATTACCGTCGCCGGTCTGCCGGCGATCGTGAATAGCCGGGCCGTAGACAGCAGCAGCGTCACCTTCCAGGTGCCTCCGGGTACCATTGGCGCGGTAAAGGTCGATAGCGCGGTGATCTCGGTGCTGCCGCAGTTCCCGCTGTCCATTGCAGTCAGAGACACGATCGTGGCTGCCCCACTGGCGGCCCTGGCGGGCACCGCAACTCCCGGTACCGCCCCGAACAGCAACGCCCCGGGGCTAGGTGGCGCAACAGCGATATTCGATGTTGGGACGTTCACCGGGAACGATATCGTTGGCGATTGCGGCGCCAGTTGTCCCTCCAAGGCCCAGTACTACAAGCTCACCATTACCCAGCCGGGAGACTACACCGTCTCGCTCGATTGGGATAATCCCGGAACCGATCTCGATGGGTTCTTGTGCTCCGATGCCGCTTGCTCATCGCCGCAGCTTCTGGGCAGTGGAGGTGATCACCCGGAAGCGACCAGCTTCACGGCATTGGCTGCCGGAACCTATTACATCGATGCCGTGCTCTTCGACAATATCGGCCCGGTGCCGGGTACGGTCACGATCACCATTTCGCAGCCGTAGCCTACTGCTCGTCTAATACCAAAGCGCCCCGCGAGAGCGGGGCGCTTTCTTTTATAAAGGACCAAGGGACTCGGTCAGCTCATAGCCCCGCGCCCGGCCGGAACGTCGTCCTCCCGGAATTGCCGCTGGTAGAGTCGCGCATACACTCCACCCAGCTCCAGCAGCTCGGAATGGGACCCCTCCTCCACGATCCGCCCATGGTCCAGCACCACCAGCCGATCCGCCCGGCGCACCGTGCTCAAACGATGCGCGATGATGAGCGTCGTCCGCCCCACCAGCAGCTTGACCATCGCGTCCTCGATCAGCCGCTCGCTCTCGGTGTCCAGGTTGCTCGTGGCCTCGTCTAGAATGAGCACGGCCGGGTCCTTGAGGAGGGCCCGCGCGATGGCCACCCGCTGGCGCTGGCCGCCCGAAAGCTTGATCCCCCGCTCGCCCACCACCGTGTTGTACCCCCCGGGCAGCCGTTCGATAAACTCGTGCGCATGGGCGCCTCGGGCCGCTGCCTCGACGTCGCTATCCGACGCGCCGGGCCGGGCGTAGGCGATGTTCTCCCTGATGGTGCCGCTGAACAGGGCCGGATCCTGGGGCACGATCCCGATGGCACTCCTCAGATCGGCCAGACGAAGATCGCGAATGTCGAGCCCGTCGAGCAACACCTTGCCCCGGTCCACGTCCCAGAAGCGCGGCAGCAGCGATACCAGCGTGGTCTTCCCACCCCCTGACGGCCCTACCAGCGCAACCACTTCGCCCGGCGCGCAGGCGAGATTGATGTCCGCCAGGATCCAGGGCAATCCCGGATCGTGCTGGTAGCGGAAGCACACCCCCTCGAACGCCACGCTGCCGCGGACGGGAGAAGGCAGGACGGACGGCCGCTCCGGATCGGTGAGCGCCGGTCTCATCTCCAGGATCTCGAACAC
>JBJMPK010000214.1:0-9765 GCA_045803245.1 Gemmatimonadales bacterium
AACGTACCCTTGAGATGCCTTCAATCCCCGAAGGGTTGCCTGCGAGCGGAGCAGCCCTCGGCGCTCCGCTCGCAGGCGGCCTCCGGAGCTTCGCTCCTTCGGTTGCCTGCATCTGCCTGCACTAGCAACCGTTATCAGTTGAGCTGTGTCAGAGTTGCGGTTCCAACCCACGACCTTACGCTCCGGAGCCGGGTGGACGACAAGGAACTGATTGGGCGAGTGCTGGCGGGTGACCCGAGGGCCGAGCGCGCGCTATACGACGCGCATGTCGACCGTGTCTTCCGGCTGGTGTACCGGATGGCGGGCGATCTGGACCGGGCCCAGGACTACACCCAGGAGACCTTTATTCGGGCGTTTGCCCGCCTGGGAGAATTCCGGGGCGAGGCTGCCCTTTCGACCTGGCTGGGCTCAATCGCCATATCAATAGCTCTCAACGGGCTGCGCAAAACTCGCCGGCAGAGCGAGCGAGAGGTCGGCCTGGACGACGCATTTCAGATCGGCCGGCGAGTGGTGGAAGCCGAGCCCGATCTCAAGACCCGGCTGGCGCGGGCGATCGAGGAATTGCCGGAGGGGTACCGGGCAGTATTTGTGATGCATGACGTGGAGGGCTACACCCACGAGGAGATCGCCGGCTCGCTTGGGGTGCACCCGGGAACCTCGAAGGCGCAACTGTTCCGGGCTCGCGCCCGGCTGCGAGAAGTCCTCGCCGATTTCGCGAAGGAATGAGCCAGATGCTGGACGATCGATTTGATGACTTGCTGCGGGACGCCGCCCGCGACTACAACGAACCGCCGGAGACTCCGCGGGACGTGATGTGGGAGCGGATTGTGGCGGAGAGGACACCTCTCCGTCCTCTCCATCGTCTCCGGCCTTTGAGCTGGGCCGCCGGAATCGCCGCGTTGCTCGCGCTCGGCATCGGGCTGGGCCGGCTCTCGGTCGATCGCACACCGGTGGTGATCGCGCCGTCACCGGTGGCGAATGAGCTGGCTCCGCGGGTGAGTGCCGCCGCTTATCAGCTCGCCACCACGGAGCATCTGAGCCAGTCGGAGGCCTTTCTCACCTTGTTCCGAGCATCCTTACGCGGGGGCCAGGGGCACGAGCGTCTCGCTTCTGCATCCGCCCGTCAACTGCTCGCGACCAACCGTCTCCTCCTCGACTCCCCCGCGGCCACCGATAGAAATACCAGGCTGCTGCTCCAGGATCTCGAGCTGGTGCTGGCGGAGATCGCCCAGCTCTCACCCCAGCCCCGGGCGCGCGACCTCGACCTGATCACCCAGGGTCTCGAGCAGGGAGCGGTGCTGTCCCGCCTCAGAACCGCGGTACCTGCGGGCGTGAGCTCAACCCAAGGAGCCCTCTGATGTACTCGTTGCAGATAGGACTGGCGATATCGGCGGTGTTGGCGTGGGGAAGCTATGGGATACCGGCTTCGTCTTGGCCTCTCCACCATGTCGTGCGGCTGGACAACTGGTCCGATAGCAGCGTTCGGGCCCCTGCGGCCTGGCTGCAGGGAGATCCGGCGGATTCCCTCTACCGTACCGCGCGAGAGTCCCTGAATCGACGCGACTACCGCAGGTCCGCCGCGCTCTTCGGCCAGATTCCCGACCGGTTTCCCCGCTCGGGCTACGCGCCGGACGCCTTTTACTGGCAGGCTTTTGCGTTCTATCGAATCGGAGGTACCCGGGAGCTGCGGCTGGCTCGTGAGTCCTTACGCCGGCAGCGGAACCGATTTCCCAAAGCCGCCACTCAGGGTGATGCGGCATCCTTGGAGCGGCGGGTGCAAGGCGAGCTGGCTCGAAGGGGCGATGACGAGGCAGCCGCGGAGATCGCGACGGCGGCGGACTCCGCTGTTGATATACCACAACCGCCGGTTCCGCCCATCCCACCCAATCCTCCCACGCCGCCAGTGCCTCCGGACGGCCCCCGGCATGTTCACGGCCCCCGGTCCCACGACAGCCGTTGCGCCGGGGACGAGGATGACATGAAAGTCGCGGCGCTGAATGCGCTCCAGCAGATGGATGCGTCCCGGGCTCGGCCCATACTACGGCGCTTACTCGCGCGGCGGGATGAAGGCTCGGTCTGCCTTCGCAGGAAGGCCGTATTCCTCGTCGCCCAACAGAAGGAGCCAGGAACCGAGGACATTCTACTGGAATCGGTCCGAACCGATCCCGATCCCGAGGTCCGGGGCCAGGCGGTCTTCTGGCTGTCCCAGGTGGGAACCGAACGCGCGGTCTCCGCCCTGGACTCGATTCTGCGCTTCTCCAGCGATCCGGATATCCAGGATAAGGCGATCTTTGCCTTGTCGCAGCACGACACTCCGCGCGCCCAGCAGGCGCTTCGCACCTACGCCGAGCGTCCGGAGGTGCCCGATCCGCTGCGCGAGAAGGCGATCTTCTGGCTGGGACAGAAAGAGACTCCGGAGAACGCCGCCTTCCTCCGTGGATTGTACCGCCGTCTGGAGAATCGAGACCTGAAGAAGAAGGTGCTCTTTTCACTCTCGCAGATGGGCGGCGAGGAGAACGGCCGCTGGCTGCTCGGCGTGGCCAAGGACAGCTCTCAAGGGATCGAGATGCGAAAGCAGGCGCTCTTTTGGGCCGGTCAGGGCGGCGTCTCGATCGCCGAGCTGACTGCCCTGTACAGCGGCGTCGGGGATCCGGAGATGCGGAAGCAGCTCATCTTCGTTTACTCGCAGCGAAATGAGCCGGCGGCTCTGGACAAGCTCATTGAGATCGCCAAGCGAGACCCCAATCAGGATCTTCGAAAGCGAGCGCTCTTCTGGCTGGGGCAATCGGAGGATAGCCGGGCGGTGCAGGCGCTTCAGGATATCATCGAGCAACCATAGTCGGCTTGGCCATGAGCGCCGTTCGAACTCTCATCCTATTGGGGTGCCTGCCCGGCAGCCTTGCGGCCCAAAGCCTCGAGCAGCGAATCGCCGGCGTCGGGACCGGAACGGTTCACCTGAGCTTCGCCGCACGTGCCGGCGTCTGTGGTGACGGCTTTCACAACACTCAGGTCGACCAGGCGGACGAAGATTGGCAGGCGGACTGCGATCGGCAGCCGGCGCGGGTGGCACTCACAGTCCGGAATGGCCACGTGATGGCGGTCAAATCGTACGTGGGCGGCCACTGGCGGGCGGGCAGCTCCGCCAGCGAGCTCGGCACGATCGCGGCGCGGGATGCAGCTGGCTACCTCATCTCGCTGGCTGAGCGGGGTGGCAGCATTGCCGGAGATCCGCTGCTGGCAGCAACGCTGGCGGACAGTGTCGTCATCTGGCCGAGCCTGCTCCGTCTGGCCCGGTCGAGGAGCCTGCCCAGCGAGACTCGCCGGTCTGCTGTTTTCTGGCTGGCTCAAGCGGCGGGCTCCGCGATTGCCCCCGCACTCGACTCCATCGCCGGCGATTCCCGGGGTGATCATGAAGTCCGAAAACAAGCCGTGTTTGCTCTGTCCCAGCGCTCCGGCAATGAAGGCGTGCCCGCTCTGATCAGGATCGCCCGCACCAGTCCGGACCCCGGGTTGAGAAAGACTGTGCTCTTCTGGTTGGGACAAAGCGACGACCCCCGTGCACTGGCCCTGTTCGAGGAAATTCTCCGCTAGGCAACCGAGGGCGCCCGGCGCCCGAGGTCGCATGCGAGCGCAGCGAGCACGCAACCCTTTCATCGATCCCACCATCTAAGTCTCGCGTTCGTTTTCCGGCGCGCGACCTGATCCCGCCGGCACCATCTCGATCAACATCTTGCCGCTGCGGCCTCACGGAGGTTCACCGGTGGGCGACCCCTCAGCTGCTGTCGCGCTCTACCTGGCATTGTCAAGCATTGCCCCTAACGGGCAAGGCGATTCGGTACCCCAGCCACCCCAGAACCTCATCGTGCAGGCGGCCCGGCTTCGGCACGGATTCACGCTCGATGGGATCCTGGCTGAGCCCGATTGGGCTGCCGCAACACCGGTGTCCGAGTTCACTCAACGCGAGCCCCGGGAAGGTGCGGCCGCCACCGAGCGCACCGAGGTCCGGGTGCTCTATGACGATGATGCGCTGTACGTGGGGGCGCGGCTTTACGACAGCCGGCCGGATTCGGTGCGAGCCCAGCTGGCTCGGCGAGACCGGATCACCAGCTCGGATCGGTTCCTGGTATTCCTCGACTGCTATCGCGACCGGCGCACCGGATTTTTCTTTGGGGTCAATGCCGCCGGCACGTTGTACGATGGCACGCTGTACAACGACGATTGGGACAGCGACACCTGGGATGGCGTGTGGCAGGGAAAGGCGAGCCGCGACTCTCTCGGCTGGACCGCGGAGCTCAGAATTCCCTACTCCCAGCTCCGGTTCCAGCGTCAGAAGACCAATCGGTGGGGGATCAACTTCAAGCGGGAGATCGCGCGCCGCAACGAGCGTGACTACCTGGTCCGGACCCCGAGCAATGGAAGTGGCTTCGTATCAAGGTTCGTCGATCTAGTTGGTGTCGAACAGGTTTCTCCGCCACCTCGGCTCGAAGTTCTTCCCTATGTCACCACTCGGGCCGAATACATGGGTCATGAGGTCGCCGATCCGTTCAACGATGGCTCGCGCATGGGCGCGGGCATTGGCGGAGACCTCAAGCTGGGCATTGGGAGCAACCTGACTCTCGATGCCACCGTGAACCCCGACTTCGGCCAGGTCGAGGTCGATCCCGCCGTGGTTAACCTCAGCGATGTCGAAACCTTTTTCGAAGAGCGGCGGCCGTTCTTCGTGGAGGGCGCCAATATCTTCGACTACGGTTCGGGTGGGGCAAATGACTTTTGGGGCTTCAACTGGGCTAACCCGAGCTTCCTGTACAGCCGTCGAATCGGACGGGCACCCGAAGCCGACCTGCCGGACGATTTCGATTATTCGAACGTACCGAGCGGGAGCAACATTCTGGGGGCGGCGAAGCTCTCGGGCAAGGTGAGCAACTGGAGCCTGGGGGCGCTCAGCGCCATTACCAGCCGCGAGCATGCCCAATTCTCACTGGGCAGCCGCCAATGGCGGCAGGAAGTCGAGCCCCTCACCTACTATGGCGTGTATCGAGCCCAGAAGGAAGTGGCCGGTGGCCGGCATGGACTGGGATTCATCGGGACACTGACTGCTCGTTCCTTCGGCGAGCCGCAACTCCGCAACGAGCTGAGCTCCAGTGCCGTTGGATTTGGCCTGGACGGATGGACTACCCTGGACAAGGCGGGAGTCTGGGTTGTCAGCGGATGGGGTGGCTTGAGCCGGGTGGCCGGCACCGAGGAACGGATGCAGGCCTTGCAGGAGAGCTCGGTCCACTACTTCCAACGCCCTGACGCCGGTTACCTCGGCGTCGATTCGAGCGCGACCTCACTTGCCGGCTATGCCGCTCGCGTCTCGCTCAACAAGCAAAAGGGCAATTGGATGTTCAACGCGGCAGCGGGGGTGGTGGACCCCAACTTCGAAGTGAATGATCTGGGGTTTCAGTTCCGGGGCGACCAGATCAATTCCCACGTCATGTTCGGGCACAAGTGGACCCAGCCGGGCCGGTTGTTTCGGAGCTGGCGGCTCAATCTCGCCGGGTTCCGGAGCTACGACTTTGGCGGCGACGTAACCTGGACCGGCCTCTTCCTAACCGGGCTATACGAGCTGAGAAACTTTTCGACCGGCCGCTGGTTCGTGGCCTACAACCCCAGCACCATGAGCGACCGGCGAACCCGCGGTGGCCCGCTCATGATCAATCAGCCGGGGGTAGAGTGGGACTTTCAGCTGGACTCCGATCCCAACAAGCGCTGGATTTACGGCTTCGGGCTGCACGGCAATCACTACCGGGAAGATTGGGAGCAGAGCTGGAGTGCAAGGGCGGCGCTCGAGTGGAAGCCAGGCGCACGGCTCTCGGTCCGAGTCGAGCCCCAGATAGAACGTACCGGCACTTCTGCCCAATACGTCGACACCTTCGACGATGCGCTGGCCCCGGCCACATTCGGGCACCGCTATGTGTTCGCCGACTTGAACCAGACCACCGTGTCGGCCAGCGTGCGTCTCAACTGGATCTTCACGCCGAGGCTCAGCCTCGAGGTGTACGCCCAGCCCCTGTTGTCATCCGGACGGTATACCGGTTTCAAGGAGTTGGCTCGGTCACGGAGCTTTGCCTTCAATGCCTATCCCGATCCAACTCCGACCTCGGATCCTGACCGGATTGTGTTGGACCCCGATGGTGGAGGCCCGGCTGAGTCGCACGAGATCGACGACCCAAACTTTTCGCTGGCCTCGCTCAGGGGCAACGCGGTGCTCCGCTGGGAATATTCTCCGGGCTCGACGCTGTTTCTGGTGTGGACTCAGAACCGATCGGATACGGAGAGCATCGGCACATTCCGCACCGGCCGCGCGCTCGACCGGCTGTTCGGCGCGACGGCCGATAACATTTTCCTCATCAAGGTGTCCTATTGGTGGAACCCCTGATTATTCCTGATTGGTGGAACCCTTGATCATTCCTGAACCTGAAGAGGTGGGCCCGCACGGCTGTGCGGGCTATCTGAATTTCAGCGGATTGTTCCTGATATAGGTGCGAATGGCGGCAAGCTCGCTCTCATTCCTAATCACATGCTCGTGATAATTGCTCTGCCACACCACGGCTCCCGGCGTACATCTCAGGCCATTGATTCTCTTGGTGGCCGCCGCTTTAAAGCCAGCGACTAAGGAGCCCAAGGAACGAGGAGCCCGGCCCAGCAAGTGCTTAGACGATAAACTACTTGTGCGTTTCGGGTCTGAGATCACTACAATCCCGTGGACGTGGTCCGGCATAATCACGAACTGATCGAGAAGAATCTCCGACCGGATTTCTTGGGTCCGCAACCACTCCTCTTGCGCGATTCGACCGAAGTCGCTGAGCAAAACCCGACCATTGTGGAGGCCGCCAAAGAGTGGCTTACGCTGGAAAGTGTTGATAGTGATGAAATAGCCACCGGCTGAGGCGTAGTCGTACCATGGTAATCGGGGTGGCCTGCCGTGTTTCCAATCGAGATGATCTTGCGCCACAAGCATTCTTTGGCAGGGAGATTGGCCCGCAACGCCGTGCGGGCCCACACACCCACATCCAAGGCACAGTACAGCTCGCATCCCGTTCTGTCTGACCACGGTAGCGCCGTCAGGTCTAAAATCTCCCCAGTCTCCAGCTCGGCTCATCTCCTCCGAGTTACTTTTCCTCCATGTTCAAGGGACTTGCGCGCGGATCTACATTGTTGTTGGCGATCGTGGCGGGATGTGGACCTGCCAAATCTCGGACGCCGGTTCTAGAGATCGTCGCCGCCGGCGACACCCTGGCTACTCCCTATTCCGAACTGACCGACGCAGCCTGGCTCGGCGGCAATCGCTGGGCGGCGTTGGCACCAGCGGATAATGCGGTGGCCCTGGTCGACTTTGGATCCAAAAGCGTCAGGCCCCTCGGGGGACCCAAGCCCAAGGAGCTCCGCAATCCATCCAGTCTCTTTATCTCCGGCGACACGCTTTACGTGGGCGACTGGGGACTCCGACGGCTGACACTCTGGAGCCTGAGTGGCCGGTTGGTTCGGTCGATTGCGGCGCCAAGCAACCTTCGAGGTGCGCTGCCGCGGAGCCGGGACGCATCGGCGCGGTTCTATGCCGACCTGTCTCCCCGGCCTGGTCCCGACGGCAGCGGCAACCGCGACTCGGCAGCGGTCATCCGGACCGATACGGCACTTACCCAGGCAGATACCATCGCGCGGCTGGCGCCTCTGGATATCGCGGAGGTTCAGGGCGATGCCGGCCGGCGCTTCGAGCGCCGGATATTCAGCGGAGTCGACCGGTGGGGTGTACTGCCGGACGGCTCTCTCTGGGTGGCTCGCGTCTACGACAACCGGGTAGATTGGCGCGCACCGGATGGCCGATGGAGCCGAGGTCAGGCATTACCCGATCGCGTTTTGGAGGTCACGCGCTACGATCGCGAGCTCTTCCTGCGCAAGTTTCCTCCCGAGCTTCGGCGCACCGCCCAGGACCTCCCATTCGCCGCTTTGAAGCCGCCGTTCGAAGCAGGATTTACGAGCGCTGGTGGAGACGTGTGGTTGGAGAAGAGCAGGGCGCCGGCGGATTCCACCCGACGCTATCACATCGTAAACCGGCAGGGCCGGCTGATCCGCGAGATCCGCCTCAAGGGACAAGGCCGTATCCTGGCCGTCGGGGCTCATTCGGCACTGGTCTCGGAGCCAACCAGGCAAGGTGTTCGGCTCATCCGGGTGGAGCTGCCCCAACCGCAACCAGTACCCGAGGGAAAAACTGAATGATGCTGCCGCAACGGATCTATGGATTCTCACTCTTCGCCGCTTTTGCCTGTGCTGCGGCCGAGAGCCAGAGCCCGGCACTCGAGGTCAAGCTTCCGGCCCACTTTGGCGCCATCAGCAATGTGGTCGAGCTGAAAGACGGCCGAATCGTGTTCACCGACACGAAGGACAAGCTGTTCCTTCGGGCCGACCTGAAGAGCGGGAAGATCGACACCCTGGGAACCCGGGTCGACACCCTGCGTCCGGCAGCCCCGCCGCGAGAGTACCGATTCCCCGGGTGGGTGGCTCACCTGGGGGGTGATACGGTGGCTCTGGTGGACTTCAGCGCCATCCGCACGACCCTTTGGGATGAGAGCGGCAGGGCACTCGCCGTGCTTCCGATCAAGCCGGTGGCGGGAAACACACCCATCCTGTTGTACGATACTCTCGGACACGGCTACAAGATCGACTATCAGGCGGTGCTGGGGGGTGGCGAGCCGGGTCGTCAGGTGAGACCGGACAGCATCCCAGTTCTGCGCTTTTCGATCAAGGGCGCCGTGGTGGATACCATCGTCCTGCTGGCCGCCCCCGAGTATGGCGACGCCATCTTCGGCGAACAGGTGCAGCAGGCAGCCAAGGTCTTTTCACCCAATGACTTCTTCGGGGTCCTGCCGGACGGCACCGCCTGGGTTGCACGGGGCCGGGAAAACCGGGTGGATTGGCGCGCGCCGAACGGCGCCTGGACCCTCGGCCGGCCCCACTCCTACCCGCGCGTCGCCGTGACCCAGGCCGACAGGGACCGGGTCCTGGCCCAGGTACGGGAGCACGGGAAACAGTTCGGTATGCCGCAGGAGCTGCGCATCGTCTATCCTTTCGCCGAAACCAAGCCGCCGTTCGACTTCGCACTCGGCCGGCCCGAGGGAGAGGTCTGGCTCCAGCGGCCTCGGTCGCAGGAGAACGCCCCACTGGTGTACGATGTCTTCAATCGAAAGGGAGCCTGGCAGCGCGCGGTCACCCTACCCGCCGGGACGACCCTTGCCGGGTTCGGCCCCAGCGGGGCGGTGTACGCATCGATCAAGAATGCGGATGGGACGAGGACGGTGGGGAGGTTTCGAGTGAAGTAGCCGCCAGTCGCCAGTCGCCGGTCGCCGGTCGCGAATCAGCGGTCGCAGCTCCTGAGCGCGCTCACATCCGTATGGTTCAGACCGTCACTGACATTGCAACTGGTAACTGGCGACTGGCGACTGGTGACTGGCGACTGGTGACTGGCAACTGGCAACTAATCCAAAATCGGCGGCTCGCCACCGGGAGGCGTGTTCGGTCCCGGCTCGTCCGACCGGCGACGATCCCGGCGATGACCCTCCTCGTACCAGCGACGGGTGATCTCACCCGCCAGCTCCCGGTTCCCCAGTCCGAACGCAAGTCCCACCGCCAGCGCAGCGGCTCCGAGAATGAGCGTGAAGGCTGCGGTTACGATCTCTTCCGCCACTCCCACCTGCTGCAATGCCATGAAGAGGGCGATGACGATCA
>JBJMPK010000215.1:0-2648 GCA_045803245.1 Gemmatimonadales bacterium
ATCAATGCCATCAGTACCATCATTCTGCTGGGAACCTCCATTCTCATCTACCTGGCGGATCGGCTGGTGCGGGCCAGATAAGCGTGGCGGCGGGGAAGCAGGGAGGCGGGACAGCGGGTAAGCGGGTAAGCGGGTAAGCGTGCTGTGGTGGTTGAGGCCGCCCCCTAAGGGATGGAATCGAGAAAGGGCAGGAAATGCTCGATCGATGCCTGTGGACCGAAGCTTCCCCGCTTCCCCGCTCCCCCGCCGCCCCGCTGCCCGCGCGTACCGATGTCGTCATCATCGGGGGCGGCTACACCGGCCTGGCAGCCGCGCGCGCCCTGGCGCGGCGGGGAGTCGATGCCACGGTGCTCGAGCGGTACACCCTGGGTTGGGGTGCCAGTAGCCGTAACGGCGGCTTCGTTCTGCCGGGGTTTAAGCCGGAGATGGAGGAGCTGGCCGCACGGCTGGGGGCCGGGCGCGCCGCGGGGATGTTCCAGCTGTCACTCGAGGCCATGCGTTATCTCTCCGACCTCATCGCCGAAGAGGGGATTTCCTGCGACTTCAACCGCTGCGGCTCGCTGACCCTGGCAGCCAAGCCGGGACACATGAAAGGGCTGGAACAGAGCGGCCGGTTCATGCGCGAACAGCTGGGCTATCAGACCGAAACCCTGGGGCGGGACGAGCTGGGCCGGGAGATCGGGTCTACGCGCTATCATGGTGGGCTGCTCGATCCGGGTGGCTGCTCGCTCCAGCCGGCAAAGTATGTGACGGGGCTGGCCCGGGCGGCGGAGAGAGCGGGAGCCCGGCTGGTGGAGGAAGCGGAGGTGACGAAGATCCACCGGAGCCACGGCGGATTCGAGATCAAGACCGCCCGTGGCATTGTGCGCTCGCGCGAGGTCTTGGCGGCCACCAATGGCTACACGCCGCCGGCGCTCGGCCGGCTGCGCCGCCGGGTCATCCCGATCGGCAGCTATCAGATTGCCACCGCTCCCCTGGAAGAGGACCAGGCACGCCGGCTGGTGCCCCGGGGGCGGGTATTCAGCGACACCAAGAATCTGTTGTACTACTTCCGGCTTTCGCCGGATCGCCGTATGGTCTTTGGGGGCCGGGCTTCGTTCACTCCTACCGGCATCAAGCGCAGTGCCGCTATTCTGGCGGCGGGAATGGGGGAAGTATTCCCCGAGTTGGCCGCCGCGAAGATTGAGTACACCTGGTCAGGGAAGGTGGCCTACCCGGTGGACCATCTGCCCCACGCCGGCCGGCTCGATGGGGTGTACTACTCGATGGGCTACTGCGGTCATGGGGTCGCGTTGGCGACCTATCTCGGCAGTCGAATGGGAGAGGTCCTGGCTGGCGCCGGAGAAATTCCCGACCTGGGAACGAAGCGCTTTCGCGCCATTCCGTTCTATAACGGAGTTCCTTGGTTCCTCCCGTTGGTGGGAGGGTACTACCGGGTCCGTGACCGGCTCGGATAAGCATGGCGTAGCGAGCGAGATCTTTGCGGCAGCAAACCGGCCGGGCAAGCCGGTGTCGGCGTGACCACACCAGGACTCCAACCGAGGAGACATTCCGTGAGCAAGCGCAAGGAAGTCGAACGTCTGGTGGAGCAGCTCGAGCAGGGCACCATGCCCCGGCGCGAATTCGTGGTTCGGGCCGTGGCGCTCGGGCTCAGCCTGAGCTCGGTGGGTCTGCTGCTCCAGGCATGCCAGCGGAAGGACAAGTCGGCGGCCGGCGGAACCGATACCACCGGCGCGGCGGTGGCCGAGCTCGGGCCGATGGAGAAGGAGCTCCATATTTACAACTGGTCCGACTACATCGCCGAAGACACGGTGCCGAACTTCGAGAAGGAGTTCGGGGTCAAGGTGACGTACGATACCTACGAAAGCAACGAGGAGATGGTGGCCAAGCTCCAGGCCGGAGCCGGCGGCTACGATATCGTGGTTCCGAGCGGCTACATCATCCCCGTCATGGTCGCCACCGATCTGATTGCACCCATCAACCGAAAGTATATCACCAATTTCGGTAACATCTCCCCGATCTTCCAAAACTTGCCTACCGATCACGGCAACAAGTACACCGTGCCCTGGCAGTGGGGAACCACCGGAATCGCCTATCGGACCGACAAGATAAAGACCCCGCTCGATAGCTGGTCGGTGTTTCATGACAAGCGGTTCGGGAAGAAGATGACCATGATGGATGACGGCCGCGAGGTGATCGGCGCCATGCTGCGCTATCGCGGACACTCGCTCAACTCCATCAACCCAACGGAGCTGGCTCAGGCCAAAGCCGACGCGGTCGCGGCCAAGAAGCAGCTCAAGGCCTACATCTCGGCGCCGGTCAAGGCCCAGCTCATCTCGGGCGACGTCTGGATCTCGCAGCTCTGGAATGGGGACACCACCCAGGCCAAGGCCGAGCAGCCCAATCTGGGGTACGTCATACCGAAGGAAGGGTGCACCATCTGGGGCGACTCGATGTGCATTCCCAAGAGCGCGCCGAACAAGCGGGCCGCCCACGAGTGGATGAACTACATCCTCCGGCCCGAGGTTGGCGCCGCGCTCTCCGAAGCCACCGGCTACGGTACGCCCAACGCGGCCGCCGCAAAGGTCATGAAGAATCCGGTTCCCTATCCCACTGAGGACGAGCTCAAGCGGCTCGAATATCAGGTC
>JBJMPK010000216.1:0-4907 GCA_045803245.1 Gemmatimonadales bacterium
CGGCCTGCTCTTCCCGGAGTGAGGTGCCGGTTCATCTGACGCACCTCGTCTGCCTGCTGCTGACGCTCTTCGGTCTCCTGACGGCGTGGCGCTCCTGGAAAACGACGGGCGCCACCTGGCCGGGGGAACAGGGCGATCCGTTGGCGCGGAGCCGATTCATGGCGGGTACCGGACTGCTGGTGAGTGCAATGTTCACGCTGGTGATCGTGGCGCAGTGGATTCCGAGTCTCATGCTCGACCCATGCCAGTGAGCGGCGGTATCACGGCCCTTGCGGCCTTTTCCGCTGCTGCCGCCCTCGCTCACGACGGGCAGCCCCTCACTCCTCACGACCTCTGGGGCGCCTGGAGCTTCGAGCCCGGCATCGCGATCCCACTGCTCATCGCTGGGTTGGCGTACCTCAAAGGGCTCCGAGCCATCTGGCGCAGTGCCGGCACCGGACGCGGTATCCAGCGCCGGGAAGCAGCTGCGTTCGCCGGCGGCTGGCTGGTGCTGCTCCTGGCGCTGGTGTCCCCACTGCACCAGCTCGGCGCGGCTCTGTTCTCCGCCCATATGGTGCAACACGAGTTGCTGATGGTGGCCGCGGCCCCCCTGCTCGTCCTCGGCCGGCCCCTGATTCCCTTCGTCTGGGCTTTGCCGATGCGCTGGCGCCGGATTGTCGGTGACTGGGCGGCTGCCGCACCGGTTCGGCGCACCTGGGAGCTGCTGACACTGCCATTAGCCGCGTGGACGCTGCATGCCCTCGTCATCTGGCTGTGGCACGCTCCCGGGCTCTTTCAGGCCACGCTCCGAAGCGACCTGATCCACACCCTCCAGCATGCGAGCTTTCTCGGGAGCGGGCTGCTCTTCTGGTGGGCTCTGCTCCGCAGACGCGACGGCCGGCTGGGCCGGCCTGCGGCAGTGCTCTATCTCTTTACCACTTCGGTGCACACCACCATTCTGGGCGCGCTGCTCACGTTCTCCTCGCGAGCCTGGTACCCCATCTACGCCCCGAGCACCGCCGCCTGGGGTCTCACCCCGGTGGAGGACCAGCAGCTCGCCGGCCTGATCATGTGGGTGCCGGCCAGCCTCGCGTATCTCGTTGCGACCCTGGCCATCGCAGCCAACTGGCTGAAAGAACCGACGGAGAGAACGGCAAAGGCGGTGGAGGCGGTCGCCGGAGACATTCAACCGGGGTTGTCGTTCTGAGCGAGAGGCTGTCCGTCCTCGTTCTTCTGCTGGCGGCGTGCGGAGGCTCGTCCCAGGAGGAAGCCCGCAAGCTGCAGCAGAGGCAGGAGTCCTGGGAGGCCACGGTGCAGCTCACTACCCAACTGCGGAAGCGTGGTGCGGTGCCGGAAGTACTTGCCCGGCAAACATTCGAGGCCGCCAAAGAGGAGCTGGATAAGATAGGCAAGAAGCGCGAGCAGCTCTCGCAATGAGCAAGCTCCTGGAGATCGCGCTCGGGCTCGTCACCGGCATCGGGGGCTTTCTCGAGGCGGGCTCACTCGCGACGTCCGCACAGGCGGGTGCGGCGTTTGGATTTCAGCTAGTCTGGGCCATTGCGCTGGGCACCATCTGTATCGCCTTCCTGGTGGAGATGGGTGGGCGGCTGGCGGCGGTGAGCAAGCACACCCTGCCCGATGCGATGCGGGAACGGTTCGGGATCCGTTTCTTCACCTTCCCCCTCGTCGCAGTGGTCCTGGTGTCGTTTCTCGTGCTGGCATCGGAAATCGGTGGTGTCGCATTGGCGCTGCAGCTCGCGACCGGTATCCGGTTTCAGTGGTGGGCGCCCGCGGTGGCGGTGGCCGTGTGGCTGCTCCTCTGGGCCCACAACTTCAGCCTGGTCGAGAAAGGGGCCTCCCTGCTGGGGCTCGTCACCCTGGTGTTTGTAGTGGGTGCCCTGAAGCTTCACGCGCCACTCGGTGAAGTGGGCTCCCACCTCATCCCCAGTCTGCCGCGCCAGGAGCCGGCCCAATATTGGTTCATGGCCGTGAGCATCATCGGCGCCTCGGTCAGCCCCTATCTGTTCTACTTCTATTCCGCGGGCGCGATCGAGGACGAGTGGGACGAGAGCTACCTGGGCGTCAACCGCCTGATTGCGGGACTGGGCATGGGATTCGGAGGCTTCGTTGCGGTGGCGGTTCTGGTGTGCGCGGCGATGGTTTTTCATACCCGTGGGATCCAGGTCGATCGCTACGAGCAGATCCCCCTCATTCTGGCAACGCCACTGGGCCGGTGGGGATTCATCCTCTTCGTGGCCTCTCTCGGCATCGCCTGCTTCGGCGCCGCCCTGGAGATTTCGCTGCAGATTGCCTATCTCGTGGCGCAGGGCTTCGGCTGGAAGTGGGGCGAGAACATCAAGCCACGCCAGGCGGCACGGTTCAGCCTGGTGTATACCGTCGCCATCCTCCTGGCCGGTCTGCTGATCTTCACCGGGATCGATCCGCTCAAGCTCACCATCTTCTCGATGGCACTCACCGCGGTCTCGCTGCCCGTGACGGTCGTGCCGCTCCTGATCATCATGAACGACCGCGGGTACCTGGGCGACAACGTCAACCATTGGATCGCGAATATTGCCGTGCTCTTGGTGAGCGTGCTCGCCTGCATCGTGGCTCTGGTGGCGATCCCACTCCAGATCATGGGGAGCTGAGATGAATCTGGGACAAGGGGTACTCGACCAACAGGTGATCGACCGCCACGGCGAGCTGATGGGAAAGGTGGACGGAATCGTAATCGAGCTGCGGGATGGAAGGCCGCCGCGGGTGGCCCGTCTGGTAATCGGGGGTGGGACGGCGGCGCGCAGGGTGCACCCACGGTTCGGTGCCTGGCTGGTACGGTGGCGCCGTCGCTGGGGTCCCCAGAACGACGGGCCGCTGGAGGTGCCCTGGTCCAAGGTGCGTAAGATCGGCGTGGACGTAAAGGTGGACCTCGACGCGAAGCAGACGCCGGCGTTCGCCTGGGAACACTGGATCCGGGATCACATCATCGCCCGCATTCCGGGAGCCTGAGGCCATGGTAAGCGAGCTGAAGTTCGAGGACTTGATCGGGAGAACGGTGCGAAACTCCTATGGCCGTCCCATCGGCCGGATCGAAGATGCGAGGGTCGAGCCCGATGGGGACGATTACGTGATCACCCACTTCGTTCTGGCGCCCGAGGAGCGGCTGTCGAGGTTCATGGCCTTTTTCGCCGAGCTGCCCACCCTGCGTGAGCTAGGCATCGGACACCAGCGGCATTTGCGTCCGCTGCCCTGGGATTGGTTCGACCTGAACGACCCGGAACGGCCGGTGTTAGGGGAAGGACGGGATCCACGATAACGTTCTCGAGAGAGGGCGAAAAAAGGCGGAAGGAAAGGGGCGGAAGGAAAGAGGCGGAAGAGGAGAAGCGGAAAGGAAGAGGCGGAATCTCCCGCTGCTTTTCTTCCGCCTCTGTTCCTTCCGCCTCTCTTTCTTCCGCCTTTTCCTTCCGCCTCACCGATCCGGTATGATAAGACTCTGCCCCGGCTCGATCAGGTCGGGGTTTTCGATTACATCGCGATTGGCTTCGAAGATCTGGTGCCACTTGCCTGCGTCGCCGTACTCGCGCTTGGCGATCTTCGAGAGGCTGTCGCCCTTGACGACTGTATAGGTCTTCCCCGTCGGGGTGATGTTCCTGGGTTCCGTCGCCATAGCATCCTCCTCGCCATTAATGTTTACCGAAGGCCTTGCCCAGCATTCCTCCAACATCGTCCACGACCGAGCCGTCGTTGTTCCGGTCGAGGAACCGCCCAAGAGTACCCATGACGCCGGGAGCGGTTTCCTTGAGGCGTTCGTGCTCTCCGGTCAAGAGATTGGTCAATCCATTGGCGTCGAGTCCTTTTTCCTGCTGAGCCCGGCCGAGTGCTCCCATCACCAGGGGCGCGAGCATCGTGAGCAGCTGGCCGGCCTTCCCTGGCTCGAGACCGGTCACCTGACTCAGGCCGTTCTGAACCGTCTGCTGGTTGCCGCCGAGCACGTGACGCAGGATTCCCGCGCCGGGGCCGGTCTCCGCTCGATTGAGGAAGCCAGGGACGTCGTCCAGGATGCTACCGTCGTGGTCCTCCGAGACCGCCTTGGACAGCGATTGCGCTTGAGTGCCGTTGCCGGCGTTGTGGGCCAGTGCCGTGAGCAGTAAAGGAAGGGCAGCGTCAACGGCGTTGCCGGTGGTTCCCGGGTCGGCTCCGATTTTCCGACTGATCTGATCGACGGCCTGGCCGCCAAGATGTTGTTGAAGCAGGTCGAGCAGGGACATCGTGACCTCGTGATAGTCTAGGGTCGAGGGTCTAGGATCGAGGCAAAAGATTGCCCTCTTGCTCCGGGTTGAATGTGGGCAGCGTCACTGCGGCTCCTCATAGATTAGCCAAGCCAAAGCGCGCCTAGACCCTAGACCCTAGACCCAAGGCCGTGGATCCCCTCGACCCTGGACTCCAGACCCTCGACCCCGCCACCTTCCCACCCATGTCACCCCGTTCAACCGCTCGGCTCCAGCTCATCGGCGCGGCCGTCCTCTTCTCCACCGGTGGCGCCGCAATCAAGGCGGTGGACTTCAGCGGGTGGCAGATCGCCAGCTTCCGCTCGGGGATCGCCGCGATGGTGCTGCTCCTGCTCGCGCCCCAAGCGCGGCGGGGGTGGACTCCGGGAGCAGTTCTGGTAGGCATCGCCTATGCCGGCTGCCTGGTGCTCTTCGTCCTCGCGAACCGGCTCACCACCGCGGCGAACACGATCTTTCTCCAATCCACCGCTCCCCTGTACCTCCTGTTCCTGGTTCCCTGGCTGCTCCAAGAGCCGGTCCGGAAGCAGGACCTCGGCCTCATGCTGGCGGTGGGGTCCGGACTGTTGCTCTTCTTTATCGGCACCGAGCCGCCGATCGCCACCGCGCCGGACCCGGTTCGAGGGAACATCCTGGCTCTGGCCA
>JBJMPK010000020.1:0-33987 GCA_045803245.1 Gemmatimonadales bacterium
GCCGCGGCAGCAGTTTCCCACCAGCCGCTAGCTCCATCTTACTCACTGACAGACAATAGCTTAGAGCGCGAAGTACAGGGCCAGCGACCACTTCTCCACACTTTTCCCCAAGCGGACTTAACATAACATATCTTATACGTCGCTTACGTCAGCCCTATAAAAAGGGGGCCCTTCCAAGACTGAGGGCCCCCGCGACCTTCGGCCTACCCCCTTACCACCCCTCTTACATCTTCCCGTCCGTCAGTTCCGCCAGCCTGACCTCAGCTTCGGTAAAGCTGGGCGCCTTGGGATACTTTTGCACGACGGTACGGTAGGCCCGTATCGCTTCCGCTCCTTTTCCCGCCTCCCGATAGGCGCGGCCGGCGTCGATCAGATAGCTGGCCTTGAGATACTCCACCTCCGAGGCGTTTGAGGCCTGGGTGTAAGCGTCACCCGCCTCGGCCCAGTGCTTGGAGTTCTCCAGAGCCGCGCCGAGGAGCCCGTTGGCGGGCGCCAGGTACTTCCGCGCCGGCTTGGATGCCAGATACTCGCGAAGACCCACCGCCGCCAGCTCGCTCTGCCCGTTGACCATCCGGACTTGGTTCAGGGTGACGACGGCCTCGCTCGCCGCGTCAGTTCCCTTATAGGTGGTAATGAGCCGTTGGAGCTCGCTCGAGGCGAGCGGCAGGTTGCCCGCCTCTGCTGCCGATCGGGCCTGGTTGAGGCTGCGGGCAGCGAACTGCTCCTTCCTGGCTCCACTGGTCACTACGAACCAGCCGACGATCGCAGCGGCGGCAGCCAACCCGATCAGAGCCAGGAGCTGCCGCCGTCGGTCGCGATACCATGGCGCGGCCGCGGGTGCCTGCGCCTGCTCTCGGGTGGTTGGTTCCACAGTCGTCGCCATATCCATCCACAATGAGGTTTTAAGAATTCCGTCACTCCGCCCGTCGATGCCCCCGGCGTGACTCGAACACGCGGCCAACAGTTTAGGAAACTGCTGCTCTATCCATCTGAGCTACGGGGGCTACTGTAAGTTGGTTTTCCAGCTACAGTTGACTGGGCTTACCTAAGGCGTTTTCTTAGGGCACTCCAGGCCTGGCCTGATTGGGCCTGGACCCGGCCCACCTTTCTTGGCCAAGCCCGGAAAATGGACCGCTGTCTTGGCCTAAGCAACCCCGCTCCTAGCTCCTGGTCACCACATGGCAGGGCGCTCCCTGCAGCCGATCCCGTCCGCCGAGCGCCCCGATCTCGAGCAGAAAGCTCCATCCCACCAACTCCGCTCCCAGTCCCCGGGCCAATTGCCCTGCCGCTCGGGCCGTGCCGCCGGTCGCCAGGACGTCGTCCACCACGAGCACTCGGCTCCCTTCGGTCCACGCGTCACGATGCGCCTCCAGTGAATCGCTGCCGTATTCCAGATCGTACGCTTCGCTGGCCCGCTCCCAGGGCAGCTTTCCCGGCTTGCGCGCGGGTACGAAGCCGGCACCAAGTGCAGTGGCCACTGCCCCGCCGAGGATGAAGCCGCGGGCTTCGATACCGAGCACGTGGGTCACGCCGGCATCCTGAAAGGGCCGGCTCATCTCCATTACCACCTCGTGCAGCAGCCGGCCATCGCGCAGCACCGGCGTGATGTCTTGAAAGAGAATGCCCGGCTTGGGATAATCGGGTATAGGCCGCAGCGTGTTCAGGACCCGGTCGGATAGCATAGCGGTTTCGAGCATGAGCCTCCGAGATAAATAGGACTACATGATGTCGAAGCTTTTCCCGATGGGAAATGTCCCCGGCGCGGTCGTGCGCTCGACTGCGTCCACCTTGGCGTTCGCGGGACCGGCGCGCAGGAACTGCTCCAGGTCGGGCAGCGCGGTTTCCGGGCCGTTCACCACCACTTCGACCCGGCCGTCCGGCAGATTACGGGCATAGCCGCTCAAGCCGAGGGATCTGGCATGCCGGGCCACGAACCAGCGAAACCCGACTCCCTGCACCATTCCTGATACCAGGAACTTCGTGGTCACGCCGGCCGGCTCCGGTGGGCCCGCAAGGTTTCGTAGACTACGGGCAGGACCGAGATCACGATGATGGCAAGAATCACGAAGGAGAAGTTCTCTCGAACCGTGGGAATCGTGCCGAAGAAATACCCTCCCAACACGAAGAGCCCGACCCAAAGCAGGGCCCCGATGACATTGTAACTGATGAACCGCGGGTAACTCATGGTACCGACTCCGGCCACGAACGGCGCGAAAGTCCGGATGATAGGAATGAACCGGGCCAGAATGATGGCTTTCCCGCCATGTTTCTCATAGAAGCCATGAGCCCTATCGAGGTACTCCTTCCGGAGGAAGCGGACCTCGCCATTGAATGCCCGGGGGCCGACGTAGGCACCGATCCAATAGTTCACCGTGTCGCCCAGGACGGCGGCGAGCGTGAGCAACAGGGCGATCCATCGGACGTCCAGGGAACCCAGTGCAGCGAACGTCCCGGCGGCGAAGAGCAGCGAGTCGCCCGGCAGAAAGGGCGTAATGACGAGTCCCGTCTCACAGAAGACAACCAGAAACAGAATCAGGTGGGTCCATCCGCCGTATTGGGAGATGATCTGGCTGAGATGCCGATCCAAGTGCAGAAAGAAATCGATCATCGTGCGCAGTAGATCCACGGAAGTCTCCGGATTAGGTCTAATCCTGGCGGAAGCCGAACTCGCCCACCAGGGGCACGAATCGTACGTCGGCAACGGTCCGGCTGCGAATGCCGTCTCCCTGTCGCTCGACCAGAGTGAGCGTCTGGGAGGCGCGATCGCCCAGAGGGATCACCATCTTGCCGCCCGACGCGAGCTGCTCGACCAGTGGCGCCGGAATTTCGGGCGAGGCGGCGGAGACCAGGATGGCATCGTAGGGCCCGAACGGCCGCCAGCCCAAGGTGCCGTCTCCCACCAGCACCGTCACGTTGCGGATCCCCGCCGTAGCCAGGACGGTGCGGGCGCTCTGCGCCAGATGCGGCACCCGCTCTACGCTGAAGACCATGCTTGCCAGCAGCGCGAGTAATGCCGTCTGGTATCCCGAGCCGGTACCGATCTCCAGCACCTTCTCCTTGCCGGTCAGGCCGATCAGCTCGAGGTACCGGGCCTGCACGTACGGCTGCGAAATGGTCTGGCCGCTGCCGATCGGCAGGGCGGCGTCATCGTAGGCCCGGTGCCGCACGCTCTCGGGCACAAACAGATGCCGCGGAACCATGCGCACCGCCCGGAGGACGGCAAGATCGCGCACCCCTTTCCGCTGGAGGACTTCCACCAGCCGGCTACGGTAGCCACCGTAGCTATCCCCTTCCCCTACCCCTCCAGAGACCATCCTCGAACCGTTTCCAGAAGCGAATAGTTGGTGAGATCCATGTGCAGCGGGGTGACGGAAATAAAGCCTTCAGCAACCGCCAGGTGATCGGAGTTCTCGGTTCCGGTCCAGGTGATCGTGCCACCCCCGATCCAGTAGATCTCCCGGCCCCAGGGGTCCTTCATCCGAGTGAGGGATTCGGAGAAGTACCGGCTGCCCAGCTTGGTGACCTGAATGCCCCGCACCTGCTCCGCCGGTACCCGGGGAAGATTGATGTTGAGCAGCATCTGCTCGGGAAAGTCGGCCACGCTGGTGATCCGGCGGATCAGCTCGACCAGCAGGTCGTGGTAGGTGGCCATCGTCTCCGGCTGATTTCCCGCGAAGGAGATCCCAATGCCAGGAACCCCCAGAGTCACCGCCTCCATGGCGGCGGCGACGGTGCCGGAATAGAGCACATCTTCACCCATGTTGGGCCCGTGATTGACACCGGAAAAGACGAAGTCCGGCCGCTCGGGCATGAGCGCTTGTAACGCAAGCATCACGCAATCGGTGGGAGTCCCGTCGATCTGCCAGGCACCGTCGGGACGGCGCGTAGGGCGCAGGGGCCGGTGCAAGGTGAGGGAGTGCGAAGTACCGCTCTGTTCCCGGTCGGGAGCTACGACCGTCACCTCGCCCACTTCCCTGCACGCATCGGCCAGCAATGCGATCCCGGGGGCCAGGACGCCATCGTCGTTGCTGACGAGGATGTTCATGGCTGACGAGAGCGTAAACGGTGAACGGTGAACGGTGAATCGGGGCGGGCGGGCCAGTTCACCGTTTACCGTTCACTGTTTACGCTTTTTTGTGGTGGCACCTTCCCATCCAGAATCCCCATGACCTCCTCGATCGTCGTGCGGAGCTCCTGGGCCATCTCCGCCTCAAAAGCCCGGCGGGCGGACACCCGGAGCTCTCCGGTCCGGCGGTAGTGGTCGATCCGCTGCCTGGCGCCGTCGATGGTAAACTTCTCGGTGTACAACAGGTGCTTCACCAGCATGATCAGCTCGACCTCACGACCCTTGTACACCCGGTTCCCCGATCGATTCTTGGCCGGGTTGAGGAATCGAAATTGGCTTTCCCAGTACCGAAGCACATGGGGCTTGAGGTCCGTCAGGCCGCAGACTTCACCGATCGAGTAGAACTCCTGGACCGGCCGGGTGGTGGTGGTCGTCGTCATCTCCACTGCTCCGCCTTGAGTTCCCGTGCCATCAGCTCCGCGATCCCCTCGCGAGCCGGCTTTCCGCTGAACAGAACTTCACAGACTTTCTGGGTGATGGGAAGCTCCACTCCGGACCTGGCGCCGAGCGCGACTCCAGCCTTGGAGGTATTGGCGCCCTCGGCGACGCTCCGATGCGCCGCGCGATACTCCGCCAGCGTCTGTCCCTGGGCCAGCGCTACCCCCAGCGAACGGTTCCGGCTCAGATCCCCCGTCGTGGTCAAGATCAGATCGCCCATGCCGGCCAGGCCCGCAAACGTGAGCGGGCTTGCGCCGAGCGCGACCCCCAGGCGGGTGATCTCCGCCAGGCCGCGCGTGATCAGCGCCGCGCGGGGGTTGTGGCCCATTCCCAGACCCTCGAGGATCCCGGCCGCGATGGCGATCACGTTCTTGAGCGCGCCGGCCAGCTCCACCCCGAGCACGTCGTCGTTGGAGTACACCCGAAACCGCGGAGTAGCAAAGATGCGCTGGACATCGCGGGCCGTCGCCAATTCCCGGGCCGCAGCCACCACCAGAGTCGGCTGTCCCTGACACACTTCCAGCGCAAAGCTGGGCCCGGAGAGCGCCGCAAAGCGAGTTTCCGGTAAGCACTCCGCGAACACGGCCGACATGAGCGCAAGGGTATCGGTCTCGATCCCCTTGGTGGCGCTCACTACCAACGTTCCCGGCTGCACTTCTCCCCGAAGCCCGCTCACCACTGAGCGCACCGCGTGGCTCGGCGGGGCCGAAACAATCACCGGCGCGCCGGCGACAGCCTCGCGAGGGTCTTGGAAGGCACGCAGTCCGGCCTCGAGCGGTATCCCCGGAAGAAATACCGGATTCTCGTGGCGCCGGTTGATTGCCTCCACCACTTCGGGCTCATAGGCCCAGATCCTCACCGTCTCACCCTTGGCGGCAAGCAGGTTGGCGAGGGTGGTTCCCCAGCTTCCCGCCCCCAGGACCGTAATCAGCGTCATGACCGGGAGGTCGGAGCCGGGCGGCGGCGAAAGCGGTTCTCCGTTCCGCTGAGAAGACGCTGGATGTTACGCCGATGGAGAAGGATGACTCCGGCCGCCACGCCGGCATCGACCCAGAGCAATTCCGGCGTTGTGGGGCGCTCGAGCAGATAGACGGCGACCGGCAGCACCGCCGCGGCCGCTATACTGCCCAGAGAGACGTATCCGGTAAGCAGCACCAGAGAGGCCCACACGGCCGCGCATACGGCGAGCGCCACCGGCGTCAAACCGAGCATGACACCTGCCGCTGTAGCGACGCCTTTACCGCCCTTGAACCCCACGAACGCCGAGAAGACATGGCCCACGATGGCAGCGATGCCGCAGGTAAGGGCAAACAAGTCCGAGCTCGAAACCTGGGGAGCCAAGACCAGAACGGGAATCGCTCCCTTAGCCATGTCGAACAGAGCCACCGGCACGGCATATCTCCACCCGAGCACCCGGTAGAGATTCGTGGCACCCAGGTTCCCACTGCCGTGCTCTCGGAGATCGATCTTCGCGAATAACCGGCTGACCAGATAGCTCGTCGGGATGGCGCCGATAAAATAGGAGGCGAGCACCATCAACGCGGCAGCCGGCATCAGCGGCGGGATCCTCGCCGGGTGAACTTGAGACGAAGGGGAGTGCCTGGAAAGGGCCAGACCTGCCGGAAGCCGTGCGCGAGGTACCGCTGATAAGATTCCGGAACCTCGTCCGGCCGATTGCTCACGATTGCGAGTGTAGGGGGTGCGGTTCCGACCTGGGAGGCATACAGGAGCTTCACCTCCTCACCCGGCTTCTGGGGTGGCGCGTTTCGCTCGATCAGCTCCGCCAGCACCTTGTTGACCTCCGCTGTCGGCACCCGCAATTCCCGCCCTTCGGCCACCTCGAGGATCTGATCCAGTACTTTGCGAACTCGCTGCCCGGTAAGAGCCGAGACATAGAGGAACGGCACGTAGCGAAGGAACGGTGCCTTCGCGATCAGCGCCTCCTGGCCCAGCCGAGCCGTGTTGGCGTCCTTCTCCGCCACGAGGTCCCACTTGTTGACCAGAACGATGAGGCCGCAGCCATTCTCCCACGACTGGGTGGCGATCCGGAGATCCTGGTTCTGCATCCCCAAAGTGGCATCCACGACCAGTACGCATACCTGGGCCCGCTCGATGGCTCGCTCCGTTCGCAGCGTGGAGTAGAACTCGAGGTCATCTTCTACTTTAGCGCGACGACGTAAGCCTGCGGTGTCAATGAAGTTGAGTGTTTTTCCCTGGAAGCGCAAGGTGGAGTCTATCGCGTCGCGGGTGGTGCCCGCCTGGGGAGCCACCACGTGGCGTTCCTCGCCCAACAGCCGGTTCACCAGGGAGGACTTGCCCACGTTGGGCCGTCCGACCACCGCCACGTTGATGGCATCCTCCGCTTCCGCCGGATCGTAGGGTGGCAGCCGCCCGACGATGGCATCGAGCAGGTCACCGCTTCCCTTCCCTATCCCGGCACTAATCCCAAGCGGATCGCCAAAGCCGAGTGAGTAGAACGCGTATTGCTCGGTACTGTGCTCGAGATTGTCGAGCTTGTTGACCGCGAGCAGCACGGGACGCTGCGACTTTCTCAGACGCTCGGCAATCGCTTCGTCCACCGGGTTGACTCCCTCGCGCCCATCCACCACGAAGAGCACCACGTCGGATTCATCCAGGGCGAATTCCACCTGCTGCCGGATGGCTCGGTCCATCGAGTCGCTCGATTCCGGGACCAGTCCGCCGGTATCCACGACCCAAAACCGGCGTCCCTGCCACTCGGCGTCACCGAAGTGTCGGTCGCGCGTAGTGCCGGGACGCTCCGATACGATGGCCGGCCGGCCGCCGAGGAGCCGGTTGAAAAGGGTGGATTTGCCGACGTTGGGACGGCCAACGATCGCCACGGTTGGCTTGCTCATACCGCAACCGGATCTTGAAGGGCGTCGCTGAAGTCCTTGGAAAGCCGAACATCGGCCGGTACCGAGGCGGCCAGCAGATCGAGACTCATATTGTCGATAAACAACTGGTCGTCGTTTACTGACTCGCCGGGAATGAGCACCAGATCGAGGTCGCGACGGTGGCGCAGCACGTGCTGCATTGCCGTTCCGGGCAGTAGCCCCGCTGTGGTCACGCTGGCTCCGAACAGCGTATTCACCACCGGAATCAACTCGAATCGGGAACCGGTAACTTCGGCCAGAGGTTCCAGCACGAGGGGCATCAGTGGCGCCATGGCGGTTCCGGTGACCACTCCGATGCGCTTCCCCTCCCATCCGCTCAGAAGTGGCGCCGAGGTGCGGATTCGTTGTTGCAGCCACCGGACCGAACCCACTCCATTCTCCACCTGGTCGAAGCCATCGTAGATCTCGGCTGGAGGAAGCTCCACGCCTGCTCGCAAGTACAGCTCGTCCGCACCGAAGGCCCAATGAATGCCGCGCTGCGCCTGAGCGATGGCGGCCCGCTCCTCGATCAACCCGATGGCTGCTCGACATTCTTCCGCCGTGGGCTCGCGCACGAGCTGGTGCTTGGAATATTCGGTGAGACCCACGGGTACCACCGAACAGCCGAGGATGGCGGGCCCAAACCGATACAGCTCCTCGAGCGTCTGCCGCAGCACCGGCCCGTCGTTGACGCCGGGTGACATTACGACCTGGGTATGAAACTCGATGCCGTGGTCGGCGAAACGGCGGAGCTGGGGGATGATCTCGGGAGCGGTCGGGTTGCGAAGCAGATACCGCCGCACCGTGGGATCAGTGGCGTGCACCGATACGTAGAGTGGCGAGAGGCGGTACTCGATGATGCGCGCCTCGTCGTGCGGCTTGAGGTTGGTCAGGGTGGCGAAGTTACCGTAGCGAAAGGAGAGCCGGTAATCGTCATCGCGAATGTACAGAACGACCCTGAGCCCGACCGGCAGACCATCGACGAAACAGAAGTCGCAACGATTGGCGCACCGCCGAATCCGGGGTGGCTCCAGCCCTACGCCCAGCGGCTCGCCCAGCGGCCGCTCGATGTCGAATTCGATCTCCTCACCGTCCGGCTGGCGGACATGCAGCAGGAGCTCCTCCTCGGCGGTGAGAAACTCCCAGTCCAGGAAATCGTCCAGCTCGCGGCCGTTGACGCTGAGCAGCTCAGTCCCTTCTCTGAGCCCCAGCTCCGCAGCGATGGAATCGGGATGTACCGTCGTTACTCGGATCATTCGGCCACTCTCGAGGGAGCCTCGCCCGGCAAAGCCCGTAAAGATCGGCCCTTAACCGTCCAGATTCAAGCTCTGCGTAAGGGTGCGCTCCGCTCTTGCCATTCTCCTGCTGGCAGGTCCCATAGCGGACAGTGAGCCTCCGTCTGCCACAATGTGGTAGAATTCAGCTAGAGCTGAGGGACAAAGCGGAGCCGGCGACTTACGGGGCAGGAGGCGATCATGAAATTCAAGCTCAAACGATTGGAAGATCAGGTCATCGTCATCACCGGCGGTACCAGCGGGATCGGCCTGGCAACGGCCAAGCGAGCTGCGGAGCGGGGGGCCCGGGTAGTCCTTTGCTCCCGCAATGAGGCGGAACTGCGGGATACCGTTGCCGCCATCGAGGACCGCGGAGGCAAGGCGCGTTCGGTCTTGGCCGACGTATCCAACCCCGAAGACATGGAACATCTGGCCGCCGCGTCGATCGAAGCATACGGGGCACTCGACACCTGGGTGAATAACGCGGGAGTGTCGTTTTATGGGCGCTTGTCCGAGGTCGCCATCGAAGATATGAGGCAGGTCTTCGAAGTGAACTTCTGGGGAACAGTATACGGTACTCGCGCGGCTCTTCCCCACCTGCGGACCAGCGGCGGGGCGCTCATCAACCTGGGCAGTGTCGTTTCGGACCGGGCGGTTCCGCTGCAGGGCGCCTATTCGGCCTCGAAGCATGCGGTCAAGGGGTTCACCGATGCGCTTCGTATGGAGCTCGAGGAAGAACAGGCCCCGGTCTCCGTCACGCTGATCAAGCCTTCGGCCATCGACACGCCGTATTTTCAGCACGCCAAGAACTACATGGCGGTGGAGCCGAAACCACCGGCTCCGGTGTACGCGCCGGAAGTCGTGGCCAACGCCATCCTCCGAGCCGCCGAGCACCCGGTGCGTGACATAACGATTGGCGGAGGAGGCCGGCTGCTGTCGGCTATGGGAAACGCGATGCCGAGACTGACCGACTTCTACATGGAACGTGCCATGTTCAGCGGGCAGCGGTCGGATGTTCCCGCAGAACAGCGGCCCGGGAATTTGTACGCGCCCAGCGGCGCGGAGGGCCAGGAGCGGGGTGACTATCGGGGTATGGTGAGACGCTCCAGCTTCTACACCCAAGCAGCGCTTTCACCGGCGAAAGCGCTGCTTGCAGCGGGACTGGGACTGGCCGTCTATGCCGGGATTCGATCGCTGACCGGCTCGAACGATGACTGACCGGTCTACTGGATGTTAACCACCTTCCCGATCGAGGGTACCCCGTTTCGGTTCAGGATGAACAGGAGGTAGTAGCCGGGCGGCGCAAGATTAGGACTGGCCGGGGCGGTTACGTCGATTCCCGTTGTGGTCGGGTGGATGGTCAACGTGTTCGCTCGCTGGCCTGCGTCAAAGGCGTGGGTTACCGAGCTGAGGCGGATCCAGCGGGCCTCAGTAATCTGTCCCACGTTTGGAGTGGTGACCGAAATCGTCCCGTTGTAGCTCACCGTTGCGGGTGAGACCGCGGTGATCGTCGGGCGGGCGCCCTTGAACAGATACGGCGGTGAGAAGATCTCGTGATTCCGCTCCGGCGGAACCGGCTTAATAACACCGTTCTGAATGGCCTCGGCATCACCGCTCGCCCCATGTAGTACCGTTCCGTCGGGCAGCAGCATCGAGACCGAGTGATACACCCGCATTTTGCTTGCCGCCGCCAAGGTGGTCCATTGGTTAGTCTTAGGATCCCAGACTTCCGCCGTCTTGACCGCATCTCCCTCATTGATATCGACGAACCCACCGCCTCTGGTTCCGCCCGTGATCAGCACGGTGCCGTCCGGCAGGATGGTCGAGTTCAGGTGACGTCGTGGAGCAGACATCGGCGCGATGTTCTGCCATTGAGGCGATGCCTGATTCAAGTCAATCGTTTCCGCTGAGGCCGTCGGCGTCGAGGGACTGGGATCAGGTGATTGTACCCGCCACCCCGGGTTACCACCTCCACCGGCGTAGAGAATTTTGCCCGGCTCGTACATGGCGGCGGTGCCGTAGTCGCGGTTAATTCTTAGGAAGTGACTGGGACCGTCCACCCACCGGCCACGACCACCACCCACGCCTATTCCATCGACCTCGAACCAGCGCGACTTGATCCGCTCGCCCGCCATGAAGATCCGGCCGTCAGGCGCGACGAAGTTGCGAGGATAGTACGGCACGGTATCGGTGCCGGCACCGGGCAGCTCCACCCAATGATCGCCTTCCCAGATCTCCGGAATGGTTACGATGTTACCGCTCTCATCACGCCCCGCCATGGTCAACACCCTGCCGTCGGGTAGCACGGTGACGGTCGGATACCAGCGTCCATGCGCCATGGGTGAGGCCGGCTGCCAGCCACCATCCTGGGTGAAGAAGTTGGTCCGGTTGATTCCGGTATCATCTGCTTTGTGACCACCCGAGACCATCAGGCGGCCATCCGGCATTTGGGTCTGCCCGGCACAGAAGAGCATCGTGTCGAGCTGGATCATGGGTGCGCCGGCTGGGGAAGGACTGGTAGAAGGATCCCAGATTCGCGGCATCGACATGGTGGTGGAGTTTGCCTCGAACTTACCCCACGCGATGATCTTCCCGTTCGGCATCAAGGACATGTGCAACGGCACGATGTCCCAGGGTATGACCGGCCCCCACTTGCCCATCGTTGCCTCGGCGGGAAGGGGGGAGACCTGCACCGGTGACGAGCTGACGCTGGCCGTGCCGGCGGTGAACTCGATAGTGTAGCTCCCCGCGCCAGTGATACCGAGATCGGCGAACTTTGCCACCCCGGCGGCATCGGTGACGGCGCTCTTCAACCCGTCGAGTCTACCGCCGCTGCCCACCAGCTGGGCATTTACCGTTATGGCACCAGCCGGAGCTCCGGTGCCGTCCTTCACTTCGACAGCCGGTTGGACCGATGGATCGAACACCTCTCCGCTCACCGGGGCCGTCGGAGGATTGGTAGTGATGGAGATACTTGCGGGCTGGCCGGCCTCACTCGCCGTGGCCGTGAACGTGACGGGAGAGCCTTTAAGACCGGTGGCTATGGCCGTGGTCGTCTGCTCCCCGATATTCGGGCCGAGCGTACGAGTGACGGAGGCGCGGCCACTGGAGCCGGTCTTGACCGTCCCGCTGGAAACGCTGCCTCCGCCGTTAGCCTGCCACTGCACGTCTACACCGGCCACAGGATTCCCGGCGTCGTCAGTGACCAACACCACCAGGGGGCGCGGAAGGGCAATGCCAACTACGCCCTGCTGACCGTCCCCATCCACTTTGTCGATCGTCGTGGGAGCGGTTACATCACCACCGCTGTTGCACCGCAGCGTGGTGGCGGCGAAGAGGCTGGCAATGACCCAGAAGCGGATTTGGCGGAATCGAGTCATGGTGTCCCAAAACGGCCCCCCGAAGGGTCCGTCATAGTTAAGGTCATAAAAACGAGCCGCCCCACCCTACGCAGGTCCCGGGCCGTCAGTACCCCCGGAGCAGCGGCCGTAAGTTACTATCTCTCGCCCACTTACATGTCAGCTTCGGAGCCCGCGTTGCAGCCACGCCACGGGACCTATGGCCCACAACAGCCGGTATTCAGCACCTGAGCGGTGGCAAGATCCCCACTGGGGACGGCCTCCGCTGTGTCCTTCAACACCGCGTGACCAGCCGCCAGCGTCTGAAGTGTCGCGTGACAGGGTAATGTGACGAAGGGAGAGACGGAAGGCGACAGCGGCTGCGGCAGAGCGGGCGACCGGACTCGAACCGGCGACGTCCAGCTTGGGAAGCTGGCATTCTACCACTGAATTACGCCCGCGGGTCGAGGCAGAATTTAAGGTGCAAGGGTCGGAAGGTGAAGAGGCGGAACAAAACCGCCTTACAACGCCGCCGAGGCCTCGAGAAAGCTCCGCAGATCCGGCTCACTGATGGCGGGTTCCCCAGGCGACACATTGTCGAGGCGGCCGTGACGCATCCATCGCTCCAACTCTCCTACCAGATCGAAGAGGTGGTCGAACGAGTCGACGATGAACAGAAGCGGCTGGTAGTGATCGATCTCGAAGTACTGGTTGATGACCCACTCGAGCTGGATGGGATAACGCTGCACCTCTGGGGCATCGATGGAGTGAGCGATCTCTCCGTACGAGCTGAGCAAGCCACTGCCATAGACCCGGAGCTCTCCGCTGCCGCGCATCAGCCCAAACTCGATGGTGAACCAGAAGAACCGAGCCATTGCCTTGAAGATGCTGGTGACCCGGCGGATCTTCTCCTTTTCGTCCCGGATGCCGGCCACGATCTCGGCCGCGGTGTGGGCGCAATCTCCGAAGCGGACCAGGGTATCGGCAAACGCCCGGTCGGTATGCATGGGCACGTGCCCGGCGATATCGTGAAAGATGTCCGGCTCGGGCAAGTAATCGAGGGTTGCGCCGTCCCGGATGGTGATGGTGGTAGGAAACTCGCGATTACGCAGGGAGTCAAAGAAGAGAAACGAGGGGATATAGCCGCTCACCGCCTTGGCCTTGAACCCGGTGAGCGGACTCAGAAAGCGGTTGACGTCCTCCAGCCGTGGTACCTGGTTAGGCTCCAGGCACAAGCTGTCGATGCCCTGGAGGAAGCGCGGGTTCGCGTAGCGGCGCCAACGCTCTTCCATCCGGGCGAACAGTCTGCGCCAGGCGTCATGATTGGCGTCGGAGTACAGCTCGTAGGGCTGGTGGATGTACAGGCGCCCTTCCTGCTGGGCCTGCTCGATGAATGGCGCCTTGGTCGTGGTCAGGCCGATACCGGCCGCCTGCTCTCCGCGGACTGTGGCCATGCGATCTCCCCGTTACTTCCGCTTGTATCGCCAGGCAGCGATGCCCGCGGCTTCCGCCTTCGCCTCAACCGGTTGTGACTCCCCCGCCTTGAGCGCCGGAAGCTGTACTTCCTGAGACCCGAGCACGCCCCCCTTGGCATCGAGGAACTCGAAAGCGAGGGTGACAGCAACCGGCGCCACCGGCTTCCCTTGTGCGTTCTGCACCTCACGCCCGGTGGCGGTCCCCGTCACGGTTGCGCCCGTGGCACTGGGAGCGAACTGCTTGATCGTCACGGCGATGGGGAGCGAGAGCACCTGCATCGCCGTCTTGTTCGCTTGCGCTTCCTTCTTGGCCATGCGCTGTCCGGTAGCCTGCATCCGCAGGACCTCATCGCTCATCGGCTCGATCGCGGCCAGCCGGGTCGCGACCTCCGCCAGCTTGGGTCCATTCTTCAGGGCCAGGTAGGAATTGGCCAGGCCATAGAGAGCGTCGCGGTTATTCGGCTCCGTCGCCAACACTTGCTCGAAGGCCTTGGAGGCCTCGGCGTATTTCTTGGCGTTGTAGAGCTGGACCGCCGCGTTCATGGCGTCCGCCGATCCTGCGGCCACCGGCTGCCCCGGTGCCGCCGCACCCGGACCAACTTCCTTCTCGAGAGCCAGAGCCTTGTCGTTCTGTCCGGTGGCGCGATAGGAGCTGGCCAAGGCCCGCTTCACCTCGACGTCGGTGGGAACCCAGGCGATGTACTTCTCCAGCAGCGGAATTGCCTCCTGATGTCGGTTAGAGCGCTGATACATCGCAGCCAGATTTCTGGTTGCGGTGTTCCGATCCTCCACCGCATTGATTCGCTCCGCAATCTCGGCGGCCTGCCGCCAGTAGACGATGGCGCTGTCGGTCTGGCCCCCATTGGCGAAGATCACGCCGCCGCTCAGATACGCAGCCGGTTTGTCGCGATAGATCGTATTGGCTTGGCGAAAGAGGGCGAGTGCTGAATCGTTCTTGTTCGCCTTCGCGAAATCAATTCCTGCGTTGACCAAAGGAACCCACGGGGTGGAGCGCAGCTGCCCGATTTCCTCCTTACACCCGGGAGACAAAGTCTCGGCCTTGGTGAAGGCGCTGTCGGCCCCTACGATGTCACCCTGCTGGAGATAAATCCTGCCGAGGTAGTACCAGGCCGCGGGGTTCTTGGCCTGTCCGTTCTGTTCGATGGCTTCCAGCAGGACCTTGCGGCCGGATGTCAGCGCGCGAGCTCGATTTTCCGGAACGGAGGCTTCAGTGCCGGTCTTGAGATAGGTCCCTCCGCTGCTGACCTTGAAGTGCCCGGCCTTGAGCCCACACTTGGGAGCGGTATATCGGGAAGGCATCGCCTTGACGACGCGGTCGTTGCTCGCAGACTCCTGTGCCGCCGCGGGAAAGGCGCTCACTATCAGGGCCACGGCAGCCAATCCGATTGTCGTATTCACTCGTCATGACTCCTTGTTCGGGATCAGAGATCGAGCCGCTTTTTCGGTCCCAACCAGACGGAGCGCCCGGTAATGCAAGTCCCTTGCCACCTCATGGGCTGGTTGACCAGTGCGGCGGGCAACTGCAGCGACATCTTCATATTCCGGTTTTACCCGGGGCCCATCCGGACCTTCGAGAACCTTGACGCGCACCGCGGTTCCGTCCGATGAAGTGACCTCCACTTCATGACGAGCCAGGGTCACCCGCTCTGCGGTATGGCGGCGAATACCCGATGTAGTGCTGTGCCGGAAGAGGGCCGCGGCGACCTGGTCCGCTTCCGCTGGGCCGGTGGTCACTTCGATGCGAAACCCCACCCGCCCTTTCTTCATTTGCGTCGCCCAGAGCTGGACATCCAGCGCGCCGGCACCGAAAAGCGCTTCCCGGAGCGGATCGAGGTATTCCGGGCTGAGATCATCCAGGTCGGTGGAGAGGAGAACGACCTCTCCCGCCTCGACAGCGGCACTCGCAAGAATGAGCCGGAGCGCATTGGGATAGTTATCCGGATTGCGTCCGCCGGCTCCCCAAGCGCCGCCTTCCACCGCTCGCCACCTGGCCGGCGGAGCTCCACTGGAGAGCACTCGGAGCAGTGCCGCGCCGGTCGGGGTCGTAGCCTCGCCGGTGACCGGCCCATTCGGCCCCACCTCGAGTCCCTCGAGGAGAATCGCCGTCGCCGGGGCGGGTATGGGCATGGTTCCGTGAGCGGCCCGTACCCAGCCGTTCCCCACCGCGACGGGCCGGTTGTAAATCCGGGAGATCCCCAACTGCTCGAACCCCTCGATGCCACCCACGATATCCACCAACGCGTCTACCGCACCCACCTCGTGAAGCGGGACCCGCTCCGCAGGCAAGCCGTGGACCCGGCCCTCCGCTTCGCCCAGGAGCCGGAAGGCACGGACGGCACGCTCCTGGACCCAGGGCGAAAGCTTCGCCCGCTCGACCAGGGTAATCAGCTCGCCGATATGGCGGTGAGCCTCGGCCCCGTGCGTGGGATGATCGCGGCTCGTGCGGTGGGGATCGTGAGGTCCCACGAGCTCCGAAGGTGCCTCATGGATGCCGCCAGGGAGGCGGACCGTGACTTTCGTGGCTCGGATGCCGGCACGGTCCACCGGCTCGATCCCGATGCTGACGTCGGGAAATCCCAGTCGCGCAGGTAGACCCTCGAGCCAGCCGGATGACGCACCGGCACCGAGAAGGGCACCCAGCAGCATATCGCCGCTGATGCCGGCAACCGGATCGAGGATGGCAAAGCGTCCATCGGGCATAGACTTAGAATATAGGCGGAAAGTGGGTAAGGCGGTAAGGGTGACCGTCCGACCGTCCGCTCGCCCGCCCTACTTCCCGCCATCCTTGAGATGCCCCAGAATCCGCTCGGCCAGATGCTGAGAGAACCCGGGCACCGACGCGAGCTCGGCGATCGAAGCCGATTTAACGCCCGCTAGACTGCCGAAGCGCTCCAGCAGACGACGCCGCTTCGTGGGCCCCACACCCGGTATGCTGAGCAGCTCCGAGGTGATAGTGCGTTGGGTCCGACGTTTCCGGTTGTAGGCCAATCCGAACCGATGCGCCTCGTCCCGGGCCCGCTGCAGAAGCCGGAGCGCTGGACTCCGGCGCGGCAATCGGAGACTATCCGGCCGCCCCGGCAAGAACACCTCCTCATCTCGTTTGGCCAGGCTCACCATCGGCAGATTGGGATAGCCCAGATTCACCGCCGCTTCCAGCGCCGCGCTCAGCTGTCCCTTGCCGCCATCGATCACGATGAGGTCGGGGATGGGAAGCTGCTCGTCCCGGCGGCGGGTCAGGTACCGAGTCAGTACCTCCTGAATGGCCGCGTAGTCATCCTGCTGCCCCAACCCTTGGATCTTGAACTTCCGGTATTCGCTTTTTCGGGGCCGGCCCGCCTCGAACCAGACCAGCGAGCCCACCGTATCGCGGCCCTGGTTGTGGGAGATGTCGACGCACACGAAGCTGCGCGGCACCACGCTGAGTCCCAGGTCGCGTCCCAGCGCATAAACCGGGTCCTCGGCCCGTTCATCGGTCTCGAACGACTCGATCCTCAAGCTTTCCATCAGATGCCGCGCGTTCTGATCCGCCAGCTCCAGCCAGCGCTGGGCGGTTCCGCGCTGGGGCACCAACCAGTCGGTCTCGGGGAGCAGCTCGCGCAGGGTGGCCCATTCGCCGGGGGGGAACGGAATCACCAGCCGGCGCACCCTGCCCTCCGCAGGCACGTAGTAGCGCACCAGGAATGCACTCAGGACGGCGCTGTCATCCTCCTCCTCGACCCCTTCCAGGAATCGGTGCTCCCGTCCTACTACTCGTCCGGCCCGTACGCGCATGAGGACCCCGACGGCGTCATCGCCGTCGCGGGCATACCCGACTACGTCCGCATCGCCGGTTCCCATCACCTCCACTGCCGCCGGCTGCTCCAGCCGGTCCAGCCAGCGGAGTGCGTCCCGCATCTCGCGGGCGCGCTCGAAATCGTCCCGCCCGCTGGCCTGGAGCATGGCCTCCCGCACCTTTACCCTCACATCCTGGGTTCGACCCCCGAGGAAGTCGACCACGTCTTCCACCATGCGCTGGTACTCCGGCATGTCATGCCACCCCATGCAGGGCGCCCGGCAGCGGCCGATGTAGTAGTCCAGGCACGGCCGCTCGCGGCGATCTTCGGGCAGCCGGTCCTGGCAGCTTCGCACGGTGTACAGGCGGCGGATGATGGCCAGAGTGCGGCGCAGCTGGGCAACGTCGGTATAGGGCCCGAAGTAGCGGGCGCCCGGTATATCGCGCTTTCGGGTGACCAGAACCCGGGGAAACGGCTCGGCGAGCGTCACGGCGATCGACGGGTAGCTCTTGTCGTCCTTGAGCCGGACGTTGAATCGCGGCCGGTACTCCTTGATGAGGTTGTTCTCGAGGATCAGCGACCCCGGCTCACCCGGCACCACGATCGTCTCGACATCCGCGATCAGCCGCTGCAGCAGGCGATTTCTGGGACTGTCGGGAAAATCCGTCGCGAAGTAGCTCCGCACCCGGCTTCGCAGACGCTTGGCCTTGCCGACGTAAAGCACTTCTCCGTCCGATCCCCGCCAGAGGTACACACCCGGTCCTTCCGGAAGCGTATCGAGCTTCCGCTGGAGTGCATCGGGAACGGATGGAGCAGTCACGTCGTCTCGCTGAGCAGGTCAGGCTATCGAGGATTCACCACGGCGGCACCTAGGACACAGAGGGATCGGATTCAACTCCTAGCCAATTCGCCTCAGAAGCCGGCGGGACTCGGTTACCCCCAGCTCCGCGCTGATGGCGAAATAAGCAATGCCGTACATACCCAGGGAAAATAACGCCAAGACCAATGGATGATTGCCGGCGAAAGCCAACTTCACCACCCATGCTAGGATTGCGGCAGCCATGGCACTCGCCCACAGCCTGGCGGTGTAGGACACCGGTATGCCAGTGCGCCCGATTCTGGTGTTGAGCGTCCGCCTGAGGAGCAGGAATTCGACCCAGCCGGCCACCCCGGCGGAGGCGGTGAGACCAGCGACTCCCCAGCGCTGATCGATCCCCAACAGGCCGGGCAGAGGGATCGCCGACAGGTAGCCGAGCACGATGGTCAGGATGACCCGAAGGGTCGCAAACCGTAGTGGGGTCCGGGTGTCGTGCAGGGCGTAATAGGTCGAGGCATAGAGTCGTCCCAACGTGGAGGCCAGCAGGCCAACTGCGGAGCCAGCCAGTATTCCCCAGACGTACACCGCCATCTCGTGGGTGAACGCCCCTGACTGGTAAACCGCACCGGCGATCACATCACCCAATGCGAAAAATGCGACGGCGGAAGGGACCACGAAGAAAGCGATCTGCCGAAGACCTCCGTCCAGCCGGGCGCGGAGCTGCCTGGCACGCTCATCGTCCGTGCCACCGGTGCTCGACATCGCTGGCAATTCGGCCGCCGATACCGACATGCCGAAGAGACTCACCGGCAGGGTATAGAGCACCTGAGCGTACGACAGAGCGGCGACCGCACCGGTGGGAAGGAGACTGGCGAGCACCGTGTCGACATAAGCGCTGATCTGTACCACTCCGCGCCCGATGAACACCGGTATGAAGTTTCGTACCACCCGGCGCACACTCTCGAGCCGCCGGTCAAGGTTCAGGGACAATCCATGCAGCAGGCGGAGAACCAATGGTAGCTGAATGGCGAACTGCAGCGCGCTCCCGGCTACCGAGCCCCACGCGGCGATCTGAGCCAGTCCGTATCCGGTAGCCGACCTGCCGAATATCACCAGGGTGAGAATGATGGTGATGTTCCAGAGTACCGGCGCGGCATAGGAAAGAAAAAAGCGGCGATGGCTGTTGAGCACGCCCAGACACCAGGCCGACATGACCAGAAGACCGGCCCCGGGAAACAATATCCGGACCAGCCGGATGGTTACCTCGCGTTTCTCTCCCTCGAATCCAGGCGCAATGACTGCAATCAAGAACGGGGTGACGAGAACTCCGGCTAATACCAGCCCCGCGGTAATCACGGCCAGCAGACTGAACACCGCGCCGGCTACTTTGCGCGCCGTCTCCTCCTCGTTCTCGGCCAGAAGCCGGGCGTACACCGGGATGAAGGACGCCGAGAGCACGCCCTCACCAAAGAGGTTCTGTAGGAAGTTGGGGATCTTGAACGCCGCATTGAACGCGTCCGCGGCATCCGACGTTCCCAGGTAGTGGGCGAAAGCGCGATTCCGAACCAGTCCCAGGATCCGGCTGAGCAGGATGCCCGCGGCCACCATGGCCGCCGGCCGGCGGGACCGGTCTACCCGGGGACTCAGGGACTCTGTGGTGGTGGGAGAATTGCGCGCTGCGCCGGATCTTCGAGCAGGCGCTGTAAAAAGGCGCTCTCGTCCTGCAACGCTTGAACGCTGCGGGTGAGATCATCGACTTCAGCTTCGAGCAGATCGATCTTCTTGGCCAGCTCGGCCACTCCGGGCGGGGTATCCTGGGGGCCTTCCACCCGCCGGGCCAGGGCCCGCCCGATCGGCGAATCGACCACGATGCCGATGATCGGGATCAGGAGAGCCACGATGAGGATGAGCGCAATCACCGACATGGATCGAGTCTACGAGGGGTTGAGGGCCCCTTCAAGGGCCGCAGCATACCACGCTTCGATCGCATCGCTCAGCTCGGTAACCAGACTGGGCCCATAGCGGGCGAGAAACGGCGGTATGGCCAACACCCGTTCCTGGGGCTGGTTATCGGGGAGAACCAGAGCCCGAGCCTTGGTGATTTGGCCGAGCTCGATCTCCTGGCGGCGCTTGAGGTGCTGAACCAGCTTCTTTTCAGTCTCCTGGACACCGGCAAGCGCTTGATTCCTGGCGCCCTGAACCATCCGAGTCAGAGTGGGGTCTATCTCCCCGGCGCTGTTGGCCAGCGTGTCGTAGCCTGATTCGATTACAGAGCGCAACGATGCGAGCGCCCGCACGGCCAGCTCGGGCAGCTGCGATCGTACCAGTCTGCTCTCCAGGGCGCCCTGGGGGCCCAGGAGGTCGGTCACTTCGAGGTAGAACTTTCGAAGTACCCGGTCGACTCGCGGGTCCACGAGGATTCCGGACCAGCGGGGGACCGCCTGCTGCCGGGGGATTCGCATCCGCTGATATATCGGCGTCGTGAGCGTGAGGTAACTGAGCTCGCCCGGCCCCGCGACATAGGCCACCGTAGGCAGCAGCGCGCTTTCGATGACCGGGCGAAGGAGCACATTGGGCGAGAGCCGCTCGGGTTCCGTTGCGGCCAGTCGTTGGAGAGCATCGAGGTCGAAGCGTTCTTTGCCGCGCCGGGTCGCGAAGCCGCCATCGGAGAGCACCAGCCGATCCCGTCCCAGAGCGCCTTCCAGCATGACCAGAGTGGCTCCGTCCCCTACCGGGACGCCGGGGTCGATTCCGGACAATCGCAGCTCCTCCGCCCGGTCCCGGAGGTCCCGATCCAGCTCGCGGGCAAGGCCTAGGGCTCGCACCAGGTGGCGCGCGGCCGAGCGCTTGACGATAGGGTGGGTGCTGTCGAGGCAGACGACGCCGGCCGGCGCCACCAGTTCCGCCAGGGCGCCCGCGAAGCTGTGAGCGATCGTTGCAGTCGGCCGATAGTGCCGGCGCAACCATTCGAGCGTGGCATCGCGGAATTCCGAGGGCGGCAGATCGGCGCCCAGAGTGGCCAGGATCTCATCGATGGCGGGGCCCAGCGGCTCCCGATACATGGGCGTGAGCGGTGCTTCTGCCGGTCGGGGGGGAAGAGCGACCCTCCGAAGCGTGCCGTCACTCGCAATCCAGCTGGCCTGACTGGCTTCGGCAAAATCGTGGTCGTCGCCTGCCACCCAGAACACCGGCACCACGGGGCGCTGCCACTGCCGTTCCAGAATTCGCGCCAGCGCGGCGGCAGAGAGCGCCTTGTATACGGTGTAGAGCGGGCCGGTAAGCAGACCAGGTTGCTGTCCCGTGGTCACGGCGATCGCTCCGGGAAGCTGCAGCCGGGCGGTGGCCGCATCCCGCGCGGGGCTGGGAACGATTGCCTGCGTCAGCTCAGACTCGAACGAGGCGTCCCGCGGGGCCGGGAACTCGATACTGGGAGCCAGCGGCGTGGGCACGATACGCAATGTCATTCGACCTGCCCAATAAGAATGGTACGTGCCGAACTGGCCGCGAGGGGGATGGCATCATAGCTGCCAAACCGAAACCGTACCCTGACCCCCGCGGCCTCGAGCATCTCGGAAATCTGGCTTGGCTCGAACAGCCGGACCCGCTCCATGTAATGTCTCCCCTTTGGGCCTCGAATGCTCTTGCAAACGTAACGGCCGTCCGGCGAGACCGAACGGGAGACGTGAACCTTCGATCCCGCCACCTCGATCGTCTCCTCCGGAACCAGCCCTCGCCGGACTGATGCGGGATTCAGAAAGTCAATCACGAACCAGCCGCCAGGCCGGACCGTGGAGATCATTTCCCCCAATGCGGCAGCATGCTCGGAATCGCGCTCGAAATATCCAAAGCTGGTGAAGAGATTGACGGTGAGATCCATCGACGCAGGCCGAATGGGAAGCTGGCGCATGTCGGCCCGGACCAGCGGCGCATCGGTGATCTGCCGCGCCAGCCGGAGGAGGGTGGCGGAGAGATCCACTCCGACACAGCGGGCGCCGGCCGCCGCGAATGCCCGGGCGTGCCGCCCCGCCCCGCAGGCCACGTCGAGCACGCGCCAGCCGGGCTGCAACGATACCGTATCACGGATCAACGCCACCGCGCGTTCGGCGTCGGCATCGTCACGATGGGGATAGAGCTGGAGATACTCCTCGCCGAACCACTCTTCGAACCATTCGGTCATCTAAACCGTAAGCGGTGAGTGGTAAGCGGTGAGCGGGATTCGTCGGGAGGTCGATTCGCGGGCGCCCGATCTACCCGCTCACCTCTCACCGCTTACCGCTCACAGCCCCTTGTGATACGGCTCCCCCCGAAGAATCGTGAACGCCCGGTAAAGCTGTTCCAGCACCACCACCCGGGCCAACTCGTGCGGCAGGGTGAGAGGGCCCAGGCTCCAGCGCGCGTCGGCGCGGGCGATGAGCGAACGGTCCAACCCATTCGAGCCGCCGAGGAGCAGCGTGACCGGCCGGGAAAGCTGGAGCCAACGCTCGAGCTGCCCGGCCAGATCGCGACTCGTCCACCCGGTTCCCAGTCGGGTCAGGGCAACGAGGTTGGAGCCCGGAGTGATCTTGGGACCCAGCCGCTTACCTTCCTCTGCCAGCTGGGCGAGGATCGAAGGTGCCCGGCTCGCTTCCCGGATCTCCACTTCATGGAGTTTGACGTGGTGTTTCAGCCGCCGCACGTAATCGTCGGCCGCCTCACGGTAGTAAGGTCGTAGCTTACCGACCGCCGCAAGAGTGAGGTCCCGGCTTCCCTGCCTTGGTGCCATCACGCATACATCCCTCTCAGCCGGTGCACCGCCGCGACCCGCTCGATCGCCTGCATGTAGGCGCCGATCCGCAAGTTGATTCCGTGCCGCCCGGCCATCGATGCCACCTCTTCGAAGGACTGGACCATGATCCGTTCCAGGCGCTGGTTCACGGTGTCCTCGTCCCAGAAGTAACCGCCCCGATCCTGAACCCACTCGAAGTAGCTGACCGTGACCCCGCCCGCGTTGGCCAGAATATCGGGAATGACGAACACCCCGTTCTGGTCCAGGATCTTGTCCGCGCCGGCGGTAGTGGGGCCGTTGGCGCCCTCGCAGATGATCCTCGCCTTTATGTCGGCGGCGTTATGGCTGGTGATGACGTTCTCCAGAGCGGCGGGAACCAGCACCTCACAATCCAGGGTCAGGAGCTGCTCGTTGGTGATCTGCTCCGCCTCCGGATACCCGCTCAGGAAGCGGTGTTGGCGCACGTGCTGAATCACCTCTTTGATGCGGAGCCCTTTCGGATTGTAGATCCCGCCCGACTTATCGCTCACAGCGATGATCTTCATCCCTTGCTGCTCCATCAGCGTGGCGGAGATCGAGCCCACGTTGCCGAACCCCTGCACCGCCACCCGGCTGCCCTGCACCGGCATCCGCAGGCGATTCAGCGCCTGACGCGTCACGATCATACAACCCCGCCCGGTCGCCTCCCGCCGGCCCAGCGAGCCCCCCATCTCCACCGGCTTGCCGGTCACTACGGCCGTGACCGTGTGCCGCTTGTGCATGGAGTAGGTATCCATGATCCAGGCCATCACCCGCTCATTGGTGTTCATATCGGGGGCCGGAACGTCGGAGTCGGGGCCGAGGGTATCGATGATGGCAGAGGTGTAGCGGCGGGTCACCCGCTCGAGCTCGGGGTTGGACATGGTGGCCGGATCGCACACGACACCACCCTTGGAGCCGCCGAACGGTATGTTGACGACCGCGCACTTCCACGTCATCCATGCCGCCAGCGCCTTCACCTCGTCGAGGGTTACGTTGAGATCGAAACGGATACCGCCTTTGGCTGGACCGCGGGAGGTGTTGTAGAGGACCCGGTAGCCTACGTAGACCTCTGTTTCTCCGCTGTCTCGCAGGATCGGCACCGAGACAATGATCTGTTTCTCCGGGCTGCGGAGCACTTTGTAGAGACCAGGGTCGAGACTGAGCCGCTGGGCCGCATAGTCGAAGCGTGACATCATCGCCTCGAACGGATTTTCTTCGCTGAGGAACTTGTCCTTATCGGGACGAATGAGATCCTGGTTCGGACGACTGACGGTGGTCATAAGGGTTCCGGTACGCTCCGAGAGTGGTTTACAGTCTATCCACCGGGGTGACGACGGCGTCCAGGGCCGCTACGATCGCCTCGCCGCCCTCCTCCCATTCCAGATCCAGCATGGCGACAAGGGGCTCGGGAACCGTCGTGGGCCAGCGGTCCCGCAACTTGACGGCGTCCTTCTGGGTGATCACGACGTGGTCGGCCCGGCGGGCGGCGTGCGCCAGCCACGCGACATCCTCTTCCCGGTAGTCGTGATGATCCTTCCAGGTGGCGACCTGGACCGCGGCACCGGTCGCTTTGGTTTGGGCCACGAATGCATCCGGATCCGCAATACCCGAGGCTGCCACCACCCGCTTGCCCGCCAGCGCCGTAGCGGGATGGCGCCTCCCACTCACCATGCCTTCGAGATAGTGGAGTCCTAAGTGGGCCACCGCCACCGGTCCCCGGATCCGCGGCTGCAGCTGGGCCGCAAGCGTGACTGCAGCCTCCGCAGTCGCGCGCTTTCGGGTGACGATCACCGCGTCGGCCCGGTCTAGTGCCTGCCAACCCTCACGCCAGGGACCCGCGGGCAAGGGCCACCGCACCGCTCGGGTGGTTTCGGCGCTGATCACCGCGACATTGAGGTCTCGCCGCACATCGAGCCGCTGGTAGGCATCGTCCAGCACCAGCACCTGGGCCCCCCGGGCCATGGCCCGGTCGGCTCCGACGACGCGATCGGGATCGGCGATGACCACCGCCTCAGGCACCGCGTGTTGATGCACCAGAGTCTCGTCCCGGCCATACCCGCGGAGCAGAATTCCCGGCACCAGGTGGCGCGACACGTAGTAGCGCGCGATCCAGATCGCGATCGGTGTCTTTCCCGATCCACCCACCGTGAGATTTCCCACCGCCACCGACGGCAGCGCCAGGTCCCTGACTGCGATCCAGCCGTGGCGGTAAGCCGCCTCACGAATGGCCATCGCGCCGCGCCACAGGCCCGACGCAGGCAACAGGGCCAGCCGGGCGAGCCGAGCATCGGGACGCCGGCTGGTCCACAGCCAGCGCACTACCCTATGGCCATCGCCCCTTCGACCCATGGATCCTTCCTCGAGACCTCATTGAGGCGCAGCGCGGCCGCTTCCAACCCCTCGGCCAGCCCGCTATCGCCGGGAGCGACCTCGAACGGACGGCCATAGATGATCGACACCCGGGCCAGCGGTTTGGGAATCATGAACCGGTCCCAGGAATGTAATCGCCAGGCTCGATCTGCCTCGGCGTGGATCGGCACGATGACACCGCCACCCCGCTGCGCCGCGGCGACCACACCGGCCTTCAGCTCGCGCCGGGGTCCTCGCGGGCCGTCCGGCGTAAAGGCGATGGATCGGCCGGCCCGAAGCTCGCGGACGGCACCCAGCAGCGCCCGGGCTCCGCCTCGAGTGCTCGAGCCCCGAACCGCCCGATATCCCAGGGACCCGGCCAAGTCGGAGAGATACTGCCCGTCGCGCGCCTCACTTACCACAATGGCAATGCCCTGGTGTCGATGTTGCCATAACAAGGGGAGCAACGCTTCATGCCAGAGCAAGAATACCAGCGGTCGTCCGCCCTCCCGGAGTGCTCGCCAGCGCTCTTCGTGATCCAGGTTGATGCGCCAGGACCGGGCCAGGGTGCGGACGAGTGGCACGACTACCGGTCGAGCCACCACCGGTGAAAGCTTCATGGCCATCAGGTCAGTAACTCGCTCGCCAGTGCCACCACTCGGTCGGCCGCGCCCGCATGGCCGAGGCGCTCGCGAACCTGAGCCAGGCCGGCGCGCTGGGCCACCGTGCGAGGATCCTTGCGGTCCAGCAGTGGCCGGAGTGCCGCGGCCAGCACCGGTGCTTCCGCTCGTTCCTGCAGCATCTCCGGCACTACTTCCCGGCCGGCTACCAGGTTGACCAGGCTCACCCACTGAACGGTCCGGACCCGCTGGAACACGGCCCAGCTGAGGGGATGGACCTTGTATGCCACCACCATGGGCGTGCCCGCCAGGGCGGCCTCGAGTGTGGTGGTTCCCGACTTGGCCAGCGCCGCGTCGGCGGCGGCAAAGAGGGGCACCGGGTTTGCCCTGACGATTTCTATCGGGCCCGGGTCGGGATAGTGACCCGTCTCCGTCGCCGCGATAAAAGCACGGTCGCAGCTTCCTTCGCGGAGCAGCTCCAGTGCGGCATCGCGAAAGGGCCGCCACAGCCGCCCAATCTCCTGCGAGCGGCTCCCCGGAAAGATCCCCAGCACCCGGCTGCCATTGGTGACGCCGAGTTGGGCCCGTGCCTGCTCGCGGCTGGGCCAGGTGATTCCATCCAGCAATGGGTGACCGACGTATTCACTTTTCAGACCCAGCCGGCTGAAGAACGTCTGCTCGAAAGGAAGCACGACGGCCAGCCGGTCGACCGCAGCCGCGAGGCGGCGCGCCCGCCCCGGCCGCCAGGCCCAGAGCTGCGGGGCGATGTAGTACAAGACCTTGGTGCCGGCCGCGTGAGCGGCCTCGGCCACCCTGAGGTGGAACCCCGGGTAATCGACCAGAATCACCAGGTCATAGCGGCCGGCCCGGAAGTCGTTTCGCATGGCCCGGAGCAGCTGGTAATGAGCCTTGATCTTGGTGACAATCTCGACCACGCCGAATGCCGCCAGGCCTTCCATGCGATAGCGCAGCGACGCGCCAGCCTGCCCCATCCGAGGACCGCCCAGCGCCTCGATCGTGGCCTCGGGGTAGCGCTGTCGCAGAGCCCGGACGATGCCGGCGGCATGGAGATCGCCCGAGGGCTCGCCGGCGGAAATGAAGATGCGAGGCGCGTCCCGCCGATTCATCAGAGGGTGGAGACCGCGAGCGGTGGGGTTCGCACGGCGTCGGCTACACGGAGAGCCAACTCCAGTGCCGAGCGACCCTCCTCACCGCTGACCACGACCTCGCGCTGTCCCCGGACCGCGTGGACGAAGCTCTGGAGCTCGAGCGCGAGCGCGTCCGCTTCCGGCGCCTGGAGCTCGATCCGCTCGACCACGTCGGCCAGCTCCCGGCCCGTTCCGGGCTGCCACCCGGTTCGCACCCGCATGAACTCCCCGCCGCCGCTACCCAAGTCGAGCGAGAAATATCCGTTGGGCTGAAACAGCCGGAGCCGGCGGATCCGCTCGCGCGCCACCCGCGACGCGGTGGCCAGCACCACGGCGCCGTTGGCGAACTCCACCCGGGCGTTGGCGATATCCAAGTGCGACGAGAGTACCGGAAGCCCCGAGGCGCGGACCTCGGTGGCCGTACTGCCGGTCAGGTGCAGCACCAGATCCAGGTCGTGGATCATGAGATCGAGCACGACGGCCACGTCGGTTCCCCGCGGCTGGAACGGCGCCAGCCGTAAGCTTTCGATGTAGCGGGGACCGTCCAGGTAAGGCTCGGCCGCCCGGAGCGCCCGGTTATACCGCTCGATATGGCCCACCTGCAGCTGGACCCGCTTCCGCCTGGCCGCCGCGATCAGATCGTCGGCCTCCGCGAGAGTGGCGGCAAGCGGCTTCTCCATGAGCACCGGCACACCGCGCTCGATCGCATTCAGCCCCACCTGGGCATGCGCCGGAGTCGGCACCGCGACAGTGACGGCCTCGACCTGGCGCAGCAGGTCGTCGAGGTTGTTGAACGACCGGGTACCAAGCTCACCCGCGATCTTGGTGGCTCGAGTGGAGTCGATGTCATGGATTCCGACCAACCGGACTTCGTTCAGGCCGGCCAGGTGCCGGGCATGGTGTTGGCCCAACGCACCGACCCCGATGACCCCGACCGGAAGCCGGCTCACGCGGGCACGCCCCGCTCGCTGGATTCCACGAACTCGAGGAATCGGGCCACCTCGGGTGACGACGGCAGCTCGGTGCGCGCCCGTTCGAGCGCCTGCGAGAGATTCAGATCCGAGTTGAAGAAGAGACGGTAGGCTCGTTTGAGAGCGGCGATCGTTTCGCCCGGAAAGCCGGCCCGCTGCAGGCCGATAGAGTTGAGGCCATAGAGCTCCATCGGATTCCCCACCGCCTTGACGTACGGAGGAATGTCCTGGTTCACCCGCGAGCCGCCGCCGACGAACGCATAGGTCCCGATAGTGACGAACTGATGAACCGCATTGAGGCCGCTGAGAATGGCACGGTCGTGGATGGTCACGTGCCCGGCGCATTGGGTGGCATTGGCGATGACGACATCGTCGCCGACATGGCAGTCGTGCGCCAGATGGACGTAGGTCATCAGGAAACATCGGGCGCCCACCGTGGTCCTGGACGTCGCGGCCGTACCGCGGTTGATCGTCGAGTACTCCCGGATGATGGTCCCGGCGCCCACCTCGACCCAGGTCTCCTCGCCATCATACTTGAGGTCCTGCGGGTGTCCGCCCAGGATGGTTCCATCTCCGACCGACACATCTTCCGCCAGCCGCACATTCTGCTGCAGCGTGACCCGCGGCCCGATGCGGCACCGGTCACCGATGGTCACCTGGGGTCCGACGATCGCAAAGGGACCGATGGTCACGCCGGCCCCGATCTCGGCCCGGGGATCGATCAGCGCCGTAGGGTGAATAGCCGCCGTCACCGATCCACCACCCGGGCCATCATCTCGGCTTCGGCTACGACCTGGCCGTCGACATAGGCGATGCCTTTCATCCGGCAGGTGCGGCCACGGTTCTGCAGCATCTCCAGCTCGCACCGCAGCTGGTCACCGGGCAGTACCGGTCGGCGGAACTTCACGTTGTCGAGCGACATGAAGTACACCACCTTCTGGTCCGGGTCCTCGATGGTGCCCAGGAGCAGCATGCCGCCCACCTGAGCCATTGCCTCGATGATTAGGACGCCCGGCATGATGGGATGACCCGGAAAATGCCCCTGGAAGAATGGCTCGTTGATGGTCACGTTCTTGATCCCGACGATCCGCTTGGTTCCCTCGACCTCGATGATCCGGTCGACCAGCAGGAACGGATAGCGGTGGGGAATCACGTCGAGTATCCGGCCGATGTCCATCACGGCGCCTCCGTGGCGTTGTCCGGTGCGAGTCAGCCAGCGGGCCAAGGCAATATTACCCTGGTGGCTCGGCTTCGTCGCGACGATGTGAGCCTGCACCCGGCCTCCGATCAGCGCCAGGTCTCCTAGAATATCGCCTGCCTTGTGGCGGACGAACTCGTCCGGCCAACGCAGGGCACCGCCGACCAGGCCGTCCTCGGAGAGGATGAGGGTCGACTCCAACGCGGCGCCCAGCGCCAGCCCCCGTGCCCGAAGCGCGTCCGCCTCGCGCAGAAACCCGAAGGTGCGGGCCGGAGCGAGCTCGCGGGCGAAGCCCTCCGGGGTGATGTCGAATGAGCCGGTCTGCCGGCCGATGAGCGGATGACCCCACTCGATGGTAGTGGTCAGGCGGAGCGACTTGGCCGGCGCGACCACATAGGAGGAGTCGCCCTCATTGAGGTCGAACGGCTGCGAGACCCGATAGACCACGGGCTCTCCGGGCTGTTCTTTGATCCCCGCCTGTTGCAGCGCCGTCAGATAGGGCGCGAACGATCCGTCTCCGATCGGCGGCTCGGCGCCATCGAGCTCGATGGTGAGGTCGTCGATCTGGAGCGCCGCCGCAACGGCGAGCACATGCTCGACAGTTTGTACGGCGGTCTCGCCCTGCCCCAACGCCGTGCGGCGCTCGGTGGACTGCACCTCTGCCAGGCGGGCCGGAATGATGGGACCGCCCGGTAGATCGGTTCTCCGAAAGACGATCCCCTGGCCCGAAGGCGCGGGCCGGCAGACGACGGAAACGAAAACACCGCTATGCAGTCCAATGCCGCTGATGCACGCGCTCTCCACCAGGGTGCGCCTAGCCATGACGGGCCCGCTCCGGCACCAGCCGCTCCAGCTCGTCGACGATCGGTGCCAGCCGGTACATGGCAGCTTGGGCCCGCAGAAATTGCCGGTGAGGCCGGGCGGGATGGCCGCTGAAGGAGGCCCCGGCCGGTACGTCTCCGAAGATGGCGCTCTTGGCCGCGATCTTCGCGCGGTCGCCGATGACGAGATGGTCGGTGACTCCAACGTGCCCGGCCAGAATCACCTCGTTGCCGATCTTGGTGCTTCCGGCGATTCCCACTCCCGCCATGATCAGACAACGCTCACCGATGTGCACGTTGTGGCCGACATGTACCAGGTTGTCGATCTTGGTACCGCGGCCTACGACGGTATCGTCGATGCTGCCCCGGTCGACGCAGGAGTGAGAACCGACCTCGACCTCGTCACCGATGATACAGTGACCCACGTGTGGAATCCGGTGATGGCCGGTCCGGTCGGTGAGATAGCCGAACCCCTCGCCTCCGATCACCGCGCCGGCCTTGAGCACGACTCTACTGCCGATCCGGCTCCCCCGGTAACACACCGCGCCGGGGCCAATCACGGTGTCTTCGCCGACCACCACGCCGTCTTCGAGAGTCACATGCTGAGCGATGCGGCACCGGGCTCCCAGCCTGACTTCGCGCCCGAGCACGACGAACGGCCCGATCGTGACGTCCACTCCGAGCAGGGTACCGGCTCCAAGGCGGGCGGTGAAATCCACACCGGGCACTGGAGTCTCGATCGGGAACAGAGCATGGAGGACGTGAGCGAGCGCTGCGTAGGGGTTCGCGACCACGATGAGAGTGGCCCGGCCGCCGGCCTTCGAGAGCTCTTCCGGCACCAGAACCGCTCCGGCCCGCGAGGCGCTCAGATCAGCGGCGTAGCGGCCCGAAACCGCGAAGGAGAGAGCCTCGGGACCAGCCTTGTCGAGTGGCCGGACCGTGGTGATACGCACGGCCCCGTCACCAAGCAGGCGGCCACCGACGAGGTCGGCGACCGCCTGGGCGGTAAAGGTGCCAGCCGCCACGCGACTAGCTGCCTGCCTTGAGCTGCTGGATTACCCGTTGAGTCAAATCCAGCGATTTATCCGCCGTGACGATCCCGTTGTTGGGCGCGCTCACGTCGAAGATCACCGCGTAGTTCCCCGCCGCTCGTACTCCTTCGATGACGCTGTTCACCTTGGTCTGAATCGGATCAAGCAGCTCCCGCTCCCGAGTAGACGCCTTTTGCTGCAGCTCCTGGGTGCGCTGCTCCAGCTTTTGCTGCTGGGCCTGGAGGTCCTTGCGCTTGGCCGCGCGCTGAGTTGGGCTCAACATGACGGATTGCTGGTCGAAATCCGACGCCGCGGAATCGAGGGTTGCCTGAAGCTTCTGCACCTCGACCCGATACCCCTCCAGCTCTTTGGTGAAGGTCGACTCGGCCTTGGTGTATCCGGGCGTCTGCTTGAGGATCGCCTGCGTGTTGACATACGCAATCTTGGCGCCGCCGGCCTGTTGGCCGGTGAGTGGCCCGGCTCCGGCCAACGACGCACCGATCACTCCCAGCCAGACTCCCACGACGGACAGCTTCATGCTTCACTCCCGATGAAAGGTGCGTACCGACTAAAAGAAATTCCCCAGTTTAAAATGGAGCTGCCAACCAGGCTTGGGCCGGCCGTTGAGATCCACCTTGTCGAATCCATAGCCGAGATCGAGCCCGATAGGGCCGAGCGGCGAAATCACCGCGGCACCGAAGCCCGCCCCACGGAACAGACGGGTGGGGTCCCACTCGCGTGCGCTGCGATAGACGTTGCCGGCGTCGAAGAAAGTGTTGATGTACAGCGACTGGCTGATCCGGGCGCCGGCCTCGACGGTAAACGCCGCATAGGACTTACCGAAGGACTGGGAGCTCGCCGCATTGTTGCCGCCCGCGGTTGGATCGAAGCCGTTGGGCGTTATCGAGAACTCGTCGTAGCCCCGCAGGGGAATGCCGTACTGGACTCCGCCCAGCGCATAGAGGTCCTGGTAGAAGGGACCGGCATCGCCGAAGACGAACCCGGATTTGGCCGTGAAGCCCAGGACAAACTGGACTCCGGCTCCCAACTGCCCGCCCCCACCCATGGTACCCAGGGGCGCGTACCAGCGACCTTCGAGGTCCACCTTCCGATAATCTCCGGTTCCTCCCAGGAACCCACCATTCAGCTCGCCACTGACGTTGGTCATCGATCCGCCGGTGGCAAACGGCAGGCCTACCCGCGTGTCGCGCACCAGGCTCGAGCCCAGGGTCGACTTCGTACATGCTTTGCAATTGAAGGTGGCCTGGATATCGGCTGAGCCCTCAGAGTACCGAATCCGCTGGAAGGAGTATGAGGTGTAAAACCGGGTGTAGCGAGACCCCAGAAAGGGAAACCCGAGCTGGAGGCTTCCGCCGGTCTGCTTCCTCCGGCCCAGGTCGCCGATGCTGTAGCGGGCCCGGGAGTCGAACAGCGAGATCGTGCCCGAGATCCGACTCTCGCGAATGGCCGGATCGGTGTAGCTCAAGGTGAAGTCGTTGATGTTCTTTCCGAACTGCCATTGGAGCTTGCCGCGCTTGCCCCGGCCGAAGAGGTTGGGTTCCTCCAGGCCGAGGAAACCGCCTACACCGGTCCCCTGCCCCAACGAGGCGCCGAAGTTGATGTTCCCGGTGCGGCGCTCCTCGACCCGGAAGACGATATCCACGTCCACACCATTCGCCGCGGGCTTTACGTCCGGGGGTGGCAGTGGCTGCTGGAAGAACCCCAGGTTCGCCACGTTCTGGTAGGAGCGGATCAGGCGTTCGCGGCTGAAGAGATCACCGGGCAGCATCACAATGGCCTCCCGGATGACTCGCTCGTGGGTGACCTCGTTCCCCACGATCTCGACCTTGTTGATCGTGGCGGGAGAGCCTTCCCGGACCGTCCAACGCAGGTCTACGATGGGAGTGCCGCCGGGACCTGTCCTCCGCACCTCTTCCGGCTGGACCTGCGCATAGATGTAGCCGTTGTTGGCATAGAGGTTCTGAACCTTCTCCGTGGCCTCGGTCCACTCGGTCTGGTTGAACGGTTGGCTACCACCCACGGGAGCGCCGGTGGGTCCGATCGGCCCGAAGGGGTAAAGCGCGCGAAGCTCCTCCGTCGAGAAGCGCCGGTTTCCCTGAATGTCGAAAGTGCCCACCCGGTAGATTGGACCTTCGTCGACCGTCAGGCGAAGCACCGCCTTGCCTCCGGCCGAGTCGGACACCAGCGAGTCATGGGTGACCTGGAAGTCGACGTACCCGTGGTCGGCGTACCACCGCGGCAGCCGCTCGCGAACGTCCTGCTCCACCGTTCGCTCGTCGTAGGCTCCCTTCTGAAACCACCAGAAGCCCTCGGGCCGGGTCGACATGTGCTTCACGACGGCTTTATCGGAGAAGTGCTTGTTTCCATCCACGACGACCTGGCTGATGGCCACTCGTTGGCCCTCGTCCACGTCAAAGACAACCCGCGCCCGGCCTGGCTTCGGCTCCAGCTGGATCACCTTGATTGTGGAAGCGTAGTAGCCCTTGTGCTTATAGAGGGAATCGATCCCGGCGCGTCCCTGCTCGATGGCGGTACGGTCGATGGGCCGGCCCTCGCTGAGATGGACCCTGCCCTTTACCTCGCTTTCCGACAGCCGGTTCACACCTCGCACCGCCCACTTTTCCAGCAGCGGACGCTCCTTCACCCGGAGGACGAGCACGAGGCGGCCGCCGACATTACGCTGCTCGGCAACCACGTCATCGAACTGCCCGGTACGGAAGAGAGCGGTGATGGCCCGCTGAATATCGCGGTAGTTGATCGGCTGATGAACGATGATGCCGGAGGTACCGATGATTTGCGAGGGAGTGAGACGCGACGAGCCTTCAACCGCGATGCTGTCCACCGCGGGCGGGCCTGGCTCCTGGGCCGCCAGCCCGCTCCACCCGC
>JBJMPK010000217.1:0-18894 GCA_045803245.1 Gemmatimonadales bacterium
GGACCGAGCGAATATCGAGCATCTCTCGATCGAGTGGGGAGCGGTGGATCTCGAGAAGGACTGGCCGGAGCTGGGCAGTTTTGATGCGGTTCTGGTATTCAATTATCTTGACCGAGCCGGCATGCCGCGAATCCTCCAGCTGGTTGCCCCCGGCGGCTTGCTCATGATGGAAACGTTCCTGGAAGCACAGCGCCATACGGGGTGGGGACCGACTTCGGATGCCCACCTGCTGCGCCCCGGCGAGCTGGCGCGCCTGGTCAAGCCGTTGCGCGTCGTGTGCGGGCGCGAGGCACTCGAGCCAGTCGATTCCGGCCGGTGGCGCGCGGTGGCCAGCATCGTCGCTAGAAACAGTAAGCGGTAAGAGGTAAGAAGTGAGAGGGGTGGGGTCAGCAACCTCTTACCTCTCACCCCTCACCTCTCACCTGCCTCTTTCGCAGCAAGCAGCATTGCTTTCATCCAACCGGAGCAACATGCACGACTCGCGCCCTGGCCGTCGGGTTGCGGTCATTGCCGGCGTCCGCACGCCATTCGCCAAGAGCGGCACCGTCTTCCGAGACGCATCCGCCGTCGCCCTCGCGCGTCATGCCGCGCGGGAGCTGCTCTATCGCAGCGAGATCGATGGGCGCGAGATCGACGAGGTCGTGTTCAGCCAGGTGGTCCCCTCGGTGCTCACGCCCAACGTCGCGCGGGAGGTCAGCCTCCTCCCCCAACTTCCGCCCAGCGTTCCGGCCTATACGCTCAATCGCGCCTGCGCCTCCGCGGCCCAGGCGATCAACAATGCGGCCGACCAAATTCAACTGGGGCACGCCGATGTCGTGTTGGCCGGCGGAGTCGAGCTGCTGTCGGACCTGCCCATTCTGCACTCGCGCCGCTTCAGCCGGGTGCTGGTCGAGGCCGGCAAGGCGCGCAGCTTCGGCGCCAGGGTGGCGACCCTGGGACAAGTTCGCCCCCGTGACCTGGTTCCCGTGACGCCCGCCATCGCAGAGCCGTCCACCGGTGAGACCATGGGCCAGTCGGCCGAGAAGATGGCCAAGGAAAACGGCATCAGCCGTGAAGCACAGGACCGGCTGGCGCTGATGAGTCACCATCGGGCCGCCGCGGCGACTGCTGACGGCCGGCTGACCGCGGAGATCGCTCCCTGGTTCGGCGGCATGGAGACCGACCAGGTCATCGTCAGCGACAATGGAATCCGGCCGGACACTTCGCTCGAGGCGCTCGCCGGTCTGCGGCCGGTGTTCGACCGGAAGTACGGCTCCGTGACGGCCGGCAACTCTTCGCCGTTGACCGATGGAGCGGCCGCCGTCCTGCTGATGTCGGAGGAGAAGGCAAAAGCCCTCGGGCACGAGCCGCTGGCCTACATCCGGAGCTATGCCGTGGCCGCGGTCGATCCCGGATGGCAGCTCCTCATGGGTCCGGTGTACGCCGTCCCCAAGGCGCTGGAACGGGCGGGCATCAGCTGGAGTGAGCTGGGGCTGCTGGAGATCCACGAGGCCTTCGCGGCACAGGTGCTCTCGAACGTGCAGGCGTGGGGGTCCCAGGCCTGGGCCGAGCGGCTCGGCCTGCCGGCTCCGCTCGGGGAGGTGGATTGGGACCGCACCAACGTGGCCGGAGGCTCTATCGCCATCGGGCATCCATTCGCGGCCACTGGAGCGAGGCTGGTGACGACGCTCGCCCACGAGATGCGGCGGCGCGACGTCCAGTTCGGCCTCGTCTCGATCTGTGCCCAGGGCGGGATGGGGTATGCGATGGTCTTGGAGAGGAGATGAGGGCGAGTCACCAGTCGCAAGTCATGAGTCACCAGTCACCAGTCACCAGTCACCGGCCGGAAGTCGGCAGCCATCGAAGTCTCGAACGACAGCTCCATGAACCGCGCCAGGCATGCGCCCGAACAACTGACGACTGGCGACTGGCGACTGGCGACTAACACCATGCCCATCTTCACCACCCAAAACGAAAACACCATCGCCCTCGTCACGTTCGACCTCCCAGGCGAGCCGGTGAACAAACTCACCTCTGCCGCCCGGCTCGAGCTCGAGGCGGTGTTGAATCGGCTGCGCGACGACGCGGCCGTCCGGGCCGTGGTGCTGATTTCCGGCAAGCCCGACAACTTCATCGCCGGGGCCGATATCGAGGAGTTCACCGCGCTCACCACGCAGGCCCAAGCCGAGCGACTCAGCTTCGAGGGCCAGGAGACGGTCAGCCGGGTGGAGACGTTCCACAAGCCGATCGTGGCCGCCATCAACGGCGCTTGTCTGGGCGGCGGTCTGGAGCTGGCGCTCGCGTGTCATTACCGGATTGCCACCGATCACCCCAAAACCCAGGTCGGTCTCCCCGAAGTGCAGCTCGGTCTGATTCCCGGCGCGGGCGGCTGCCAGCGGCTGCCCCGGCTGATCGGTGCGCGTGCGGCGCTGGACCTGATTCTCACCGGCCGGCCGGAGCGGGCCTCGAAGGCGCTCCGCCTGGGGTTGGTTGATGAAGTGGTCCCCCGCAGCATCCTCCGCCAGGTGGCCGTAGCCGCGGCCGAGCGGTTGTCGCGCGACGGCGTGCCCAAGCGTTCCGGAGGCAGCGGTCTTTCGGCCATGGTGCTCGACCGCACCTCGGCGGGCCGCCGGCTGGTGTACCGCGAGTCTCGCAAGCAGATCCTCAAGAAGACCGGCGGACACTATCCGGCTCCGTTCGCCGCGCTCGAGGCCGTCCGCGTGGGGCTGGAGCAGGGGGTCGCGGCTGGATTGGCTGAGGAGCATCGAGCCTTCGGTGAGCTCGCCGTCGGCGACGTGTCCCGCAAGCTGGTCCAGATTTTCTTCGCGACCACCGCGCTCAAGAAGGACGATGGAGTTCCGGCCGGGAAGGCCACTCCCCGGCAGATCCGCCGGCTGGGAATCGTCGGCTCGGGGTTCATGGGATCCGGCATAGCCGGAACCGCAGTCCTGAACGTCGAGATCGATACCCGCCTGAAGGATGCCGATCTGGATCGCGTTGGAAAGGGAGTGAAGGCGGCCAACGCTCTTCTGGCCGAGCGGCTCGAGCGGCGGAGGATCACGCGGCCGCAGTACGACCGCTTGAGTGGGTTGCTCTCGGGATCGGTGAACTACAGCGGCTTCAGCCGCGCCGACCTGGTGATCGAGGCCGTGTTCGAGGACCTCGACACCAAACGCCGGGTACTCGCCGAGGTAGAGGAGCAGGTCCGGCCGGACACCATCTTTGCCACCAACACCTCGACCATTCCGATCCGGCAGATCGCCTCCGAGGCCCGGCGGCCCGAGCGCATACTCGGCATGCACTTCTTTTCGCCCGTGGAGAAGATGCCTCTGCTCGAAGTGATCCCGACGCTGGCCACCGCCGCGGATACCATCGTCACCGCCGTACGATTCGGACGCCGGATGGGAAAGACCGTGATCGTGGTAGGGGACCGCCCCGGATTCTGGGTCAATCGCATTTTGTCGCCCTACCTGAACGAAGCGGGGCACCTGGTCCAGGAAGGTGTGCCGATCGGACTGATCGACCGGGTCATGACCGCCTTCGGATTCCCCGTCGGGCCCGTCGCCCTTCTCGATGAGGTGGGACTCGACGTGGCCGAGAAGGCCGGGAGCGTCATGCATGAGGCGTTCGGCGAGCGTATGAAACCGGCTGGGGCGCTGGGCCGGATGCTGGGCGCCACCCGGCTGGGCCGTAAGAACGGGCGAGGCTTTTACAAGTACAAACAGGGCCACAAGGCGGGAGTGGACCGGAGCGTGTACCCGCTGCTCAACGTACGTGCAGGTGATGCCGACGCCGAGATGGTGGAGCGCCGGCTGGTGTACTCGATGCTGAACGAAGCAGCCATGGCGTGCGCCGAAAGCGTGGTCCGAACGCCGCGAGACGGAGATATCGGCGCGATCTTCGGCATCGGTTTTCCGGCTTTTCGGGGTGGCCCCCTCCGCATGATCGATGACCTGGGGTCGGGGCGTGTCGTGGAAACGCTGTACCAGCTTCAGGAACAGTTTGGGGAACGGTTCCGGCCGGCAGCCACCCTGCTCGAGATGGCGCGCGGCGCGCGGCGTTATTACCCCGCTTGACTGCGGGGATGCGGACTCGACGGGTGAGCTGGACTATCCTGGGCGTTGCGGTCCTGCTGTATCTGGGCCTCCTGGTTCTGCTGCGAGTCTATGAGTCCCGCCTGATCTACTTCCCGGGAAAGGCGCGCACCCTGGTGCCGCCGCCGGCGGCACTCGGGCTTCCCGTCCAGCGTTTCGAAACCTCCACCGAAGACGGGATTCGCCTGGTCGGCTGGGTGATACCGTCGGTCCCCGAGTCCACCGGATTTTGGCTCCTTATCTGCCACGGCAACGCCGGCAACCTCTCGGAGTTCGACCGCCCGCTGCACTACGCCGGCCTTCACCGGCTGGGGCTCAGCCTGCTGGCGTTCGACTATAGAGGATACGGCGAGAGCGGTGGAATCCCGACCGAGTCGGGGCTCTATCGGGACGCCGATGCGGCCTATCGCTACTTGAGAGAGAAACGGGGCGTGGCGGCAGACCGGATCGTGATCTTCGGCCACTCACTCGGTTCAGCCGTCGCCATCGACCTGGCCAGCCGGGTTCCGGCGGCCGGCCTGATCGTGGAAGGCGCTTTCAGCTCGGCGCTCGCGCGGGGACAGGAGCTCTATCCTTACATACCGGTGCGCTGGATTGCGGCGAGCCGGTTCAGCTCGATCGACAAGATTCGCTCGGTGACGGTTCCCAAGCTATTTCTGCATGCCAGAGGGGATGAGGTGATTCCTCTTGCTCATGGAAAGCGCTTGTACGAGGCGGCCCCACCGCCCAAGAGCTTCGTCGAGCTGGAAGGCACCCACGGTGATGCGTTCGACGTGGATTCCGCGCATTACTTTGAGGCCATTGCGAGCTTCCTGGAGGCCATTCCGCCGGGCGGGTCGTAAATCGTGCACGCCGGCCCTCTGGGCCGGCCAATAATTCTATATGCGCGTGGATGCGCACCCGGCTCCGATTCGCTTTGATCGAGTTCGCCATATGGGATCATGCCCGGTCCTGGGTGCGGCGCCACGTCCGCCGACCTTCAGCGCACAAGCCGTTCACCGCTGGGAGCATCCGCGGTCCGGAGGACCGCGCCAAAACAAGAGCCCGGCCCGTAAGGGCCGGGTGGGCGTCCGGCCCATAGAAATCGTTTCAGCCCGCCGAAGGCGGGCGTGTTGGGATCCAGCGAGTTCCATGGATGTCCCGCCAGCTTGTGAATCCGGCGACGAAAGGTTCCCTTCCATAGTACCCCGATCGAGCGAGACCACTCTGCCTGCCGTCCCTGACCGCCTGCGCGCCGCTGTAGCGGACCGCTACCGCATCGAAGAAGAAATCGGTCGCGGGGGAATGGCCTCAGTGTATTTGGCCGAGGACCTCAAGCACGGCCGCAAGGTGGCGCTCAAGGTTCTCTTGCCCGCCGGGAACGCGCAGACCTACGAGCCCCAGCGGTTCCTCCGGGAGATCCGCATTGCCGCCCGGCTCTCCCATCCCCAGATCCTGCCGGTACACGACTCCGGGGAATGTGACGGACTGCTGTACTTCGTCATGCCCTATGCCGGATGCGAGAGCCTGCGTGACCAGCTCTCGCGCGAGGGCTCGCTTCCGATCGATGCCGCGCTCCGGATCACGCGGGCCGTGTCGGCGGCGCTGGGTTACGCTCACCGTCATGGCGTGATTCATCGCGACATCAAGCCGGAGAACATTCTGCTCCAGGAGGGTGAGCCGGTGGTTGCCGACTTCGGAGTGGCCACGGCGATCTCCGCGGCCGGCGGCGACAACGTGTACATCACCGACCGTGGATTTGCGGTCGGCACACCGGCCTACATGAGCCCGGAGCAGGCCAGCGCGGAACGCGACCTCGATGGCAGGAGCGATCTCTACAGCCTGGCCTGTGTCTTGTTCGAGATGCTCAGTGGGCAGCCTCCCTTTGCCGGTTCCAGCCCCCGCGCTACGATGGCTCGCCATGCCATCGAGCCTCCGCCGTCGATCCGCTCGCTGCGTCCGACGGTCCCGCTCGCGATCGACCTGGCGCTGCAGCGGGCGATGGCCAAAGCCCCGGATGAACGGTTCGCCACCATGGCGGAGTTCTGCGAGGCCCTGACCGCGCCGGCACCCCTGGCGGCGCCGGTGAGCGGCGGACCCGGCCGCCACGGTATCGCCGTGTTGCCCTTCGTCAACGCCAGCGCGGATCCCGACAACGAGTACTTCAGCGATGGCATGACCGATGAGCTGATCACCGCGCTGACGAAAGTCGAAGGGCTGCACGTCGCCTCCCGTACCTCGGTGTTCGCCCTCAAGAACGCGCGGGAGGACCTGCGTACGCTCGGCGCCAAACTCAACGTCTCCACCGTGCTCGAGGGTAGCGTGCGGAAGTCGGGTAACCGGCTGCGGATCACGGTGCAGTTGAGTAACGCGGTCGACGGCCGAACGCTGTGGTCGGAGCGATACGACCGGGAGCTGGCCGACGTGTTCACGGTTCAGGATGAGATTGCCCAGACCATCGTGCGCACCCTGCGGACCACGCTGCTCGGCCCGATCGGCGATCTCACAGCGGTGCGATATACCGAAAATGTCCGGGCTTACAGCCTGTACCTCAAGGGCCGCTTCTGGTGGAACCGGCGAACCCAGGCCGACATCGCCCAAGGGGTCCGCTACTTCGAGCAGGCGATCGCCGAGGATCCCGGCTACGCGCTGGCCTACAGCGGGCTGGCCGATTCCTACGCCCTCGAGCTCGACTACCGCGGAGTTCCGGTATTCGAAGGGATGGAACGAGCCAAGGTTCAGGCCAGGAAGGCGATCGAGCTGGACGAGTCACTGGCGGAGGCTCACACGTCGCTCGGCTGGGTCACCTTCATTTATGATTGGGATTGGCCCGCTGCTGAGCGCGAGTTCAGTCGTGCCATCCGGCTGAACCCTCAGTACTCCACCGCCCGCCAGTGGTATGCCTGGCTCCTCATCGCCATGGGCCGGTTCGACGAGGCGATGGCCGAAGGCCGCGCTGCCATCGAGCTCGATCCTGCCTCGGTGTCGATCCGGCGCAGTCTGGGCTGGCTCCAGTATTACGCCCGGCAATACGATCCCGCCCTGGACACTCTTCGGCGCGCGCTGACGATGGATCCGATGGCGGAGGAGACCCACCGGCTGCTGGGGCTGGTCTACCTGCAACAGGGGATGTTCGACGAGGCCGCCGCATCGTTCAAGGAGGCGATGGCGAGCACCCATCACGACGTCATGGCCTTTGCCGGCCTGGGCCATGTGGCCGCGCGGCGCGGGAGGGAGGCGGAGGCCCGCGCCATTCTGAGCCAACTGCATGAACGGGCGAAGCATCAGTACGTCACCCCGGTGGCGTTCACCGGGCTCTACGTGTCCCTGGGTGATCTCGATCCGGCATTCGAGTGGCTGGAGCGGGCCTACCGGGAGCGGCGTGGCTGGCTGGCCTATCTCAACATCGAGCCCTTGCTCGAGGGATTGCGGCCGGATCCCCGCTTTCAGCGCCTGGTGGAGCGCATGCGGCTGGCGTAGAAGGCCGGTGGTAACCCTGCTACGTTTGGGTATGCGCAAGATCGCTAGCGAAGCGGACGTCGCCAGTGCCCTCTCCGAGCCTCTCGCGGTGCTGTACAAGCACAGTCCCATCTGTCCTACCAGCGGGCTTGCATATGAGGAAATGCGCTCGCTCCGGCGGCTGCACCACGATGTGCCGGTCTACCTCGTGGACGTAATCCACTGCCGCCCTCTCTCCCGTAAGATCGCGGAACAGGTTGGAGTGATTCACGCGTCCCCCCAGGCCATCATTTTACGGGCCGGCGTCCCGGCCTGGCATGGATCCCATTTCGATCTCCAGGCCGAGGTGATGGCTCAGCGGCTCGAATCGTTGAAAGCCGAAACGGAGGAACGGCTCAACCGCTCGAATTGAAACAGCCGTAGGTCGGCGCCGTTCCAGAGCCGCCATCGTTCCATTCCCACTTCATACCCTCGAACACGCACTTCGCGCACGTAGAGCGGCATTCCGCTCCCAATCTGTTCTCCCCTTAGCGGGTACCGCCTAACGTAACCGCCGGATCTCAACCCGGCGGTGGCATCGACGTCACACCCCGTGACGCGGCTCCTCGATGCTCGGAGGCGCTACGCGAATTCTCATTATCGACGACGATCCCAAGTCGAGCCCGTCAGGCTCGTCGGCCCAGGACACTGGATCCTCGGATCCCGGCGTTCCGAACTGGCCGGCGGAGACGCAGATCGCCGCGCCCGACAGCGCCCGGCCGGTAGTCCACGAATATCAGATCCCGACGCCGCTCCCGGGTGATCTGGAAACGATCCGCGACGCCCGGGCCGAGCTGGCCGACAACGCTCATCCCGATCCTTCCACGGTGCGAGAGCTCATTGCCCGGATCGAGGAGCTGCTGCATCGCACGCGCCACCTTCCGGCTGCGGCGTCGCCCGGTTGGGCAGGAACGATCCAGTTCGGCAGCGTGCTCCTCGAGCCGGCCACTCAGACCGTGCTGCGCGCCGGCCAGCCGGTCCGGCTGACCCATACGGAGTTTCGGCTCCTGCTGGCGCTGATCCGGCGCCGCGGCGCCATTGCCTCCCGCATCGAGCTGTTGCGAGAGATCTGGGGGGCGGGAGCAGCCGTCAGCCGCCGTGCGGTTGACACTCACATTGCGCGGCTGCGACGAAAGCTGGAGGACGATCCAGCCAATCCCCGCCACATTCTCACCGCGCTGGCGTGGGGCTATCGGTTTCGACCGTAGATCGGCGCCTCGGGGCCGGTGACGAGCCCCGGGGCCTTTCCCATTCTGCCCGTCACACGCTGTGAAATGTCTATGGAGGAAAAACAGATGCCACAGAAATTGTCTGGAACGACCCGGCTTCCGCGGCTGCTGGGATGGCTCGCCACCGCCGTGATGCTGCAGCCGGGCGGGCTCCTGGCCCAGCAACCGGTAACGCTTACCGGCCGGGTAACCAGCGAGTCGGGTCAGCCGCTGGCTTCCGCCGGCGTCATCATCGAACAGCTGAGCGCGGGGGCGGTGACACGGCCCGACGGCAGCTACACCATTCTCATCCCCGGTGCGCGGGTGCCGTCAGCGCCGGTGACCGTGACCGCGCGGTTGGTGGGCTACAAGGCCCGTTCGGCCCAGGTCGATCTGAGCTCCGGTCCAGCGACTCATGACTTCTCCTTGCCCGACAACCCGCTGCAACTCGGGGAGCTGGTCGTCACCGGAGCAGGAACCGTGAGTGAGGTGGAGAAGCTCGGCACCGGACGGAGCGCGGTCGATTCACTCACGATCGTCCGGAGCGCGGAGCCGAACATTATCAACGCGCTGGCGGCCAAGGCACCGAACGTCACGATCACCTCGAGTTCGGGCGACCCCGGTGCCTCCGCCAGCATTCTGATCCGGGGTCAGACCACCATCAGCGCCGGCAGCGGCCTCTCGGGGGCAGACGCCCAACCGCTCATCATCGTCGATGGCGTCCCCATCGATAACTCGATCAGCTATAACAATCCGAGCAGTGGGGCGATCAACTCCAGCGCGGCCCCGTCCAACCGTGCCGTCGACATCAACCCCAACGACATCGAAAATGTGGAGGTGCTCAAGGGCGCGGCCTCGGGAGCGATCTATGGATCGCGCGCCGGCCAGGGAGTCATTCTGATCACCACCAAGAAGGGCCGGCCCGGCCCCACCAAGTACTCGTTGCGCAGCTCGGCTTCGTTTGACGATGTCGGCCGGCTGCCCGAGCTCCAGACCAAGTACGGGCTCGGTACCGGTGGCGTGGCGCCATCCTGTCAGTCGGGAGGAACCGCGAACTGCTTCGTGCCCTTCCCGCAGGCGGTGAGCTGGGGACCGCTCCTCGCTCCGGGGAGTCCTACGTTCGATCACTCGAGCGAGATGTTCCAGACCGGCCACACCTTCGACAACGCCTTGACGATTTCGGGTGGAAACGATCGGACGACGTTCTTCCTCTCCGGTGGGTCCACCAATCAGCGGGGCGACATCACCGGCCATAACGACAAGTTCGACCGCTTCTCGGTGCGCTTCAACGGCTCTCACCGGGTCTTCGATAACCTGAAAGTGGGAGCGAATATCGCCTACATCGACGGAAGTGGTGGGTTCGTAACCAGCCGGAACAGCACCGACGGCCTCCTGCTGGGTGCGTGGCGGTCTCCCCCGGAGTTCAACAACCTGCCGTTTCTGGATCCGGTCACCGGACTGCAGCGGTCCTACCGCTTCCCCAATCCAGCGGCTGGTTCGGAACAGGGAACTCGAGGGTACGACAACCCCTTCTTCGTGGCCAACGAATCGTTCAATAAATCCCAGGTCGGGCGGACGTTCGGCGGCATCAACGCCGAGTATGCCGCGACTCCCTGGCTGTCCTTCAATTACACCCTGGGGGCCGATTACTCGAACGACGAGCGGACCCAGGGCTGGCCCTGGTCCACCTCCAATACCACCATCGTCGGGGTCAACGGGGTGGGTGGAGTCAACGCCGGTTACATCAAGACCTTCCAGATTGACCACAACTTGACCGCGACGGCCCGATACAAGCTGAGCCCGGCCTTTAGCGGGTCGGTGACGGTGGGACAAAACCTCAACTCCAACAAGTACCAGAGCCGGCAGACGCTGGGAACCGGGCTGATCGCTCCCCAGCCGTTCAATCTGGGCAATACTTCGGCCCAGCTGCCGCCCTATGACTACCAGCAGACCATTCGGCTGGAGTCGTACTTTGCCCAGGTTTCCGCGGATCTGTTCGAACAGTTGTTCCTCACCGCAGCGGTTCGCAACGACGGTGCTTCGACCTTCGGTGCAACCACCCGACACAACTGGTACCCCAAGGGAAGCGCGGCCTGGACCTTCTATCGTAGCGCCGAGGGAACCAACCGGTTCCTGACCTTCGGTAAAATCCGCGCGGCCTACGGCCAGAGCGGCACGCAGCCGGCGCCGTATCTGCTCTCCAGCGTCCTGCTCGGGGGTTGGGGCGGGACCGATGGGGGCTGGGGGCCGGCCATCTCGACCCAACAGAACGGCGTCGGTGGTCTGATCTCCAGCTACATCCTGCCGACGACCGACCTCGGTCCCGAGCGGGTGAAGGAATTCGAGACCGGGTTCGATCTCGGCCTCTGGCAGGACAAGGCCGATCTCGGCTTCACCTGGTATCGCGCCCTGTCCACCGACGTCATCCTCAACCTTCCCACCGCGGGGAGCACGGGCTACACCCAAAAGCCGGCGAACGCGGCGAAGCTGCGCAATGCGGGCATCGAGATCGCCCTGAACGTGCGGCCGATCACCACCCGGAATTTCGGCTGGGACGTCGGCTTACAGGTTGCCACCAACCGCAGCCGGGTGCTCGATCTCGCGGGCGTGCAGTTTGTTCCCTTCCCGATCAGCGGCGGCAACAACGGCCTGACCGGCATCCAGGCCGTAGCCATTCAGGGGCAGCCGCTCGGCGTCTACTATGGCACCGATTTCATTCGCTGCGGCCGGGGCCTCAGCTTCAACGGCGTGGACCTGGACAACACCGCGGGGCAGTGCCAGGGCGCACCAGCCGGCGCGCTGTACATCGCTCCGGACGGGTTTCCCCAACCCGACGTCGCCGGCAACTACGTCATCGGCAATCCCAATCCCGATTGGACCGGATCGGTTCGGACGTCATTCCGGATCAACAAGTTCTCTGTCGGCGGACTGCTCGACATTCGGCAGGGCGGCGTCGCCAGCAACCAGACCAAGGGGGCACTCAACCACTTCGGCACCTCCAAGGAATCGCAGGTGATGCGCGACGGCGGCAACTTCGTCTTCGGCGACACGTACTTTGGCAACGAAACGGTGGCCGGGCCCGGCGCCGGCACGCCGGTTCCGATCGGCGAGTCGTGGTTTACCGGCAGCGGCGGAATCTTCAACGGCCCCAAGTCGCAGTTCAACGAGGACGCCAGCTTCGTGAAGCTGCGGGAGCTCTCGCTGGGATACACTTTCGACCAGGCCTGGGTCAGCCGCCTGCTCGGCTTCAGCAGCATGGAGCTGCGCGTGGCCGGACGGAACCTGCACACCTGGACCAGCTACACTGGTGTCGACCCCGAGACCTCGCTGCTTGGCTCAGCCAGTCCGGCGCGGGGCTTCGACTATTTCAACAGCCCGCAGAGCCGCTCGTACGTGTTCTCGCTCACCCTTAACCGCTAGCGTCAGAGGGAACAGCTGCCATGAGACACTCGCTCAGATTTCTGCTGAGTGCCGCCCTCGCCGTCAGCGCTGCCGGGTGCGGTGACTTTCTCTCCGGGCCGGGATTGGACCAGGACCCGAACAACATTACCAAGCTCACCCGTCCGGGTCCCCTCTATATCGGGATCCAGGCGCTTCAGTCGGTGCAGTTCGAAGGTCAGCTGGCGCGGAATGCCGCGGAATACGTGCAGCAAATCGCCGGTATTACCCGACAGCAGGTGGGGTACGATCTCTATCAGATGGACCCGTCCACCATCGACCCGCATTTCTACTCGGTTTATGGGTCGGCCATTGTCATCCAGGGCGGGGGAGGGCTGCTCGACATCCACAAGATGCAGCAGCTCGCGCGGGTGGCCAATGACTCGATCTACCTCGGCATCGGGAAGGTCTACGAGGCGCTGGTGATCGGTATGGCCGCATCGATCTGGGGTGACATTCCCTATCGAGAGGCCGCCGATTCCACCATCCCGACCCCAGCGTTCGATCCGCAGCTGCAAGTCTACTCCGACATGCTGGTTCAGCTCGACTCAGCGATTTTTTTCCTGACGGCTACCCCGGCCGCACCGAACGCCGGTCCTCCTTCAGACAACTCCGAGCTGATCTACACCGATCGCGGCGGAGACGCAGCCGCCCTGGCGGCGGTATACACCCAGGTGGCCCATTCTCTGAAGGCCAGATATCACATGCATCTGGCTGAAGTCGATCCGTCTCACTACGCACTCGCATTAGCCGAGGTCCCTCTGGGCATCAACACGCCGCTCAATGACATGCTGTGGTTCCATGACCAGTCGCCCACCGGGCAGAATGTCTGGTGGCAGTTCATGAGCACGCGGGGTGACATCGGACCGGGCGCGGCGCTGGTCGAGTTGATGAAGCGCCGCATTGCTCAGGGCGTGGATAATGACGAGCGCTTGAACTTCTATTTCCAGCAGGCGGTGTTCGATCCCAACCCCGCGGTCGCGGGTGACGAGCTGCCGGTCGGGTTCTTCGGGTATCGGCCCGGTGGGTCGACCAATCTCCAGACCGCGCCAGGCATCTACAACGGCAGTGGCTCACCGCCCGGAACTGGATCACCGACCGATGACGGGGGGGATTACTCCCTCTTCAACTTCATCGATGCGAACACCGATCCCGGTGATGTTCGGATGCCGGTGATCACCTACGCCGAAACCCAGTTGATCGGGGCGGAGGCGGCCTTCCAGACTGGAGGGCAGGGGGCGGCCCAGCCATATCTGGATGCCGCGCGGCAAAACCGCTCCTTCGGTGCTCGCGGGAGCACGCCGATCGTCTTTACCCCGCTGCCAACCGTGCCGGCAACTTTGCAAAACATCATGGAGGAGAAGTACGTCACCCTCTTCCTGAACATCGAGGCGTGGAACGATTACAAGCGTACCTGTCTCCCCGCCCTTGCGCCGGCACCCTCCGCGCTGGGCAGCCCAGTGCCGGGATCCAACCCGGTGCCCGGAAGGCTGCCGTATGGAATCACGGAGATCAACGCCAACCCTCATACGCCGAACGTGTCACCGGTCGGCCGCAACGCGAACGATCCCAATCCCTGCCCGTTGCTGGACTACACCAGCTCGGTGCCGTTGGGTAACTGAATGAGCCGACTCTGCATCCTCGCCGGCTTGCTGCTTGCCGGCTGCTACACGTACCGTCCTCTGGAGAACCCGGCCCCACCACCGGGGCAGCGGGTATCGGCGCAGCTCACCAGCGAGGGATCCAGAGATTTGACACCGGAGATCGGGCCGGAAATCCTCCACATCGAAGGCGATGTAGTCACCGCCGATTCCACCGTGCTCGATCTCGAGGTCCGCGAGATCGAGTCCTACCGGGGAATTCGCACCGACTGGCATGGCGAACATGTCAAGCTCCCACGTCAAGCCGTTGCAGGGCTTCAGCAGCGCCGTCTCTCCATCGGGGGGACGACGCTGTTGGGTGGGGTATTAGCGGGAGGTATGTACGTGGTGTACCGGGTTCTTGGCGGGCCCGGTCTGTTCGAGGGAGGCAACGGCCAGGTGGGCGGCCACGGCAATTAGATCACTGAATGCTGTAGTTAGAGCGGGCGATCGGGTTCTCGACATTGAGCTCGACGATCTGGCCGGGCTGCACGCTGAGGAGATCGGTGGTATAGCGGGTATCATCGCCGATCGGCTCCGCGATGAGGCGAATCGTCCTCGACTGCCCCAGCATCCAGACCGGTAGCGCAAGCGTCTTGGAGGACGATGCGGAAACCGTCGTGACCCGGTCGGCCTGGCCATCGTGCTGAATGAAGATGTTCACGTCCAGGAGATGGTGGCTGTTGAGTACGAGGGAAAACTCGCTCGCCTCCACCGGCGCCGGCCCCATGTTCTGCCTCGGGCCCTGGCACGACAGGGTGACTAAGAGACCGGCCAAGAAAGCCGCACCGCTGCCCCGCCGCCCCGCTGCCCTCACGCCGACCTTCCCAACAGCCGTCTCATGTTGTCCCGGTACCCGCGCGTCGAGGTCAGCTTGGTTCCGTCGCTGAGGATGAGCACGTAATCACCCTGAAACCAGGGCTGGATTTCCTGGATGCGGTCGAGGTTGACGATCACGGAGCGGCTGATGCGAAGAAAGCGGGCAGGGTCGAGCTCCTGCTCCAGCTCCGCCATGCTCTCGCGTAAGGCGTGGATGCTGCGGCCGACGTGGAGGTGCACAAATTTCCCGGCGGCTTCGATATAGTCGATGGTATCGGTACGGAGGAAAAACGCCCGCTCCGGCGTGCGAACCACCAGCCGGTCCTGGCCCCGGGCCCGCTCCCGGGAGCTCAGTTTTTCGAGCAGCCCCAGAATCCGGCCGGTGACGCTGCCGTGGGCCGGCCTCCCCGGAGTAACGACCGCTCGCCCCATCGCTTCCCGCAGCCGATCCTGATCCACCGGTTTGAGCAGATAGTCGAAGGCATGGATCTCGAAAGCGCGCAGGGCGTACTGGTCGTGGGCAGTGCAGAAAATGACCGCCGGTTGCTGCGCCTCTCCCAGGGCGGCAACGACCTCGAACCCATCGAGATGCGGCATCTGGATATCGAGCAGCACGATGTCAGGTACGTGTTCGCGGATCGCTTCCACCGCTTCCTCGCCGTCGGCGCAAGCGGCCACCACCTCGGTGTCGGGCTCGGATTGCAGCAGGCGCACCAGGCGCTGCCGCCCGATCGGCTCATCATCGGCCACGATCACTCGCACGGTCATCCGGTCACCTCCCTCAGGTTGGACTGGCCCGGCGGTACCGGGGTCTGGGGGCCTTCATAGGTGGTGAAGGGCAGCCGTAGGGTAGCGATGACTCCTCCGCCCAGCGCCGCCGTGAGGGTGAACACCGCCTGCGAGCCGTACAGCTGGCCGACTCGCTCGCGAATATTGCGAAGCCCGACGCCTTCCCGCGGCGCACCGCCGGGAGGCAGACCCATACCGTTGTCCCGGATCTCCAACACCAGCTCGGTTCCCTCGCGGTGGGAGGCGATGACGATGCGGCCCCGTCCAGCCAGCGGGGTGACGCCGTGTCGGATGGCATTTTCAAGCACCGGTTGCCAGAGCAGCGTAGGAACGGCGGCTTCGAGCGTCTCCGGCGCCACGTCCCAGACGATCTGCAGCCGGTCCTGGAAGCGGACCTGCTCGATATCGAGATAGACCCGGAGGAAATCGATCTCCTGCCGCAGCGGAACCACCTGATGCCCGGCGTTGTCGAGAGACAGCCGGAGAAGGCGCCCCAGCCGGGTAATCATCTGGTCCGCGGCTTCGGGCTCGGTGTGCACCAGCTCCGCGACGGCGTTCAGGGTATTGAACAAGAAGTGCGGTTGGAGCTGCATCTTCAGCACCTGGAGGTGGGTCCGTGTCAGCCTGGCCTCGAGCTCGGAGGCGTGCAGCTGCCGGGTGCGGTACAGACCGAAGTAGTAGGCCGAGCGTCCCAGCGTGACGATCGCCAGATAGGCCAGCAGGCGGGTCGCCAGGCAATCGGAGAGCAGACTCGGCCCGAACTGTCCCGCCGCCGCCATGCCGGTCGCGAGGCCGACCAACCACTCGAGCAAGCCGGCGGTAAAGAAGAACCCGAGTCCGACCAGGCCGTAGATGGCCGCACTTCGGAGCCGGCGCTCGGGCGCCAGGGTCGCGTTCCGGGTGAGCCATAACGTGGGGGGTGTGAGCGCAGCCCAGACCCACGCCGTTCCCAAGGAAAACAGCAGCAGGCGCGGCCAGCGGGGAGCCGGCAAGCCGGCCGTCGACGCCGCGAACGCACCGGACAGGAAGTACCCGAGCCCGACCAGCGTCCAGCCGCCCAGGACGATCATCCAGGCCGTGTGCTGCGGGCCAGGTATGAGTGGGATGGCAGAGCGTGGCCGGGCGGCGCGCGGTGGCGAAACGGGCATGGCACCCCACAGCATCCGCCGGGACCAGCGGCTGCGCCCTACGTTAAGAACAACCCCATGTTCCACGAACGATTCGGGCATGAGCGGCACATCCGGCGGTGTGAAACCGTGCTGGCGGGGAACGAACGACGGCGGGATATCGAGGAGGGCCGCGCCAGACCGGGTCTCACGAGGGGAGACGCCGGAACGGCGTGAGTGTCACACAGGCGCTATCGAGCTCCTCTCCGCGGAGCAGCGGGCCAGGTCTTCGACACGGCCTGAGCCAATTGGCCGGCCTCCTTGGGCCCCATGGGAACCCCGATGGAAGTTGGCAGCTTAGTGCCGAGGTCGAGGGTATCTCGAATGATTGGGACGGACACGACCACGGAGTTGACCAGTACTGCAAGACTATCACCGATGTGGTGCGCCGTCAGGTCAGCCATCCGCGCGGCTCCGGTTTTCGTCAGCCAGACCTCAAGATCAAGTCCATTGCCAATCCTCGTCTTTACCGCCTCGACCCGGGCGATGTCGCTATGGGAAAGCTGGGGCTTCGACTGGAGATACACAGTCGCGGCCTGGCCGTAGACCGCGGCGGGGATGAGTCCGGGACCCGGCGCACCCTTTGCCAGGCGCAGCTCGATAGCAACTGGAACGCGCTGCCAGTCGGCGGCTTTGACCTTCTCACTCGAGGGCGAGCAGGCCCAGGACGCAATCACCCAGAGGTAGAGGGCGAGGAAAACGTGCACGTTGCTCAGCTCGCCTGACCGGGGAGGTGGCGGCGCAGCAGACGGACCACCGAGGCTTCGTCATCCGCCAGTGCGCTCTTCGCGGCCTCCTTGGTCCCGTCCTGCAGTTCGTCCGCCATAGTGCCCGCAAGATAGGTCTCGAAGACCACCGGGTGCACGTAATACTTGCGACACACCGCCCGGGTATTGTTGAGCTGCTCGGCGACACGATCGATCGCCCGCAGCACGTTCGATTTCGCCTGGCGTTGGGTGGTCCAGGTGCCGACTTCGGTCAGCGCCGCAACTGCCAGCAGGGTGCCGGCCCAGGTGCGGAAATCCTTGGCCGTGAACTCCTGGCCCGAAAGCTCCCGGATGTAGTCGTTCACGTCTCCCGAGCCTATGGTCTGGCGCACTCCGTCGTCGTCGAGGTACTGAAAGAGATCCTCGCCCGGCAGTGCCTGACAGCGATGCACAATGCGGGCAAGTCGGCGGTCGTTCAGGCTCACGGTGTGGGTCTTGCCGCTCTTGCCCCGGAACTCGAACCGGAGGTTGGATCCTGAGATCTCGACGTGCCGGTCCTGCAGCGTGGTGAGTCCATAGGAGCGGTTCGCCTTGGCGTACTCGTCGTTGCCGACCCGAATACGGGTGCATTCCAGCAGCCGCACCACCGCGGCGAGGACCTTCTCCCGCGGCAATCCCTGTCGGCTGAGGTCGCGCTCCAGCCGTTGCCGAATTTTCGGTAACACCTCGCTGAAGGCCAGCATCCGGCCGAACTTGGTTTCGTCCCGGACCTCACGCCATTTGGGGTGGTAACGATATTGCTTTCGGCCTCGGGCATCCCGGCCGGTGGCCTGGATGTGGCCATGGGGGTTGGGGCAGATCCAGACGTCGGTGTATGCCGGGGGAATCGCGAGCGAACGGATCCGGGTCAATTCCTTCGCGTCTCGAATCGTTTTGCCGTCGGTCCCCACGTAGGTGAAACCCTTGCCGGCCTTCTTCCGCCGAATTCCGGGCTGAGTGTCACTGACATAACGCAGTCCCGCCGCCTCCGCCGATTCGACTGGATCGCTGATGACTTCGGGTGCCGACACCTTGCGGGCCCGCTTCACTCTTTTGGGCTCAATCCTTCGCCAGCGCCGCTGCCGGGCCCGCCCTGAGCGTAGTCGAAGGGTCGCCATGATATTCGTCCAAAGTGGTTGTCGCCGGTCCCCATTAGAGAGGATATGAGAAAATGTGCCATGACCCGTGACCTGAGTCACATAGGCAGAGGAATTGGCCGCAGATGAACGCAGCACCCGCTTCGCGGGTACCCGCGCAGATAAAAACAACAGCAGCCACGGATGAACACGGATCAAAGGCACGGATAGCTCCATTTCCCTCACGGTTCCCCTTCCTCTCGGAAACCAGGGTTTTTGTTCAACAGCACACCGGAAAGATTCCAGCTCGCATGGAAAGTCCCACCGGCACCACGAGCTGCGCTGGTGTGCTTTTGAACAAGAATCCTCATTGCAGAGTTGAAACGGAGTGACAATGGGAACGGAACGATCCGCGTTTATCTGCGTTCATCTGCGGCCAAATTCTTCGTCTCATGTGACTCA